>CAIYNX010000099.1 GCA_903927645.1 uncultured Mucilaginibacter sp.
AGTTAGTATTAAATAAAACAACTTCATTTATTTCCAATAGCTAGGCTGTATGTTTGTACCACGAAGTGTACAATCAGTACAATCAGAAGTGGAAGCTGAATATCCTAATACTGCCCCACCCGGTATTGAAATTGGTAAAACTGGTATATACGGTGGATAATTACCGCCAATTTTATAATTTATATATTCATCTACCTGATTTACTGCGGTCTTTCCCCCTGGAGATACATATTTATACAAAAAGGTATCCAAAACACACTCCTCCCCTTCACGGTAATTTGTAAAAGGGATTTGCTGGTTGTCAATAAAAATTCTTTTTGTTGAAACCTTCCCTACACTTATATAACCAATAACAGGCTCATTGGGGTTGGTGGTTGAATGGATGTTTCCTATTAATTGTGTTGGCTGGGCATCAAAAATACTCCCTAGTTGTTCAGTATTACTTTTAAGGTTTGTCCAAAATTTGTAAGCATCACCGGTAAGCGCATATTGGTTAACCAGAATACTATACTTGTGAACAACCTTTGGGGAGTTTTTATCTACTGTTGTTATTATGTTATTAGTTATAACAGCTTGCTTTAGCTTAGACGTTGAATTTATAACAATAGAATTTGAGGTATCGCTCGACCAGCATTGATATACATTATCGTCAATTAGGTTTCTAAAGGTAATTTTGGTACCATCTGATTTAAAATAAGAAAAAAAAGCTGAGTGTATGATCCAAGTTTCATTAAAATCCCATCGATAAAATTGAACTGTATTTGTAGCATCATGCGTTGCCGAATTAATTACCACGTTATTACCATTTAAATTGAAAAATACACTGTCGATAGGAGGAGAATCTAAAACCGGTACATAATCAGAATAATAGCTTTTACTATTAGAGGTAATGATAATGAGTCTATATTTATGCGAATTATCCAAATTTAAATTTGAAGTATAATATTTTCCATTCCCTATTTCAATTAATGGATAACTTACATTTTGATCACCTTGAACAGAAACTATAGCATGCAATAAGGGTGATACAGAAACTTTACTTGCCAGGTTAACTGTATTGCTTAATTTAATAATAGTTGCATCGCTTCCGCTATTTATTACACCCTCCACTACCAAATAAGTATTTGGTGAGGATATAGCCGGAGGGTTATAAATTTGTTTGCAACTACTTATAGTACCGGCAATAATTAATATTAATAAAAATTTGACTTTAAACTGCATAAAATTAAAACCTTATATTATAATTTATAAATGGTATTGGTGCAGCAAAAATTGACAACTTATAGCCGCTTATTACACCGCTTTGTTCGGTAAAAAAGGTTGAATAAGCGTTTTGCCTACCTGTTAAATTATAGACACCCAAAGTCCATGAATTATGTGTTCGTTGGTGTACTTTATGGTTCCCTTCGATGTTTATTGAAAAATCTGACCTGAAATAATCAGGGATTCTATATTCATTTCTATCAGAGTAAAATACTCTTTCAGAGCCACCATATTCATATTTTGCAATTGGCAAAGTGATAGGCCTACCGGTACTATATGAAACATCTAAAGAAACACTGTACCTGTGGGTAAACTTATAATTACCAGTAAAATTAAATGAGTGTGGTTTATCAAAATTTGCAGGATAATATGCACCACCATTTATTAATTCGCCGGCATTAGGATCATTTTGCCTTAATAAAGTGCGAGAATACGTATAGCTTAACCAGCCATTTAATTTACCTGCCGTTTTTTTAAGCAAAAATTCGGCGCCATAAGCCTTCCCTTCCGTATTAATTACGTCTCGTTCAATATGTTGGTTCAATAATAAAACTGCACCGCTTTTATAATCTAAATAATTATTTAAACGCTTATAATAAACCTCTACCGACATTTCAATGGTGTTTGATAAGGCATTTTTAAATATTCCAATTGATACTTGATCGCTTGATTCGGGTTTAATATTTGGGTCGCTTAACTTATAAACATCTGTTGGCGAAATTGAAGTTGTATTTGAAAGCAAATGTAAATATTGGTGAAGGGTATTATATCCTGCTTTTATTGATAGGTTTTCGCCTAAAATGTACCTGGCAGAAATTCTAATATCGGGTGCTGCATAGGTATTTATAATTTGGCCACCTTTATAGGTTGTACTATCCAATAGGTTAATTTGACTTTTTGGCAAATTAGGAGCATAATTATCAATTGTTTGTGCTCCTAAATAATTATAAATATTATACCTAATACCTGCACTAATGGTAAAATTGGGCGATACCTCAAATTTGTCGCCTAAATATAACGCGCTCTCCAAGGCTTGCTCAGGGTTAATAACCTGCGAAAGAATGAGTGATTGGCTACCGTTAGGTTCAAAACTACCCGGATTTGTTTTATACAGAATTGAACTTAAACCAAAATTGATGGTGTGTTTATTTGTTAAATAATAATTGAAATCTGCTTTAAAATTTGTTTGATTGATATTAAATTTAAGGTCATAAGCCGTTAAAGGATTTGCCTTGCTATTTATATCATATTGGTACCTGTCAATGCCCGTAGATACTAAACTATATAATTTATTATTAAAATTATGTTTCCATTTTATGGCTATGCTTTTATTGCTGTAGGCATAGGTTGTATCGCTATTAAGCCTAAATTGATCATTACTAAGATAGCTTGATAAGTAAAGATTATTTTTATCATCAATTTGATGGCTCAGGTCAAAATTAAAATCATTAAATGAAGCTGAACTGTGTTTATAGGCTTCAGGTAATGCACTTAATAACCAATCAGAATAAGTTGTTCTGGCACCAAAAATAAATGAGGTTTTATCCTTAATTATTGGTCCTTCAATATTGAACCTGCTGGTTAATAAACCAATACCTGCAGAGCCTGTAAAGTTTCTTTTATTGCCTTCTCTGTTAGTAATTTCAAGTACAGATGACAACCGTCCGCCAAATTTTTCAGGAATACTACTTTTATATAACTGAATATCTTTTACAATATCGGGGTTAAATGCCGCAAAAAAACCAAAGAAATGCGCAGGGTTGTAAATGGTTGCGCCATCAAGTAAAATCAAATTTTCATCAGCTGCACCACCTCTAACATTAAAGCCAGTTGTAGCCTCTCCAACCGAGGTAACACCGGGTAAGGTTAAAACAACTTTCAAAACATCTGCTTCACCAAATGCTGTTGGTATTTGCTTTATACTTTTTACATCTAAATGTGTTACTCCTAACTCAACACTTCTTACATTCGCAACCTTTTCTGCAGAAATCTTTACCTCTTTTAAACTATTTATTTGTTCTGTAAGTTCAATATTAATTTTCCCATCAGCATAAAAAAGTATTTGCCTTCTGGTATCACGCATTCCCAATGCCCTAATAATCAGGGTGTGTCGACCTCTAGGGATACTAATTGTAAAATACCCATACTGATCTGTTGCAACTCCATTTTTAGTACTTGCAATATAAATACTTGCACCCACTACGGCTTCGCCTGTCTTTAAATTTCGTACATACCCAGAAAGAATTGAATTTCCCGGTTTTATAGGATTCGTTTTTAATCCTATTTCGTAAACTTTATTTTCGGTAGTTGCCTCTAAAACTTTTTTTTCTGTTTCTTCTGTATAATCTGGTACAATATTGGTAGATTTTTCTGTTTGATTATTTTTCTGAATATCAGCGAAACCCGGGGGCAGCTCTGTTTTTAATTGCTTTCCTTTTGTTAAAAAAATAAATTGATCCGACACGGCAAAATGATAGTCGGTATTTTTAAATGCTAAATCAATAATTGTTTGTATCGGTTTATTTTCTATTTGTAAGGTAACTATTAAACTATCCATTTGTATTGGGTCATAAAAAAAATGGTAGTTACTTTTAGCTTCAAGATCGCTCACAAATTGCGCAATCTTGGCTTGCTGAAAATTAACACTGATTAATGAAGCATTGTTTTGTTGGGCTAATACAAACTGGTATATCACCAAAAAACAAAAACTTAGTAGGTAAGCTCTTTTTTTCATTCTAATTGGTTAATTTATCATAAAATGCTGCGACCATTGACATAAACTTTTCTGGATTATCACGAAATCTGATATTTGATGAACGTATAAATTGTTTTATTTGATTTTTTTTATCCTTAAATACTTCATACAATCCCCCTTTACTACCTACACTTATATAGGTATTGCCCTTTTTAATATAATACTCTTTATATCCATTAAAATATGATTCAGGAGCCGATACACCACCGCTGGTTGTTTGAATATTTTTTACCCACCTAACCAATACCTCTGTTTTACCATTATAAGGTTCTTGGTAAAACCCTGATTTTAATTCAGTTTTATTATGAATGGTGTCGTTGTTTATATTTTTAAAGTGATAGCCTTGATAGTCGAAAACTATTACTTTTTGTTTTACCAAGGCAATTTTGGTGAAATTATTAAATAGCAAAACTACCACCTCGTCCTTATTTATATCATAAATCATTTGGACATCAATATACCATATACCATCAAAATAAATATTCCCTTTGGCAAACGACTTGGAATCTAAAAAGTAAGCATTTCCTTTAATAGTGGGTAGATAATCAAAATATTCCTGACCATTAAAGAGTGGGGTTTGATTGCCTTCGGAAGCATAAAACGCACCAACTGCTTTGTTAAAAGCAATTTGTTGAGAGCTGCTATCATTATAGGCAACTTGGCCATAAAGGCATTTGCAGGTTAAAAAGCTAAAAAAGAATAATGAAAAGATAAAAGATAATCGCTTTTTCATAGATTTAGGATTGAGCCAGTTATAGTTAGCCTAACTAATATAAATTCGAAAGCTAAATATAATCATTAAAAAGAGTATCTCTCTATAATTTTAAGGTAATTTAACACTTAAAGTGATTTTTAACATTTTAAACCCCTAAATTTTTCACTTTCTTTCCCCAATAAATAAAAAATTTAATCAGGCAATTTCTATCTAAACAAAAAAGCTCCGCTAGTGCGGAGCCTTTAATTAAAATATAGTAATTATATTATAGCTTTCTCTTTACCTCTACATTTTCATAGGCCTCAACAATATCTCCAACTTCAATATTATTAAAATTGTTGATGTTTAATCCACACTCATACCCTGCACTTACTTCTTTTACATCATCTTTAAATCTTTTTAATGAAGCCAGTTCGCCGGTATAAATCACAACACCTTCTCGTACTATCCTAATCTTGCTGTTACGGGTTATTTTTCCATCCAACACCATACAACCTGCTATGGTACCAACCTTGCTAATTTTAAATGTTTCGCGGATTTCAACATTGGCCACAATTTTCTCTTCGAAAGTTGGGGCAAGCATGCCTTCCATTGCCGCCTTAATTTCATTTATTGCATCATATATAATGGAGTATAGTCTGATGTCAATTTGTTCCTGCTCTGCTAATTTTCGGGCACTTCCTGATGGCCTTACTTGGAAACCTATTATTATGGCATCAGATGCTGAAGCCAACAAAACATCCGATTCCGAGATTTGTCCAACTGCTTTTGAAATGATATTTACCTGTATTTGTTCTGTTGAAAGTTTCAACAATGAATCAGATAATGCCTCGATAGATCCATCAACGTCGCCTTTAACAATAATATTCAATTCTTTAAAGTTACCAACCGCTAATCGACGACCAATTTCATCCAAGGTAATATGTTTTTGCGTTCTTAAACCTTGCTCACGTTGTAATTGCAATCGTTTATTTGCAATTTCACGTGCTTCTACTTCGCTTTCCAGTACATTGAATTTATCACCAGCAGTAGGGGCGCCTTGCATGCCCAATACTTGTACAGGTGTTGAAGGGCCTGCAAATTCAACCCTTTGACCACGTTCATTTGTTAAAGCCTTAACCTTACCACTATAACATCCGGCCAAAATTGGATCACCTACTTTTAATTGACCTGATTGTACCAATATGGTCGTAACAATTCCACGGCCTTTATCAAGTGCGGCTTCAATTACTGTTCCTACGGCACGTTTATTAGGATTGGCTGTTAGTTCAAGCAACTCCGCTTCTAATAAAACCTTTTCCAGTAAAAGGTCGATATTTAAACCTGTTTTTGCAGATATTTCTTGCGATTGATATTTACCACCCCATTCCTCCACCAAAATATTCATGGCCGAAAGTTGTTCGCGTATTTTATCAGCATTTGCTCCGGGGCGGTCAATTTTATTGAATGCAAAAATAATCGGAGCTCCAGCTGCTTGTGCATGGTTAATTGCTTCGCGGGTTTGAGGCATTACACTATCATCGGCAGCAATTACAATAATTACAATATCAGTTACTTTTGCGCCTCTTGCACGCATTGCGGTAAAGGCTTCGTGACCAGGGGTATCCAGGAATGTTATTTTTCTTTTATCTTCAAGTGTAACTTCGTAAGCACCAATATGTTGGGTAATACCTCCGGCTTCGCCGCCAATAACGTTGGTTTTGCGAATAAAATCGAGCAAAGATGTTTTACCGTGGTCAACGTGCCCCATAATTGTAACTATTGGTGCACGAGGTACCAAATCAGCCGGATCATCGGGTTGATCGAGGTTACCCTCTTCATCCTGAGGTTTAACAAATTCAACCTGATAACCAAATTCTTCTGCTACTATGCTTAAAGTTTCGGCATCAAGACGTTGGTTAATTGACACAAACATGCCCAAACTCATACAAGTTGAAATGATCTGAGTTACCGAAACATCCATCATTGATGCAAGTTCGTTTGCTGTAACAAACTCTGTTACCTTTAAAACTTTGGATAGCAATTCCTGCTCCATTGCCAATTCTTCAGCAGTTGCAGCTACATCATCTCTTTTTTGACGGCGAAACTTAGCTCGCTGTGCAAATTTACCTGATTTTCCGGCCCCACTTAACCTGGCAAGGGTGGCCTTAATTTGATCTTGTATATCTTTTTCTGTTGGCTCTTCTTTAGGACCAGTATTTTGGGGTGCATTACGGTTTCTAAAATCAGGCCTACTTCCACCAGCTGGTGGTAAATTATTTCCTCTATTCCTAAAATCAGGGCGGTTACCTCCATGCGCTTGTTGCTGCCCTGGTGGGTTAGCCTGTTGGTGAGCGGCATGGTTATTTGCAGGGTTTGCATTTGGTTGGTTATTACCTTGATTACCTCCCTGTTGTTGGTTTTGGCCCGGACCTTGATTATCTTTGCGTTTTCTCTTCCTTTTATGGTCGGCGGCACTATTTGCATTTGATGAGGAAGCTACCGGATTACGTTTAGGTGCATTTACTGGTAATTGAATTTTACCAATTACGTTTGGCCCTGTTAATCGTTCAGCCTTTGCTCTTATTACCTCATCTTCCAAAGGTGCTTCTCCAACAACATCAGGTGTATTTTCTACTGTTGGTATTACCTCAACAGGTTTAGGTATTTCGGCAGGTTTAACTACTATTTCTTCCTTAACAATTGGTTCTGGAATGGTTTTTTTAGGAGCTTCAACTACCGGTTCTGTTAAAGGTTTTACTTTTTCTTCCTTAACTTTTTCTTCCTTAACTTGAATTTCAGGAATTTTCTCTATTGGCTTTTCAACCGGTTTTTCTGGTTGTGGCTTAGCATTTAGATTGTTAAGATCTATTTTACCTACTACTTTTACTCCTCTTAAAACCTCAGTATGATCTTCAACCATTTCAGGTTCTGCAATAATTGGTTTTGGCTTTTCAACAACCGGGGGAGTAAAATGCTGACCAGCATTTTTTATTAATATTTCTTCATTTTCGAAATCGCGCGTACGTTTAGCATCAACTGGACGTTCAGGTGGTTGAACCGTCTCATCCTTCCTGATTTTCCCAATACTAATTTGCTTGGCCTCTTCTTTAATAATTTTATCCACAGCAAACTCTTTCAAAAGAGCATTGTACATATCATTGTTTAGCCTGGTAGTAGGATGTTTTTCAACCTTAAAACCTTTAGATGCTAAGAAATCAACAATAGTGCTTGTACCAATGTTAAGCTCTTTTGCCGCTGTAAATAATTTTATTGATTTGTCTTCTGACATTTATTATAATTCTTTCTCTTGAATTTAATGCAAAAATAGTATTTTAATTTTGGTTATTATGATTATTCAAACTCCGCTTGTAGAATTGATAATACATCTTTAACTGTTTCTTCTTCCAAATCTGTACGTTTTACCAATTCACCTACAGTTAAAGCCAGAACTGATTTAGCCGTATCTAACCCAATACGTTTAAATTCATCAATTATCCAGCTTTCAATTTCATCAGAAAACTCTTCAATATCAACATCTTCATCCGTTTCGTCTGCCTCACGGTAAACATCAATTTCGTAACCTGTTAACTTTCCGGCTAGTTTAATATTATGACCTCCGCGACCTATGGCTAACGAAACCTGGTCGGGTTTTAAAAATACTGCAGCAGTTTTTTTATCATCATCTAATTTTATTGAAGTGATTTTAGCTGGCGATAAAGCGCGTTGGATATAGAGTTGCAGATTATTGGTAAAATTTATTACATCAATATTTTCATTTTTTAGTTCACGAACAATTCCGTGTATACGCGAACCTTTCATTCCAACGCAAGCACCAACCGGATCAATACGGTCATCATATGATTCAACCGCAACCTTAGCGCGCTCTCCTGGTTCGCGTACAATTTTTTTAATGGTTATTAATCCATCAAAAATTTCGGGCACTTCCATTTCAAACAAGCGTTGCAAAAATTCAGGAGCGGTACGTGAGATAATTATTTTAGGGTTACTGTTTAGCATATCTACTTTATATACTACTGCTTTAACGCTATCACCCTTTTTAAAATAATCAGCAGGAATTTGTTCTGTTTTTGGTAATAATAACTCATTACCATCATCATCTAATACCAATGTTTCTTTTTTCCAAACCTGATAAACCTCACCAGTTACTATTTCACCAACCCTATCTTTATATTTTTTGAAAATTTCGTCTTTTTCAAGTTCCAAAATCTTTGAAACAAGTGTTTGACGGGCAGCTAAAATTGCCCTACGGCCAAAACTTTCAAGCGTAATTTGTTCAATATATTCATCTCCAACCTCTAAGGTAGGGTCAACTTTTATAGCTTCGGCCAATTCAATTTCCAAATCGTCGTCCTCACTAAAACCATCTTCCATTACCGTACGTGTACGCCATATTTCCAAATCTCCGTTATCTGTATTTACAATAACGTCGCAATTCTCATCGGTACCAAATTTCTTTTTAATCATGCTCCTGAAAACGTCTTCTAAAACGCTCATCATGGTTGGGCGGTCAATGTTCTTGAAATCTTTAAATTCCTGAAAAGAATCAATTAAATTAATATTACTCATTTTGTTACTTAAATGATATTAAAACCTTTGTTTCTGTTATTTGATTATACGGGATTATGCTTTGAATAATTACAGCTTTTTTCCCTGTTTCTTTTATTTTTTCTTCTATGGTAATTTTTTCATCGTTTACTGCTATCAACTTCCCTTCTTTCTTTAGTCCATCTACCGTTTTAATAGCTAAATTTCGACCTATGTTTTTTAAATATTGCCTTGCAAATGTAAGCGGTGTATCAATTCCCGGCGATGAAACTTCCAAATTGTAAGCAGTTTCAATTACATTTTCTTCTTCCAGTTTAAAGCCAACATACCTGCTTACTGCCGCGCAATCATCAATTCCTAACCCATTATCGGCATCAAGCAATACCATAAGTAAACCATTTGAGTTCATTTTAACACTAACCATAAACAGGTCATTCCGTTTCAATTCGGCTATTTTTTCCTCAACCAGCTCCCTTACCCTTTTTTCAATATTCATTATAATCACGTTTCCCGAATTACATATGGCGTTTTAAACCTTTATAATCCTAAAATAAATTGATTGATAAAATAAAAGAGGGGACAATCGCCCCCTCTTTTATTTAAATTGACTGCAAATATATGTAAATTTTCAGGAATTTCAAGTATTATATTACTTAAAATACAAAATCCTGATAGGGAACTTGCTTTAGCTTTTTTTTGCCTGTAGCATAATCAAGCACGCTATTGTTGTCAGCAAATTTAAAAAAGCGCACGAAATAGGTTTCGGCACTATTAAAAGGAGTATCGGGTGTAAAAACTAATTCCTTATTAACAATTGTATACTTGCCTAACTGTACAGATTGATAACTTTTTAGGTCGGTATCTTTGGGCATTTTAAACACTGGAGCAAGGCTTTGCCATTTATTGATAGTTGAATCTCGGTTAATTTCGCTAAGTATCGCATAATCTATACCCGATATTTTAATAGCTTTCCTACCTTTTATTGCCGCTACTTTAATAATGACTGTTTCTTCTTTTTGATTACAAGCAATACAGCTTAATAATAAAATGATGGTGAAAATTCTCTTCATTATTTATAACGCATATAATTTGTTAAATATATTAAAGAACTTTTATAAGAAAAGATCCTATTTTTATCATGCTATGAAACAACCAAAAAAATTATCATGTTGGAATTAAAAGGGAATGGTTTTATTTTAAGAGAATGGGAGATTAATGATGCACCATGGTTACAAAAAAATGCTAATAACTATAAAATTAGTGATTTTTTGTTGGATCAGTTTCCAAGCCCCTACACTTTAGAAGATGCTAATAATTGGATAGCATTAAATTTAAATCAAGAACCTGTTCTTAATTTTGCGATTGTTATTGGCGGGAAGGTATCGGGGGTAATTGGGATAGTACCAAGAACTGATGTTTATCGCCTATCGCCTTTATTAGGTTATTGGCTAGCTGAAGATTATTGGGGGAAGGGAATTATGACCGAAGCAATAAAAATATTTACCAACTATTGCTTTAAGGAGCTAGATTATATCCGGATTCAAGCCAATGTACTGGGTAATAACCCGGCATCAATGCGAGTACTTGAAAAAGCAGGATTTAAGCTTGAAGGAGTTTTAAGAAATGCCATGGTAAAAAATGATGTTATATTAAATGAGCATATTTATGGCCATTGCAAGGCTTGATTTTCTAAAATTAAAAAAAGTAGAATATAAAAAACAACCCCCAAATAGTAAATATTTGGGGGTTGTTTTAGTTTTAGCGAATTTTGTTGCTAAATACTGATTTTATTTACCACCACCACTTGCCACCTGCATTGGGTTAATACCGGCCGATTGGCCTCTGCCCACACCGCTTTTTTGTTTAAACAGTGCAAACTTTGTAGGTTCTGGCAGTTTACCCCAATAATTATTGGTTTCATCAATATCGCAAGTTTCTCTGAATGGATCTAACTTAATATAGGCAACCTCTTTATCAAGTGCATAAAATTTTGAAACATGCTTTTCATTAAG
>CAIYNX010000100.1 GCA_903927645.1 uncultured Mucilaginibacter sp.
CTATTCATTTCAAAATAAAAACATTGGCCCAAAATGGGCAATACACACTTTTTGGGGTAAATTCTTACTTAAAAAATCAAATATACTCGTCACCTCCCAATTAGAAGAAAAAGCCATAGCCTCTTTCCTAAAACCTTTAAGTTTAAATCTATTACCCAACTTTGTAAAATTACCGTCCAAAAATAATTTAGAGAAAAATCATCATTCTGAGCACCTCCGACTTTTATTCTTTTCCAGAATTGAGCAAAAAAAAGGTTTGGAAATTTTAATAAATGCATTAAATAAAATTAATGTAAGTTATCACCTTGATATTGTAGGTAGTGGAGATCCTGATTATACAAATGTTTTAAAATCACTAATTATTACAAACAAAGTTGAAGACCATGTTACATGGCATGGCTTTCAAAATGAAAATAAATTTTCAATTTTGCATAACCATGATCTTTTTATTTTACCATCGCACGATGAAAATTTTGGTAATGTTGTTATAGAAAGTTTAGCTGTAGGAACACCAGTACTAATAAGTGATAAGGTAGGTTTAGCAAACTATGTTGAAAAAAATAACTTAGGTTGGGTTTGTGAAACAAATGCAAAATCTGTAAGTGACATGATCAATCACATTGCAGAATACCAAAAGGATAAACTTAATCTTATACGCGAATTAGGGCCTAATATAATTTATGATGATTTTTTAGAAGAACGCCTTGTAAAAAAATATATCGAATATTATGATGGAATAATAAAATTAAACCCTAATAATTAAAAATGTTTCAATTTATATGAGATAGGTGTTCAATACCTTTTTTAATTATAACATGAAGATTGACTTAGATTTGCTTATTTTTGCTCACAAAGGGTAACTCAAACAAAATAAATTGAATAAACAGTTTTCTTTTATTATCTTAACTTACAACGAAGAAGTTCATCTTCCAAGGTTGTTAAATTCTATCAAGGATTTAGATGCCGAGATTTTTATTTTAGATTCAGGAAGTACTGACAGAACTTTAGAAATTGCAAAAACTTTTTCAGCAACTGTTTTAACGAACACTTTTGAAAATCATCCAAAACAATGGGACTTTGCGCTAAAAAATTTCGAGATTAAAACACCTTGGATAGTATGCTTGGATGCAGATCATATTGTAACCCCTCAATTATTTAATCATTTAGCAAGCTTTAATAGCGAGGCTTATAACAACTTTGATGGAATTTATTTTAATCGTAAAAATTATTTTAAGGGCAAATGGATAAAACATGGAGGTTATTTCCCATTTTATTTACTTAAAATGATTCGTTATGGAGCTGGCTATTCTGATTTAAATGAAAATATGGATCACAGGTTTATTGTTCCTGGCAAAACAATGATTTGGAAAGATGGATATATTTTGGAAGAAAATTTAAAAGAAAATAAAATAAGCTTTTGGATAAATAAACATAATAGATATAGTGATTTAGTTGCCGTTGAAGAAGTAGAAAGAATGCAACAACTAAGGCAACAAACAATAAAACCAAACTTTTGGGGTTCACCAGATAGTCGTACTGCTTGGTTAAAACAATTATGGTGGCAATTGCCAAGATATGCTAGACCAATGATTTATTTCAATTATAGAATATTTTTTAGACTTGGGATACTTGATGGGAACACAGGTATAATTTTCCACTTTCTTCAAGGCTTTTGGTTCAGACTTATTGTTGATGTAAAAATTGATGAGATTTTAAAAAAAGACGAAGAAATTGAAAAGAAACAAAGTTTTATTTCAAAAATTGGTTCTTTTAAATTTATAATCTCATTTTTGTTACTTTACTTATTTTTTGATTTTTTAAATAAGGTAAATTTTAGTTTTACTACGCTCGGAAGTAAACATTATTTAGCCTTTGTAGCCAATTATTTAAACTATATACACAGCTTAAGATACTTGTTATTGTTTTTGAGCACAAAAATTTTGAATTTAATTGGCTATCCTGCAATTTTTGATGAGTATTATATACTAGTTGCTGGTCATGGTTTATTACGTGTGGTATATTCCTGTTTAGGCTTGGGTCTTATTAGCTTTTTTGGAGCATTTGTTATTGCCTATCCAAAAAAAATAAAATCAAAATTATTATTCCTATTCGGTGGAATTTTAGGAATTGAGGCTTTAAATATATTACGATTTGTTCTATTAGGTGCATTTGGCAGTAAAAAACAATCAGAAATATTCGATCATCATACAGTTTTTAACCTCGTTATTTATATACTACTAGTTATTAGCATCTATTATTGGGTAAAATCTGATCATTCAAACAATAAAACAAATGGCGCAGACTGACCTTTCTAAATATGATAACTCTAACTATAACCCTGGAGCTGGTCCATTAAAAAGAGTGTTATGGTTTTACATGAATGCTATATTCTTAAAATCCAGTTTATTACCAATTAATCGATTCAAAGTTTTTTTGTTAAGGTCTTTTGGTGCAAAAATTGGTAAAAATTTAACAATCAAACCTGGAGTAAACATAAAATATCCCTGGAATCTTACTATTGGAAATGAAACCTGGATTGGCGAAAACGTGTGGATAGACAGCCTTGTACCAATTATTATTGGAAACAATGTTTGTGTTTCTCAAGGTGCCTTGTTGCTTACAGGCGGTCACAACTACCAAAAGAGTGGTTTTGACCTCATTGTTAATAGTGTAGTATTGGAAGATGGTGTTTGGATAGGCGCCAAGGCAATAGTAAACAATGGTGTTACGGCTGGTTCCCATTCAGTACTTGCCAGCGGATCGGTCGCGAATCAAAATTTAGAGCCCTATTTTATTTATCAGGGAAACCCCGCTATGAAAATACTTGTTAGGGTTATAGAATAGGCATCTACTCATATAATTACTGTATAAAATTCATGAAAATAAAACAATTACATGACGCATATGATTCCAAGGCTATCAAACTTCAATAAAAATCCGGAACTTAAATCACTTCAAATCCTAAGGGCTTTAGCAGCAATAAGCGTAGTATATTTTCATATCGGAATAGTTACACATCGTAAATCTATACCAATTTTCGGTTCGTTTGGAGTAGATATTTTTTTTACTATAAGTGGTTTTGTAATGGCAATGATTGTAGCTAACGGCCAAAGTGCTCAATCTTTTGCCGTCAGCAGGCTCACACGAATAGTACCGCTTTATTGGATTTTTACAACATGTATTTTATTGTTAGCAACATTTAAACCAGAATTAATAAATACTACAACGGTAAATTTTACTAATTACCTTAAATCATTGTTTTTTATTGCATTATATCCTGTGCTTTTTGTTGGGTGGACATTAAATTACGAGATGTTCTTCTATTTTTGTATTTGGATTTCCATGATATTAATTAAGCGCTTCTATTTCCAAGCGGTAGTCATTCTAATTGTTGTTTTTCATTTTTGTTTAGGTAACTCAACTAATAACAGTGCTTTGTCTGTTTTTTTTAGTAGCAATCTTTTGTTTGAATTTATATTGGGGATGTGCTTATTCAAAATATATGAGTTAACTAAAAACTACAAACATTTCTTATTACTTTCTATTATAATCGCAGTTGCTTCATTTATTTTTATGGCTTATGCCGAAACTGTTTCGTTAAAGATTGATAGATTATTAATTTTCGGGATTCCTTCAGCTTTGCTTCTTTTTTCAATATTAAACTTAGAATATTTATTTATTCAAAAAAACAACTCGGTTATAAACTTATTTACAAGTATTGGTTATGCAAGTTATTCCATTTACCTTAGCCATTTATTTATTATTCAGGGGCTAATAAAGATTTTATTTCTCAAATTCAATCTCCTAAGTCCCTGTTCACCAATTGGTATTTTATTTCTTTTTGTTATAGCAATACTTTTTGGACAATTGTTATATATATTGGTCGATAAACCTATAAACAAATATTTTAAAAGAAAATTTGTAATCGTCAAACTTATATCGCCAACTTAAACCATTATATTGAGTCTAATTAATATTCGAACATATATTTGACAGGATTTTACCTTGATCGTTTTCAACTGCGAAATCAGTCTTAAATTGACTTAGTAATTCCAAGCGCATCTCCTTTGTAAGGATATATCTGTTGTGGGATATTTTTTTTCTCATAAACCACCATATTCTTTCTACGGGATTAAGATCGGGTGAATAAGGTGGTAAAAAAATCAATTCAATTTTGTGATTGTATTTTTCCAGTACCCTTTTAATTCTTTGCGAATGATGATAGGCTACATTGTCTAAAACCATATATACTTTATTACCTTGATAGGCTTTCACAACATTGATCAGGAATGAAAAAAAAGTCTTAGCATTACCTCTTTCCGATACCTGATAAACCACTCTTCCCGTCTTGGGTTCTACACAACCAAATACCGTTTTGAGCTCCCTGTTACGTTGTTTTTGTTTGATTTTTGGCTGCTTTCTCTTTATTTCCCATTGATAGGATATTGTTGCAGTATTAGACAGGAAACCTCGTCCTGATATACGATAACCGCATTTGGCTCAATTTCTGAGAGTTTTTTTATCTCGCTCACTCTCTTTGACTTCGTAATCGCTCATGCGATTCCGGGTAAAACCCTTTCCCTTTTTTATGCCGCAAGCCAAGTCTGTCTTTTAACCAAACATAAATAGAGGCTTTCTTTATTTAAATGTTCATGTTTTTATCAAGCCAATCTATTAGCAAAGTACCTGTCCATGTGCCTGTATTGTAACCGTAATTTTCAGGGCTTTCTTCAAGAATTATATGCTTTAATTTAGCTAATTGTTCCGGTGTTGCTTTCGATGGTTTGCCTGGTTGTGTTATTGGATAAAGCCCATCAACACCACTCTTATTGAATCTTTTTACCCATTCACACACAGCTACATGTTTTACCATGGGTAAATCTATCGCCACGTCATGCGATGTAGCTCCTTTTGATACCAAATAGATAACTGCCAATCGCATTCCTCCTGATAATCTGCTTGCTTTTTTAAAAGTAATTCGATTTCTGAACTACTCATTTTCGTTACTTTAAGTGCTCGTCTCATTATATAGTTTTTATACCTCTAATTTAATGATTCCTCTTAAAATATGAAATTATGTTCTTAAATTAAATAGAGTTAATATAATCACTTCGTAATTAATTTTTAAATCTCAAAAAATATAAAAGTAAGGTAGTAATTGAAATTAAAATTGAGAATAAAACCAAGCTCAATAGTAATTTACTACCTTTAGGAGGCGAAACAGGTAGGTCAATTTTTTCATTTTTTTCAATTTCAAGAGTAATGTTCTTTTCAGGCTTAGAATTCTTCATTGCAATAGCAACTGCCGTATCATCAGTATGCGATATTGATAATAAATAGCCCTCGTAAACTGGTTTGCCGTCCTCTGTATGTAATATTTCAATTTCATTGAATTTCTTTTGGGCTATTGATGCACTAATTTTACAAAGTGCTTCCTTAGCGCAAAACAATCCAAGAAAGCTTTGCCTCGGATAGGCCTTTAAGGTACAATAGGAAATTTCTTTTGGGGTGAAATTTTGTATATAAAACTGCTCCTCTCTGAAATCTGCTGCCTCAGGAATATTTACCAACTTTTCAATATCCACGCCTATACTATTATCCGTCTCTAATAAAACATCAGATCTGTTTATATTATTTGGAACATTAGCGCTTGTTTTTTGGTTTAACTTATCGCAAAGGTTTCCGTAAGTTCGTATATTTAAATAATCAGGAACTAGGTAACCTTCTTCAGAAAGGGCTGCGTACATCCGATGTATTAAGATAGACCCTTTTACCACTGTTTTGTCTATCACTGTATCATCAGTAATTTCAACAGGATTTTTATTAATAAATTGTGCTATGATATTTTTCGCTGCTTCCATATTAGGAATTAAATAAACATGCGTCGCAAATAAATTTTTCCTCGCCGTTTTGATTGATTACTTTGATAAAACCCTTGTTATTTAAATCATCTTTCAACTTCTTCATACATTTATAACAGGTAATTTTATTGATGTTAGTTTTCGAATTACCCCCGATTGAATAGCTTTCAATTCGTTCTTTTAATTGATATAAAAAAATTGTGGCATTTTTACCTTCTGTTACCCGGTGGTCAAAAGAAAGGCTTAATAACACCCGGTTTAATTTATGGTCAATTTTTGGTATACCTAAAATTGCGCTATTGCCTTTATTTACTAATGGGGTAAAAAAATACGCCCCTTGCGAGGAAAGATCTGTAATAGTAAAGGTAATATCAGTCAAGTCATTTGTTTCAAGTACTTTATCTAGATATTTATTGGATAGGGCAAAAAGGGAATCTTCTATTTCAGCAATAGTTTTGCCATCTGTTTTAGGTATTTTTACCACCTTCAACCCATCATCGATATCCATAGCTATTCCAATATTGATTTCTTTATATATAGCTAATGCTCCTTCGTTGAAAAATGCATTAAAAGTGGGAAATTTTATTAATAGCCGCGAGGTTTCATAAATTATAACTGGTAACAGAGAATCTTTAAAATATTTAAGTGAGGAGTTTAGGGAGTCAAAAATTGATCCTAAATCAATATCCATATAGATGGTACTAACAAGGTTAGTCCCTTGTACGTTCGAGAGGTAATCTATTTCTCTTTTCTTGGCAGAGCTAATTTTTTGTATGTTAACTTTCTCGGGATTAACCTGATGTTCTTTTTTAGCTGGTGCTGCCAATTGCTCCGAGGTTTGTATGCTTGCCTTTATCCTTGTGGGGTTTATTAAATCCAAAACAACATCTTCAGTTACAAAATCAAAATGCTTAAATCTCTCTCTGTCTATTTTATTTTGGACTATAAGTTCTTCTGCCTTTTTAGAAAACAAAGTTTCATATTCTCCGGTATAAATTACAGGAATCTGCGAAACTTCTTCGCGTGGTTGCTCAACGCTTAATTGTTTGATTGATGTGATAGGGTGACTTTCTTTAACTGGCTCATCTAATATTTGTACAATTAACTTGTTTATCCCTACCTCTTCATCTAAAACACAAAAGTACTCAACAAATCCGTCTGTTTCTGCGGGTATTGCCAAAACAGCCTTTGAAGTTTCGAGTTCTATTACGATATCGTTTTTTTTGACAGGGTCTCCAGTTTCAAATGGAATACCCACAACGGTTACATACTGATCATTTACCGATTCTTGTGGAACTGTAATTTGTTGTAAAACTTTCATTTACCTTGTTTTAATTTCATTGATGAGCATCTCAATTCCTGGCAATACCATATTTTCCAATGATTTTACGGCAGGGATGGGTACGGTAACGGCTCCAATTCTTTTTGCGTAAAATGATGTCTGGCTCTGCTCCATAACCCCAGCTATTATTTCGCTTCCTATACCATTTAATTTACTTCCCTCTTCAACAACATATAATCTACGTGTTTTGTTAACAGAATTCAATATTTCGTTATAATTTATCGGGTGTATTTTTGTTAATACAATAACTTCAGGAATGAAATCAGTTACTGAGAATAATGCATTGAGGTTCTCAATTACCCAATCGGCATTAGTACCATAGGTTACAATTGTAGCTGTAGGTTCTGATATAACAGGAGATGCCTTGATAACCGGATACTTTTCAAAATTTCGTTGTATTCGATAATTCTTTATTTTGAGGTTGCCAACTTTTTTGCCGTAATCAACCTTATTTTCAATTACAATTACCGGGTGTGGTTCTTGATGAATTGTTTCATAAATTTCACCCGGGTTTATAAGAGTATTTAGAGCAATAGTAGTAACATTATCTAGTCCTACCAAGAATTTATCTAATGTTTGGGAATGTGTTGGCCCATACCCTCTTTTCCCTCCCATCGGTGTGCGTATAACAATTGGGCAAGAGGCTTTTCCATTATACATATGATGAAATTTTGATGCATGATTGATAATTTGATCCATTGCTAAGGTCATAAAATCACCAAACATAATTTCCGCATAAGGCTTAAAGCCCGAGAGTGCTAGGCCATTAGATATGCCTACTAAAGCAGCCTCGCTTATCGGTGTAGAAAACACTCTGTCGGGGAATTTAAATGACAAATTTTTTGCAACCTTAAACGCACCGCCATAGGGCGAAAGCACATCTTCTCCAATAAAAACTGCCTTTTTATCGTTTTCCAGCTTTTGCGTAAAAAATTGATTTATAAGTTCTACTTGCCTTTTGTTTTCATTTTTAATATCTGCCCAAGTATTTGATTTTTCTTCTATTTCAGGCTTATAATATTCATCTAAGGTAAGCTCAATGTCTTTTTCCGCCTGTTCTAAAATCAAACGTATCTTTTCATTAACCTCCTCCAGGTATTTGTTGTAAATAACCGGATCTTCGTTTTGGAATTTATATAAAAAATCTTTTTCGAGGTATTGTTGAATTTCTGCAGCATCTCGGTCATCATCGCCTTTTGAGTGAGCTTTCAACCTATAGGTATCAACGAGGTGAAACGCCGGCTTGCCTGTTTCCCTAACAAAATTTATAGATGCTTCAGCATTATTAATAATTTCTTCTACTTTTCCGGTATCACTTTTAAAAGTTGTTATGTTAAATGCTTCTGCCCTTTTTAATATATCACCAGCCAAGTTTACACTTTGGGGGGTTGATTGTGCATAAAAATTATTTTCGCAAACTATCATTAATGGTATTTCCCACTTTGATATAATGTTCATTGTTTCATATAATACACCTTCACCTAAAGTACCATCCCCAATAAATACAATTCCTATGTTATTATTCCCAAGTAGCTTATTTGCAAGGGCATAACCTGCAGCAACTGGCACAATTCCACCCTGAATTCCATTAGAATAAAAGTTATTATTACACAAATGCTGACTACTACCTACACCGCCGCTTGTTCCGGTTTTTTTACCCAATAATTCGGCCATTAACCCATAGCAATCTTTTGTAAAAGCCAAATAATGACCATGACAACGATGATTAGAAAATATAAAGTCTGATTTCTTTAATTGCCCTGCGAAAGCTACCGCCGAAAATTCCTGACCAACACATGTATGTACCGTACCGCTAAGCTTTCCCTTTGAAAACAGATCTAAAAATGTCTCCTCTACCCGTCTTATTAATAATGCTTGTTTTA
>CAIYNX010000101.1 GCA_903927645.1 uncultured Mucilaginibacter sp.
ATTTAAAATACCGGCGCGGATACCAAAGGAGAGTGATGTTACCAACAATGAAAGGCAACTTGCCCTAAAAAGTTGAGTACGGTTAATTGATTGCATTTTTTATAGTTTAGTTTATAATTGGTTGTTTAATTAGTTTATTGTTAATCGATGCCCAAGGTTTTTCTGTTCAGGGCATCATCGGCACCGGAGGCGGCAAAATCATCAAATGCCTTTTCGGTTACCCTTATGATATGATTTTTAATAAATTCGGAACCTTCTTTTGCACCGTCTTCCGGGTGCTTTATGGCACATTCCCATTCTAATACAGCCCATCCTGTATAGTTATATTGGGTAAGTTTACTAAAAATACTTTTAAAATCAACCTGACCATCGCCTAATGATCGGAATCGCCCTGCCCTATCAATCCAATTTTGATAACCACCATATACGCCTTGTCTTCCGGTTGGATTAAATTCGGCATCCTTCACGTGAAACATTTTGATTCGCTCATGGTACAGATCAATGTATTCCAAATAATTAAGACATTGAAGCACAAAATGCGAGGGGTCAAATAACAAATTGGCACGCTTGTGGTGGTTTACCTTATCTAAAAACATTTCATAGGTAATACCATCGTGCAAATCTTCCCCCGGATGTATTTCATAACAAAGGTCGATGCCATTTTCCTCATATACATCTAAAATGGGTTTCCAACGTTTGCCAAGCTCATTAAATGCCGTATCAACAATACCGGCAGGTCTCTGGGGCCAAGGATATACCATTGGCCAAAGTAGCGCGCCGCTAAAGGTAACTGAGGCATTTAAACCAAGATTTTGAGAAGCTTTTGCAGCATATTTGAGCTGCTGTATAGCCCATTTGGTACGAGCAGCCGGATTGTTTCGATATGCTAATGGTGCAAAACCGTCGAACAATTGGTCATAAACCGGGTTAACAGCTACTAGCTGACCTTGTAAATGGGTTGATAGTTCAGTAATTTCCAGACCACAAGCATTTACTCTGCCTTTTAGTTCATCAGCATAAGTCTTGCTTTCGGCAGCTTTTTGCAGGTCGATAAACCTGGCATCAAGCGTTGGTAATTGAACACCTTTATAACCTAAGTTTTTTGCCCAAGTACATATACCTTCAAGGCTATTGAATGGAGCCTCGTCGCCTATAAATTGAGCTATAAAAATTGCAGGTCCTTTTATTGTAGTCATTATATATCAGAAATTACAGAATTCTAGAATTTGCAGGATTATTGTCTGAATCAGGATTTGCAGGATTTTAGAATTTTCAAGATTATTATTAATTGAATAGTTCAAGTGTTTTATATATTAAAAATCCTGTGAATTCTAAAATTCTGCAAATCCTGCTCTGTGATTAAATTACATAGTTAGTCCATTTTTCATTGCTTTGGTTAGATGCTACGACATTTTCAATGAATGCCATACCTCTAATACCGTCATCAACACCAGGAAAATCAAGCCATTCGGGCTTAGGCACTTCATTGTTTATTTTTGCACTTAGTGCAAGGGCAAAATTACGGTACAAGTTACCAAAAGCTTCCAAATAACCTTCGGGATGACCACCCGGTGTACGTGTATTGTGCGTTGCGTAAATTGATTCTCTATCGCCATAATTTGAGCCCGCCCTTAAAGTTTGTGCTGGCTTATCGAGCCATTTTAGGGTTAGTGTATTAGGCTCTTGTTGTGCCCATTCCAAGCCTCCTAATTCGCCATAAACTCTTATTTTCAATGCATTTTCCTCACCGGCTGCAACTTGCGAAGCAGAAAGAACACCTGTTGCCTTATCTTCAAAGCGCAATAAAATAGCGCCATCATCATCTAATAATCTGCCATCTACCAAAATATTTAAAGAGGCGCATAATTGGGTTATCTTTAATCCGGAGATATATTCGGCTAAATGAGCAGCATGGGTGCCAATATCGCCCATGCAACCACTTTTTCCAGATTTTGTAGGATCGGTACGCCAGGCAGCCTGGGCATTTCCTTCACGTTCTGATAACTTACTCAACCATCCTTGGTGATATTCAACTAATATTTTTCTTATTTTACCAAAAGCACCTTTTTTAACCAATTCGCGAGCTTCCTTTACAAGTGGGTAACCCGAATAAGTATGGGTAAGCAATAACATTAGCCCTGTTTCGTCCAATTTCTTTTTTAGTTGCCTGGCCTCATCAATTGTAAAGGTTATTGGTTTTTCTATTACTACGTTAAAACCATGTTCGAGCGCCAACATTGCAGGTGCAAAATGTGCAAAATTAGGGGTAACAATGGTTACAAAATCCATTCGTTTATCAGCCGGAAGCTTGCTTTCGGCACTAATCATGTCTTGAAAATTGGTATAAACCCTATCCTTAGGCAAAAAAAGCATTTCGCCACTTTCAATAGCAACTTGTTCATTGATACTTAGAGCACCACAAACAAGCTCAATTTGACCATCCATATTGGCTGCAATTCTATGAATAGCACCTATAAACGCGTCTTTACCCCCGCCTATCATACCCATGCGGAGTTTTCTTTTACCCATGTTGTTTATTTATTGAATTACTGATTTATTGAATTGGTTATTTATTGATTTATCGGGTTTGTTATTTATTGAATTACTGATTTATTGATTTATTGAATTAACAAATTATTAAGTGAATGAATAAATTAGTGAATTATTGAATTCAGGTTTTGTTTAAGTAAATA
Organism: uncultured Mucilaginibacter sp.; assembly: GCA_903927645.1. Lineage (GTDB taxonomy): Bacteria > Bacteroidota > Bacteroidia > Sphingobacteriales > Sphingobacteriaceae > Mucilaginibacter. The sequence continues at coordinate 2,694 of CAIYNX010000101.1, forward strand.
TTAAAATTTTTTAAAATCAATACTTTAATAAATCTAACCTTCAATAAATAAATCTATCAATCATTCAACAAATCAATAATTCAATAAATCAGAAAATCAATAATTATTAGGTAGCCCAAGCTTTATCTCCTTTTTTATATGGAAGGTTTCCATCATAATGACCCGGTACTGCAATATATCGTAATGCTTTGGTTGCGCCAATTTCTGAAGAGAAATAACCCAATAAAGTTAATTCTTTCATTAACTTAAAGTAATGGTTTGGAATTTCTGCCTCATTAGCAAAATAAAAGGGTTCGCCTTTATGCTTTAATTTGTCGGCCTCTACTAATTTTTCTCTTTCCTTTGTAAATTCCTTTTGCTCTTTATCAAGGGCTGTAAGTAATTCTGTACGCTGGGCGGCAGTAATATCGACGAATTTGCCATTATATTGCTTTTTGCTAGATTCATCTAGTTTGGTAATTCCTTCTAAAAAGGTCTTCTGATCAAAAGCTTTATAGCAATCTTGAACCATTACAGCCATGAACTTACCTACGTTGGCTGCTTTAGCACCCGGCGAACCTGCTGTTGTTGGTAAAATGGTGTCGGCAACCTCATTTAAAAAGGCTACATGGTCGGCATCAAACAGGTCACTAACCTGCGAATTTGGTGATTTACAACCCGAAAGGAAGTATTCAGCACCTAAAACAGCACCTCCCATTATTAGGGCAACCCTACTTATGGCATCTCTTCTATTCATTTTTATTTAATTTTTAATTGGTAATTTTTTATTTGTCTTTTGATCGGATTTTTAAAATCAATCATTTATTCAATATTATAAAGTCCACCCTTCGCGGTAGTCGCGTTTTACATATTGGTTAGCGGCATCGAAATTGGTAATTCGCATATTATCATTATCCCAAAGCATTTTGATATGACCGCCCTTCAACTCATGGACTCTAACAGCTAAATTTGCCATTAATAAAGCCTCTGTAAGCGGACCAGCAACATCAAAGGATGAACTCAGCTGGGTATTTCCATAACCGGCTAAACAACCTTCAACCCATTGCTTATAATGACCGTCGGCACCACCAGGTACTCTGGCAATGGTTTTATTTACATTTACTTCTTTAGTTCTGGAAGTTGGCAATAATAATGGGTTTGATGAATAAGTACCGGCTATCATTTTACCTTTTGTCCCAATAAATAACGAGCCATTTCCGTCATCACCAAAAGGTTCATTGGCACCTAATTCTTCAGGTCTTTCAGGTTGTATACCACCATCCATCCAATGAATGGTAATATCACCTTTAGTTTTATCAGTTTTAGGGAATGTTAAGGTAATGTGGCTTGACGGAGGGCAACTTTCTGGGAATCTACCTTTTGCAAACTCCCCTACATAAACAGAACCTACACTGGCTTGTACATCTTTAGCATATTTTAAACCAAGTACCCTAAAAGGTGCTTCCATTAAGTGGCAACCCATATCGCCCAAAGCACCTGTACCATAATCCCACCAACCTCGCCAGTTGAAAGGTACTAAATTAGAGACATAATCTTTAAATGGTGCGGTACCCAACCATAAGTTCCAGTCTAATTCTTTAGGAATATCAGATTTAATTTTAGGCCAAGCAATTCCTTGCGGCCAAACCGGGCGATCTGTCCAACAATAAACAGTATGTACATCTCCAATAATATCAGCATCATACCATTCAGCGAGTTGACGAGTACCATCATTTGATGCACCCTGATTACCCATTTGGGTAACCACCTTATATTTTTTGGCTGCATCTGTTAATAAACGCGCTTCAAAAATATCATGCGTTAAGGGTTTTTGCACGTAAACGTGCTTGCCCAATTGCATGGCATGATAGGCTATGATGGCATGGTTATGGTCGGGCGTTGAAACGGAGACAGCATCGAAATTCTTCGATTCTTTATCATACATTTCACGCCAGTCTTTATAATATTTAGCCTTAGGGAATCTTTTAACACTAGTAGCCGCCCTACGATCATCCACATCGCATAAAAAAGCAATTTCGGCTTTACCGCTTTTGTAGAAGTTTTGGATATCACTTTCGCCTTTTCCGCCTGCGCCTACGCCGGCAATCAACAAACGATCGCTAGGTGCTATAAAACCCTTACCCCCCAGAACAAAGCGTGGTACTATCATAAAACCAGCTGCTGCAACAGCACTGGTTTTTAAGAATGATCGCCTTGAATTATCGGGTAAATTATCAGTTTTTTGCTCTTCCATAATTTATAACCAAACGGTTAAATATTATTTTTCTTTAGTTCTTCAACCGCATAATTGGCAGCTCTGGCTGTTAATGCCATATAGGTTAATGATGGGTTTTGGCAGGCAGCCGAAGTCATGGCCGCACCATCAGTAACAAATACGTTTTTTGCATCCCAAACTTGATTCCAACCATTTAATACGGAAGTTTTAGGGTCTCTACCCATACGGGCTGTTCCCATTTCGTGTATACCACGACCTAAATATGGGTTTGAGCTGTAGGTATGTACATTTTTAACACCGGCTGCTTCCAGCATTTCCTTAGCGTCATTTTCCATATCCTTGCGCATTTTTAGCTCGTTGTCTTTTAGTTCAGCATCAAATGCCAATACTGGAAGGCCCCATTTATCTTTAACGGTTTTATCAAGGGTGATTTTATTTTCATGATACGGTAAAGTTTCACCGAAACCACCAATACCCATCTCCCATATACCCGCTTCAGTTACAGCATCTTTGAATGCGCCACCTATATTCATTTCGGCAACATTTTTACCCCATCCGTCTCTGCTTGCACCTCCTTGGTAACCAAAACCGCGAATATAATCGCGTTTATCGCCATTCAAGTTACGGTATCTTGGAATATAAATACCATTTGCCCGACGACCGAAATAATATTTATCCAAATAGCCTTCAACTGTTCCACCAGCACCAACATTTAAGTGGTGATCCATAACATTATGTCCTAATTCGCCACTGCTACTTCCTAAACCATCCGGCCAAATATCTGTTGCCGAATTCATTAAAATCCAGGTACTGTTAAATGCCGAAGCATTTACGAAAACTATTTTGGCAAAAAATTCATAAGTCTGATTTGTTTCAGCATCCAATACCTCTACACCTTTTGCTTTTTTGGTATCTTTATCATATAAAATTTTGGTAACGATAGACCAAGGGCGAACTGTTAAATTGCCTGTTGCGGCTGCAGCAGGTAAAGTTGCAGATTGTGTACTGAAATAAGCACCAAACGGACAACCTAACCAGCATTTGTTACGATATTGGCAATTGGTACGGTTATTATGCGGTACAGTAATATTGGCGGTACGTCCAATTACAAAAGAACGTGCTCCCTTATAAATATCTTTAAAACGTTTTGCAACGTCTTTTTCTACTATGTTCATATCCATAGGAGGCATAAAATCACCATCAGGAAGAACTGCCAAGCCATCTTTGTTACCAGATATACCAGCAAAACGTTCTACATAACCATACCATTGTTCAAGGTCTTTATAACGGATTGGCCAATCAACTGCAATGCCATCTTTTAAATTCTCTTCAAAATTAAAATCGGCCCAGCGATAGGATTGCCTGCCCCACATTAATGACCTGCCGCCTACATGATAGCCTCTAAACCAATCGAAACGTTTCTTTTCAACATAAGGGCTTTCTTTGTCGTTGGCCCAAAAGTCAAGGTTGGTTTCGTTTAGCGGATAATCGCGTTTTAATACGGGATAATCCTCAATCATTTTTTGTGTACGACCTCCCCTATGAGGAAATTCCCATGGGTCTTTGTTAGCGTTTACATAATCTTTAATGTGCTCGATGTTACGGCCACGTTCTAACATAATGGTTTTTAAACCCTTTTCAGTTAATTCTTTCGCAGCCCAACCGCCCGAAATCCCTGAACCAATGACTATTGCGTCATAAGTATTTGCAGACATATAATAATTAATAAATGGTTAAATAAATCTATAAAATGGTTACTTTGATAAATGTAAGAACAAAAAATCAGGTTACAAATTTTCATTGCGTTTTTTTTACACAATGGGAATAATTACTTCTATATTACAAAGATGTTTAATGTTCTAAACATTAATTAAGTTCAAATATTGCCTTTTTTACTTTCGGTTATGGCATAATCTGCAGCCCTTGCTGTTAAAGCCATATAAGTAAGTGATGGGTTTTGGCAAGAAGTTGAAGTCATGCTTGCACCATCAGTAACAAAAACATTTTTACAGGTATGTACTTGATTCCACTTATTTAAAATGGAGGTTTTAGGGTCGTTACCCATACGTACACCGCCCATTTCGTGGATGTCCAATCCGGGAGCTTGATGATTTGTAGAAGCTTTAATATTTGTAAAACCAGCTGAAGTAAACATTTCGGTAAGCTGTTCCACAAAATCTTTCTTCATTTTTTCATCATTGTCATCGTAATCAACCGAAATTTTCAATTGAGGTATCCCCCATTGATCTTTCAAGGATTTATCGAGCGTAACAAAATTGCTTTCTTTAGGAATTGTTTCGCCCATCATGTGCGAACCTACTTGCCAAGGGCTTAATTCACCATTTACCAAATTTTCTTTCAAGCTTTCACCAACACCTTCCTCGCTATGTTGTTGGTACCTTCCGGCGTAAAAACCACAGGCATACCCTCTTAAAAAATCAGTTTCCTGTTTATAAACATTTCTAAATCTTGGTATATATCCGCCACCTGCCGGATTACGTCCCTCGGTAGTATATTCTTTATATCCATCATATTCGCCACTTATACGGGCCGAATAATTGTGGAAGGCAACATACTTCCCTAAAACCCCGCTATCGTTACCCAAACCATTTGGGAAACGGTTTGAGGTGGAGTTTAGTAAAATCAAATTTGTATTTAAGGCAGCAGCATTTACAAAAATGATTTTCGCAAAATATTCAATGGTCTCTTTTGTATTGGTATCAACAACCCTAACACCTGTGGCCTTACCTAGCTTTTCATCGTAAATTATGGAATGTACCACTGAAAATGGTCTAAGGGTAGCATGTCCGGATTTTAATGCCCAAGGAATAGTTGTTGCATTGGCACTAAAGTATCCACCAAAAGGGCAACCCCGCTGGCAAAGTGTACGATTTTGGCATTGGGTACGGCCTTGATCAAGATGTATTTGATTAGGTTTTGACAAATGGGCACAACGGGCACTAATAACATGCCTGTTTTTGTATTTACTTTTTACATGTTTACTAAAATAATCCTCTACATCATTTAATGGGAAAGCAGGTAAAAATTCGCCATCCGGTAATTCAGGAATGCCATCCTTGTTGCCCGAGATACCTGCAAATTTTTCTACATAGCTATACCAAGGCGCAATATCTTTATATCGTATTGGCCAATCAACCGCAAAACCATCGCGTGCAGGGCCTTCAAAATCAAAATCGCTCCAACGTTGTGTTTGCCTTGCCCATAATAATGATTTACCTCCAACCTGATATCCTCTTATCCAATCAAATGGTTTTGCCTGTACATAAGGGTGTTCTTTGTCTTTTACAAAAAAATGTGCCGCATCTTCATGAAAAGCATAACACCTGTTAGCAATAGGGTTTGCTTCTTGTACATCATTGGGTAAAGTACCATGATGCGGAAATTCCCAAGGGTTTAAATTTGTAGTTGGATAGTCTTTAATATGTTTTACATCCCGACCGCGTTCTAAAATCAAAGTTTTTAAACCCTTATCAGTAAGTTCTTTCGCGGCCCAACCACCACTCATTCCTGAACCTATTACAATCGCATCAAAAGTGCGATCTTTAACACTATCAATATTTAAATTGGCCATATATCTTTAAGCAGATTTTAATTTTTTAACAGGTACATGTACATTATATCGGCCCGGCACCAGTTCATAAACAATTTGTTTAGTCATAAAATATTGAGAGGTAGTGTAAGCAAACACAGTTTGTTGTTTTATAGCCCAATAAAATGCATTAATTGAATCGGTAGATTTGGAATTTTTTTGTGCTTGCTTAGCTGAACTTTCAAAATCATTTAAAAAGCTTTCCCTTTCTTTAATACTCAGATTAGCGAAATCTTTATTGAATTTACTTTTTACCAAGTTATTAAAAGCGGTTAAACCTTCTAAAATTTGTAATTGATCTTTTTTATTGTAGCAATCATCAAGCATTAATAATACAAATTCGGGTAATTTAAGATCCTTTGCTCCCGGTGTGGATGTTTTGGGAATAATTGTTTCGGCAATTTCGGCTATTAAGGTTTGCTGGTCATCATCCAAGGTAATATGTTTAAGTTGTACTACCTTATTTCCCTTTGAATTTAAACATGAAGGTAGTAAAACTGTTCCCCCAAGCAACAAAGCCATGTTTCTTATTGCAATACGCCTATTCATTTAGTTTTCGATACTTTTTTTATAAAATTTTTATACTATAACCCATCAAAAAGCCCAATATTATAAAATATTGAGCTTTTAATTAAAATTTATTTTAAATAATTTGGATAGTTTGATTCAATATTAATTATAACTAAATGAGTAATTAAAATCCCCAACTTTTCATGTTCACCAAATCAGATTTTACACAATCAAATGGGTCTTTACCCTGATATGATTCCTGTTCAATGATAAATTGGGTGGTTCCACCTTTTTTTCTACCGGCAAGAACAATGTCTTTAATTGGCATTACACCTGTGCCTAAAATGGTACTGTCATAACCATCCATACCGCCACCGGTATCATTTTTTATTTCATCCTTAACATGCATCAACTCAAACCTACCAGGATATTTATTTATTAAATCAATCGCTATGCCGCCTGCACCTAACATGTTACCTACATCCATTTGTTGTGCAACCAAATTAGGGTCGGTATTTTTCAGAATAAAATCATACAAAGTGATATCACCTACCATGGTTTTAAACTCAAAATTATGGTTATGGTAGCCATATTTCATACCCGATTTTTTGCATAACTCGCCGCATTTATTAAATTGCTCCATAAAGCGTTTTAAGGCTTCAGTGTCGGTCCGCAGGCTTTCATCTAACCACGGACTAATCACATATTTTTGACCAGCAATTGCAGCATCTTCAATGGTATGTTTCCATTTATCGGTAAAATCATTTTTTGAGTTATCCCAATCTTGGGCAGTCATAACGGTATGCCCGCTAACCATTTCAAGGCCAAAGCCAATTAAAATATTTTTGAATTCTTTAGCCGAATAGCCATAAAACTTTCTATCAACATAATTTGCATGTTCAACAAAAAGATAACCGGCATCTGCAATTTTTTTCAAAGAGCCCTGCGGATCTTTTTGCATGGCATCTCTAACAGAATATAATTGAATTCCGGTTCTTTCAATTTTTTTTGCGTTGGCAAATAAATCTCTAGGCATCAAGGCTGCACTTGCAGTTAAAAGTGCACCTGTTTTTAAAAATTTTCTTCTTGAGTTGTTCATATTTTTATTTGGCTGTTGGAAAAATTGGAAATAAAAGTGAGGTGTTACTAACAAATGCTAGATGCTTGCCATCGGGCGACCATGATGGTGTATTGATGGTACCTTGCCCTCCATAAAGATAGGCAATAACTTTTGACGGTCCACCATCAACCGGCATGATTCGTAAATATACATGTTTATAAAAAGGGTGATCGCCGGGAGCAACTTCCGATTTTAAGAATGTAATATAAACTATCCATTTTCCGTCGGGAGATATATGCGGAAACCAATTATTATAATCGTCGTTTGTTAGTTGAGTTTGTTCGGTACCATCGGCCTTCATCCGCCAAATTTGCATTAAACCACTACGAACCGAGTTAAAATAGATGAATTTACCATCAGGCGAATATTCAGGTCCGTCGTCTAATCCTGGGGTATTGGTTAAACGTTCTTCCTTCCCTCCTTTTGCAGGTATACGATATACGTCATACTCATTATTTCTGGCACCACAAAAAACAATAAACTTACCATCGGGCGACCAACCATGCATATATGATGGGCCAATAGGTGTTAGTTGGCGAGGTTCTCCACCTTTAATTGGCAATACCCAACCAATTGAATTTCCGGTTTGATCACTGCTACTAATTGCCAACCATTTACCATCAAAAGAAATAACATGGTCGTTATTATTGAGTATTGCAGAACCAGTATTAAAAACACCAGGTTTATTTTTTTTCAAATCGTACTTATAAAGCAACCCATCACTATTAAACAACAAATTTTTACCATCAACCATCCAGTTAGGCGCCTGAATGGAAACCGGCGATTGGTAAATTATTCTGCTAATTTGGGTTTCAAGATCAAGTATTTCAATATCACTCCCTAAATATTGTTTGTAAGGAACCAATGTTGTTGGAGCAGGTACAACTATTCGGGTATTATCAAATAGGGCATTTTCTGTTACATCCTTGTTATGGGCACATATAAAAATACCTACGTAAACATCATCACCCAAATCAACATCGGTTAAATCCTGACTAACCAGTAAATCACCATTGCGGGCAACAGACATGGTATAGGTATTTCCTTTGCGTTCAAGCTGAATAATATCGGCAGCTTTGATGTCAAACTTCTTCTCTTCGGTTGTACCGCCTGTTGTTTTTCTATATTGTAAGGAGGTTAACCCATCGCCATGAACTACTGCGCTCACCTGTTTTGAATCAGTATCGAGCGAAGTTCTAATCATCCAACCTAGTTTACGGTGATCCTCAACACCTTTACCAACTAAAAAAGCACGTGTACGCAAAATGAAATCACCTTTCATTTTTTTCCATAAAAAATGAAATTCATCATGCGTTGCCCAAACATTACTGCCTGAGCCCGATAAAGCATAGCGTTGATTTATGCTATCATAACTAGCTGTACCTGAATTTTTAACATTTCCAATATCACTTTGCTTATCAAAAATCCCAAATTGGCTTTGTTGACTGTATAAGAACTGTGCATTAAATAGGGCACAAAAAAACAAACCGAAAAATAGAAACAGCTTTATGCTCATTTATGTAGGTTGTTATTAGCTTTAATTGGTTTACTAAGGTAATTATTAGTTTTATAATTCAAATAAATACATTAAATAAAAATTATGTAAACTTTAAATAAATGATAAAGAGATAGGAATAGCGAAACTACATGGCTAATTTTGTTGTTATAGTATTCAAATTAATGCTACACCAACAACTTATGGCAATAAAATGGTTATTATTTAATAAATAAAAATTACCAATGTTTAGACCAAAAATTATTGATACCCTAAAAAATTATACAAAAGCTCAATTTTATAAGGATGCAATTGCAGGTATTATAGTAGGCATTGTAGCACTACCTTTATCAATTGCATTTGCCATTGCATCGGGCGTATCGCCCGAAAAAGGCTTAATAACGGCCATTATTGCCGGGTTACTTATTTCGGTATTAGGCGGTAGTAGGGTACAAATTGGAGGGCCAACGGGAGCTTTCATTGTTATAGTATATGGTATTGTACAGCAATTTGGTATAAATGGCTTGGTAATAGCCACCTTTTTAGCCGGTATAATCATGGTTTTAATGGGTATTGCCAAATTTGGTAGCGTAATAAAATTTATCCCTCATCCATTAATAGTAGGTTTTACAACAGGTATTGCAGTTATTATATTTTCATCGCAATTAAAGGACTTTTTTGGTTTGAAAATGGGTAGTGTACCCGCTGATTTTGTAAACAAATGGATTGCATATAGCCATTATGCAAATACTGTTAACTATGATGCGCTTGTACTTGGTACGCTTACCATAGCTATTATTTTGCTATGGCCTAAAGTAACCAGAAAAGTGCCGGGCTCAATCATAGCAATCATCATTACCACCTTAATTGTATATATTTTTAAATTACCGGTTGAAACTATTGGTAGCCGTTTTGGAACTATTCAAACAAATATTCCGCATCCGATATTGCCAGTTATTAGTTGGCAGGTTTTTAAACAATTAATTAAACCCGCTTTTACAATTGCCATACTAGGCAGTATTGAATCATTATTATCGGCAGTAGTTGCTGATGGAATGATAGGCGGTAATCATCGCTCAAATACAGAATTAATAGCACAAGGAATTGCCAATTTATGTTCATCGTTATTTGGTGGAATACCAGCAACCGGAGCAATAGCCCGTACAGCAACAAATATTAAAAATGGAGGCAGAACACCTATTGCAGGTATTATTCATGCAATTACCTTATTCTTGATTCTATTGTTTTTGGGTAAATGGGCTGCCTTGATACCAATGGCAACCTTAGGTGGAATTTTAATAATTGTTGCCTATAATATGAGCGAATGGAAAAGTTTTATTTCCATTATGAAAATTTCTAAAAATGATGGGGCAGTATTAATAATTACCTGTTTACTGACCATTTTTATTGATTTAACCATTGCTATAGAAGTTGGGATAATTTTAGCAGGCTTTTTATTTATGCGCGATATGATGAAGGTGAGCAATGTACAACATATTGATTTTGAAAATGATAATATTGATGACGATTTCAACAAAAATACCCTACCTGATGGCATTGAAGTTTTTGAAATAAACGGACCATTATTTTTTGGTGCAGCCTTTAAATTTAAGGATGCCATGAAAATTGTTGGAAACCCTGCAAAAGTTCTTATAATAAGAATGAAAAATGTACCCATAATTGATGCTACAGGTATACACATTATAAACCAAGTTTATAAGGAAGCATTGGAAAATAAGACCAGAATTATTTTAAGCGAAATTAAAAGCGAACAAGTTTTAACTGAATTAAAAAAAGCCAGGCTGATTTTCAAAATTGGTAAAGCAAATATTACCGAAACCTATGAAAATGCATTAATAAGAGGGACAGCGATGATAAATGGCTAGTGATTAGGTACTGGAATTATTAGAGCTTGTTAGATTTTGACTAATGACAATATTTTGCATCAAAAAATCATATATAGAAATAAAGGATTGATTTAAATGCTATTTTTAATCATTTTATAATGTAATATTCCTGCTTCTTCAAATTCATTGCCAATTTTGGTAAAACCTAATTTTTCATAAAACGGTATAGCCTGTACCTGCGCATGCAGATAGATATAAAAGGCTTCGGGAGGTAAATCTGCAAGAACAGCTTTTATCAATTCATGACCAATCCCCGAGCCACGGAATTTTTTCAAAACTGCAAAACGTTCTAATTTATAACCAATTTCGGTTTTTCGCCAACGGGCAGCTCCTGCCGGCTCATTGTTAACAGTGGCCAAAAAATGAATAGCTTCATCTTCATACTCCCACTCTAACTCAGGAGGGCAATTTTGTTCAATCACAAATACCTCACGCCTAATAGCGAATACTGTTTCAAGGATATCCGGTTCGATAACTTTTAATACTTGGATTGTTTGAGACATACCTTTATAAAAAAAGTTGATTAAGCAATTGTTAAAAAACCAACTGCTTAATCAACGCGATGAAACCAATCGTTTGGTTATAGTTTATTATTTACGTCGATACAATTTAAATCGGCAAAAGCTATTTTAAGCCTGCTAACAAAAGTTTCTTCAGCCTTACGTAACCAAACTCTAGGGTCGTAATATTTTTTATTAGGGGAGTCTTCACCTTCAGGGTTACCAATCTGGCTTTGTAAATAACCCTCTTTAGCCTTATAATAATCTTTAATACCTTCCCAAAACGCCCATTGCATATCAGTATCAATATTCATTTTAATGGCACCGTATGAAATAGCTTCTCTAATTTCTTCTTGGGTTGAACCCGAACCACCATGAAACACAAAATTGATTGGTTTCTCGGCTTTGATACCAAATTTGCTTTTTACAAATTCTTGTGAGTTATGTAAAATAACAGGTTGTAATTTTACGTTACCTGGCTTATAAACACCGTGTACGTTACCAAATGCAGCTGCAATGGTAAAACGATGACTGATTTTAGATAGCTCTTCATACGAATAGGCTACATCCTCAGGCTGGGTATATAATTTTGAACTATGTACGTCAGAATTATCTACTCCGTCTTCTTCTCCACCTGTAACACCTAATTCAATTTCTAAAGTCATACCCATTTTGGCCATACGAACCAAGTATTTTGAAGATATTTCAATGTTTTCATGTAATTCTTCTTCCGAAAGATCGAGCATATGCGAAGAAAACAAAGGAACTCCAGTCTCGGCAAAATGTTTTTCGCCATGTTCTAGCAAACCATCAATCCAAGGTAATAATTTTAAAGCTGCATGGTCTGTATGTAATATTACTGCAACACCATAATGTTCGGCCAATAAATGAACGTGTTTGGCTGCAGATACCGCGCCTAATATACAAGCCTGTAATTTTGAATTGTCTAATGATTTACCAGCATAAAATTGAGCACCACCGTTTGATAATTGAATAATTACCGGAGAGTTTACGGCTTTAGCGGTTTCTAATACCCCATTAATTGTGTTAGTACCTGTAACGTTTACTGCAGGTAATGCAAATTGATGCTTTTTAGCTGCTTCAAATAGTTCCTGCACTTGATCACCGTGCAAAACACCTTTATAATTTTTTAAATCCATTATTTATAAAATGAGCCCGAAGATATAATTTTGATTTGAGATGTAGGATAAGAGTTTGGAGATTTTTTTACACTTAAATGTTATTAATTGATAAGTTGACTACTTTTACGATTAAAAAACATACAAGTCTAAAAAAAATCGTTTATTTGTATCCAATTGAAAGAGGTAGATATAGATATGGCATGGTTTAAACGGGAATCCAAAGGGATTATAACCACTACTGAAGAAAAAAAAGAAACCCCCGATGGCATTTGGAATAAATGTCCTGAATGTAAAAAACCATTACACTATTCAGAACAAGTTGAAAATCAATATGTTTGCCACTATTGTGGACATCATATGCGTATCGGTTCGAGCGAATATTTTTCCATTTTATTTGATAACAACGAATTTGAAGAGCTTTTTGGTAACTTAAAATCGGGCGATCCGCTTAAATTTGAGGATACAAAAAAATATGTTGAAAGATTAAAGGATACCATGAAGAAAACTGGGCTTAAAGATGCCATAAGGGCTGCTCATGGGAAAATTGGTGATCAAGAACTTGTGATTGCTTGTATGGACTTTAACTTCATTGGCGGTTCGATGGGTTCGGTAGTTGGTGAAAAAATTGCCAGATCTATTGATTATTGCATAGAGCATAAAATTCCGTTTCTAATGATTTCAAAATCGGGAGGTGCCAGGATGATGGAGGCAGCGTTTTCATTAATGCAAATGGCCAAGACCTCGGCAAAACTTGCCTTACTTTCGCAGGCTAAAATACCATATATATCATTACTTACCGACCCTACTACCGGAGGAGTATCTGCCTCTTACGCTATGTTGGGTGATATTAATATTGCTGAACCGGGTGCATTGATAGGTTTTGCCGGACCAAGGGTTATAAAAGAAACCATCAAAAAAGATCTACCAAAAGGCTTTCAAACAGCCGAGTTTGTAAAAGAACATGGCTTCCTTGATTTTATAGTTGATAGACGAGAAATGAAGAACAAATTGGCTACATTTTTAAGGATTTTGGCCAATTGAGTTAAGTTAAAAATTCTCTACCTAAATTTTAAATACTTTAAAATGAATAAACATCCATCAATTGGATGTTTATTCATTTTAGCTATATAAGCTTTTTAATTTTTCTACCACAAAATCAATTTCTTCTTTTGTTGAATATTTTGAAAATGAAAATCTAACAGCCGGTCTGTTAGGGTCTGCTCCTATTCCACCTAATACATGCGAGCCAATATCCGTTCCAGAACTGCAAGCACTTCCTCCTGAAGCAGAAATTCCGGCAATATCCAAATTAAATAAAAGCATATCAGCAATATCAGTAACCGGGAAAGAAACATTTAAAACTGTATACAGGCTTTTTTCTGGTGCAATTTCTCCGTTAAAAACAATACCCGGAATATTAGCCATCAGTTTTTCAATCATATAAGTTTTTAAACCTTGTATATGCTTTTGATGTTGGTCCATCTCAGCATAGGCAATTTCAAGTGCTTTGGCCAAACCAATTATTCCGTATAGGTTTTCTGTGCCGCCTCGCATGTTGCGTTCTTGCGATCCTCCATAAATCATTGGTTTAATTTTAACCTTATGGTTTACGTATAAGAAACCAACCCCCTTAGGTCCGTGCAACTTATGAGCGGCACAAACAATAAAATGGGCTTTTAAAGTACTTAAATCGTGCGGGTAATGACCCATTGTTTGTACTGTATCGCAATGAAAAATGGCATTGTATTTTTCGCAAAGATCACCCACTAAATTGATATCAGTCAAGGTACCAATTTCATTGTTGGCATGCATCAATGATACAAAACTTCGTTCGTTATTGGCTAATAATGATTCTAATTGCTTATAATCAATATTTCCTTTATCATCAGTACCAACAAAACTCAATTTTATGCTACCTGCCTTTTCCATTGCTTCAAGAGTATGAATTACTGCATGGTGCTCTAAATGACTAGTGATGGCATGCTTGATTTGATTATCGATAATACCGCATCTGAGAGCAGTATTGTCGGCTTCGGTACCCCCACTTGTAAAAAAGATTTCGGCGGGTGAAGTATGTAATAAATTAGCGACAGTTTTGCGCGCTTTTTCAAGTAATGTGCGTGATTCGCGACCATGACCATGGATAGAAGAAGGATTTCCATAATGGTTTTCCATTACAGCATACATTTGTTTTAAAACTTCAGGATCTAAGGGAGTGGTGGCAGCATTATCTAAATAAACACGCATTTTTATTAAATTTTATAAAATTAAAAGTATTGCTGATACTAATAATTAGAGATTATATATAAATTAAAAAGAATTAACCTTCTAATATTGAGCCAATTAAATTTATTCACCAAGTTCATGACTTAGAAAATAAAATGATATCTATTTTTATTGGTTAAGCCAAGTTCAGAATTTCTTTTATATCGGCAATTATTTTATAGGCCAAATTATTAGCCACCGTTTCTGATTCTCCTTCAGAATAAATCCTGATGATTGGCTCGGTATTTGATTTACGAAGGTGTACCCATTGCTTTTCAAACTCAATTTTTAAGCCATCAATAGTACTATAGGGTTGATTTTTATATTTCTCTTCAACTTTTAACAACAAGGCATCAATATCCATTTCGGGTGTTAATGTTATTTTATTTTTAGAAATATAATAACCGGGGTAACTAGCTCTTAACAATGAAATAGACTTACCGTATTTAGCTAAATGTGTTAAAAATAAGGCAATCCCAACCAAGGCATCACGACCATAATGCAATTCAGGGTAAATAATGCCACCGTTTCCTTCTCCTCCTATAACCGCATTAACAGATTTCATTTTATTAACCACATTTACTTCGCCAACTGCAGCAGCGAAATAATTACACCCTGCACTTTCCGTAACATCGCAAAGAGCTCTTGTAGAAGATAAATTTGATACGGTGTTGCCTTTAGTATGTTTTAAAATATAATCGGCAACGGCAACCAGTGTATATTCTTCACCAAACATATTTCCGTCTTCGCAAACAAAACATAAACGGTCAACATCAGGGTCAACAGCTATGCCTAGGTCAGCCCCTTTGGCTATAACTTCTGATGACAGGGCGGTTAAATTTTCGGGTAGAGGTTCAGGATTATGCGGGAAATTTCCATCAGGCACACAAAACAATTTATAAACGGTTTTTACACCCAAAGCCTCAAGCAATGCCGGAACAAAAATTCCTCCGGTTGAATTTACGCAATCAATAACCACCTTAAAATTAGCTTTCGCTATGGAATCTTTATCAACCAATGGCAATGCCAAAATCAAGTCAATATGTGTTTTTAAATAATCTTTGCTACTATCAACTTCACCTAAATCATTTACATCAGCATAGGTAAAGCTGCTATTCTCGGCAATTGCTAAAACCTTATTTCCTTCGGCATCATTTATAAATTCGCCGTTATGATTTAAAAGTTTTAGTGCGTTCCATTGTTTAGGGTTATGGCTAGCTGTTAATATAATGCCACCAGCTGCCTTTTCAATGGGTACAGCAATTTCAACAGTTGGTGTTGTTGATAAGCCAAGGTCAATTACATCAATACCTAAGCCTTGTAAGGTGCCAATTACCAAATTGTTCACCATAGTGCCCGAAACTCTGGCATCTCTACCGAGTACAATCTTGTTGATACCTGTTTGTGCAACAGCCCAAGTGCCATAGGCCGAGACAAATTTAACAATATCAAGAGGGGTTAAACCCGCTCCTGCTGCACCACCAATAGTGCCTCTAATTCCTGAAATTGATTTTATTAATGTCAAACCTGCTATTTTTAGGCAAAATTAAAAATAATTAGGCTAAGCAAGGTATTTTATATGGATTGTTTTATGCCTATTACAATTAACTATATTTGTTACTTATAAATTTAATAATTTGATTTGTAATGCCCGATTTCTTGCTTCAACTTGATCTGCATATATTCCATTTTATAAACCATACCCTGGCAAATCCGGTATTTGATTTTGTGATGCCATTATTCCGGAATCCCAAATTTTGGATTCCTTTATATGTATTTGTGATTTTTTTTTGTTTTTGGAAGTTTAAAAAACATGCTTTTTTAATAATTATATTAATAGCTGTTGCTGCCGGAATTGCAGATAAAACGAGTGCAGGAATATATAAACCAATAATAAAGCGTCAGCGGCCATGTCAGGACCCTATGGTGAGGCAAACAGATGAGTTGCGTGTTATTTGTGGTTCAGGCTATAGCTTTCCTTCTACCCATGCTACAGATCATTTTGCGATGGCAGCTTTTGTGATTTTTCTTTTTTATAAAAGATGGCGCTGGATATTGTTTTGGGGGATACTATGGGCCGGAATTATTTCATTTGCCCAGGTTTACGTGGGTGTACACTACCCTATTGATGTATTATGCGGAGCCATTTATGGAATATTGATTGGCTGGTTAGTATATTTATTATTTAAATGGCTTTCAAAAAAGAATTTATTTGGGTCGGGTGGATTTTTAATTTCTAATAGTTAACCTCTTAATTTATCCAATAAATTACTTAAAATTCCGGCTTCTTCTTCGGTCATATTATTTTCTAAAAAATCCTTCGTTCTAAATTCCTTATCCATTAAGGCTAAAATATCCAAACCTTTTTCGCTAATGCGTATATCTACAGCTCTTCTATCCTTATTATTGGTACACCTTGACACAAGACCTTTCTGAAACAAACGATCAACAATTCGGGATGTGTCAGACATTTTATCAATCATTCGTTCTTTCAAAAGGTTAACTGTTGCCGGGTTAGGATATTGCCCGCGAAGAATCCTCAAAATATTAAATTGTTGCTGGGTAAGGTTATATTTTTCAAATTGAACCCTAACCAAATTATTTAACCAACCATAAGTATAGGATACATTTATAACTACTTTGTGGTAATTATCTTCAAAATTATTACTTTGTATTTCTTCTTCTATCCGCATAACTAAACAACCAGATTAGGGTGCAAATATCTAAATTATTTTTCCTCTTCTTCAATATCCTTTACCTTGCCAAAATCCCAAGGACAGTTTAGACATTTGTTTTTACAACAATAGCCTCTTTTTAAATGATATTGCGCTGTAAAAACTAAAAAGCCTTCATCATTAAAATAATAATCCTCATTTTCATTTTGCATGGTTCAAAAGCTTTACTAAAATGTTTTCTCCAAAATATTTTTTTAAATGCATACCGTTACCATGTAAGGTCCATATTTGTTTTGGCTTAACCTGTTTTATTGTTTCCAAAATATCATTCCAATCAACATGATCCGATATAAATAAGGTATCCTCCTTATTTACCTGTAAGGCCTTCCATCCAGAAGCAAAAAGCCGCTTCACGCCAATTGCCTTTATATAGCTATCAAAAGTAAATGGAGGAACAATATAAACAAATTCCTCTTGGTTTTTCATCAATTTACGGCTATAAACTTGATAATTACCTAAAATAAAACCAGCCCTTTCGTAAATATGGTTAATTGGAAGTATCCTGAAATGTACCAACACTTTTTTATTTGGCGCATAATCATTAATTAATTTAATTAAACGCTGGCTTTTACCAAGTGAATATGCACCCAATAATATATTTGATTTTATTTCAATTATCTTTTTTATTTCGGCTATCGGATCAGGATGTAAAATTTGTGGGTCGGCAAAGGTGCTTTCGGTTATTAAAACATCTGCTGATACCAATTTTATGGGCTCGCAGGTAGCGTCTTTTTGTAGCTTATAATCGCCGGTATACAGGTATTTCACTCCCTTATATTCCATTAAAATTTGTGCCGAACCTAATAGGTGTCCAGCCGGAATATAAGTTATTTTAACATCGGCAATTTGAATTATATTGTCAAAACTGATGGTATTTTGTTCTTTTGCTACGTTTTTACCATAACGTAATTTCATAAAAGCTAAAGTGGCGTCAGTAGCAAAAATAATCCCATTACCAGCAATGGCATGATCTGCATGTGCATGTGAAATTAAAGCCCTTTTAACAGGTAAAACAGGGTCGATATAAAAATCAGCGTACTTACAATACAATCCATATTCATTCAAACAAACAAAATCATCTAATATGGTCATCCTATTATATCGGTACTATTGCTACGCGGCATCTATTAAAATATTGATTTTACATCCAAATTTATTATTCGAAGTAAAATAGGATAAAAAATAATGGCTATGAATTCTTGACAATTTTTAAAAAAGATTGATGTAAGGCTAAAACTTGAGGTATAAGTAATTGCTTATTATCGTTTTCAATTATATAATCTGCTAATGTAGCTTTTACCTCTTCATCCATTTGCTTTGAGTTTCTTACCTCAACGTCTACTTGGCTTAATTTATCCCTTTTAACCACCCTTCGCAAGCGAATTTGAAGTGGAGCTTTTACCAAAATAGTCTTATCACAAAGCTTATTCGAACCACTTTCAAACATCAAAGCTGCTTCTTTTATAACATATGGTGCACTTTCTTGTAATTTGACCCAGCTATTAAACAACCTAAAAACTGCCGGATGCACAAAGGAATTCAACTTTTGTAATTCAATATCATTTTTAAAAACAATATCAGCAATAAACTTTCGGTTTAAGGTTTTGTCTTCAAAATAGGCCTCCCTACCAAAAGTACCTTTTATTTGGTCAATGAGTTGAATATCAGTTACCATTGCCAATTTGGCCTGTTCATCCGAATTAAATACCGGGATACCCAATAATTCAAATATTTGGCAAACAGTACTTTTTCCACTTCCAATATTACCTGTTATGCCAATTTTTAGCATTATTTTTAATAATAAAATCTAAGTTAGCTGGTTCAATATTTACAACTTTACAATAGGGAGGTATTTTACTAATTACTACCGGTAAGCTTTTATAACCTTTACCTTGCCATAGTTTAATATCAGCAGTTGCCTCAAAATAATCTTCGTCAATCTGGTCATATTTACTTAGCGCAATGTTAAAGGTAATTTTAACTTTTTGAGGAAAAATCCTTACATCACCAAGCGAATTATTGTTTAATTTTACCGGAATGTAAATTGACTTTTCTGTAAATTCATCAACCGGGATGGTAACATTAACTTTTTTAGGATAGATATTTAAGTTTCCCTCCTTAGGGCTTTGCAGGCCAATCTGGTCTACAATGGTTTCATCAACGCTGTCAACCTTTAAAGTATCAGTTTGCCAATCAGTAATTTTATCAATCACATTTGCAGGGCCATTTATTAGTATATAGGAAGGCTTTAATACTATATTATTTGATTGAAAGTATTGATGGTCAAATTTGGCCTGTAAATTTAGGTGTATTGGTATTCTCTTTTCCTTCCTGTTCGAAAAATCAAAGTATAAAGTATCAGGATTGAATCCGCTAATTTCTTGTTTTATTTCTTTCGAGCCATTAATGGCAGCTAATTGGTTACTTAAAACAATATAATCCTTGGTTTCTAAAGTGTGTAAATCAACATTGATAGGTCTGTTTTCAATATTCATTTTTGAAAACAGCATTTCCCAACCATTGCCACTTACCTTCATAGTAACTGTATCTGGTTGTAGTGAATGAAATGCGCGTTTATGAGGGCTGTTTTTAAAACTCAAAACCCCTTTTACGCTAAAAGTGTAGGGGTTTGATAACACGGTAATTACCCAGGCCAAAGTGGCTAAAATTAAACAGGTAAAAAAAACAGAAACTCTTCTGCTCTCTGTTGCCGATAATTTAATGATAGCCATATTTTTAAATATAAAAGCAAAGTGATAAAAGTCCTTTCAGGTTTTTATAAATAAAAAACACTTTGCTTTAGCAATACTGCCGTATATAATTGCTATTTAGCAACTACAGCAGGTGTATTTAATGCTTTTGATGCTTCCAATGAGATAGCTGATTTATCAAAACGAATTTTTACTCCGTTATCAACTTCAACCAAAAAAGTAAGATCGCTGATATCTGAAATTTTGCCGTGTATGCCTGCTGTGGTTACAACCTTATCACCGCGTTTTAGTTCATCAACATATTTCTTTTGATCCTTTTATTTTTTTACTTGGGGGCGAATCATGAAAAAGTAAAAAACTATGGCAATTAAGCCGATCGGTAATAATTGTCCAATATTTAAACCTGTAGCGGCTTGTAGTAAAATATTAATTTTCATATTTAAAATAAAGATATATTAAGGAATTAATTCGCCAATTAAGTGCATATAATTTGACGTAGGGTTTGTATTTGCGGTAATGGTAATCATTTTGTCCTGTAAACCCGGTTGCTTACCCACAGTCTTAAATGTTACATGTATTTGACCACCTTCGCCGGGTTGTAATGGTTTTTTAGGCCAGGTAGGTGTGGTACATCCGCAAGTTGCCGTTCCGGAGGTAATAATTAATGGTGATTTGCCTGTATTGGTAAATTTGAAATCATAGGATACCGAATCGCCAATTCTTAGTCGGCCAAAATCATGAATTGATTTTTCAAATTTCATGATAGGTGCATTTTCTGCATTTCCATTTGATGAATTACTTGATTGTGAACAACTTGCCAGCATTAAAAAAGCTATTGCTAAAAAGCCAAAGAAGAAATTTTTCATTTGTAATTATTTATTGAAAAAAGATTAATAAACTCAAATATAAATATTAAAAAAGAAAACCAAGGATTAGGGCTTTATTCCATAAGACCTCTGCCAATTTTATTAATTTTATGTTGTTCTTTTAGTTCAAACAAAATTTTGTCTAATATACCGTTTATAAATGTATTGCTTTTAGGTGTACTAAATTCTTTTGATATTTCAAGGTATTCATTAATGGTTACCTTAACCGGTACGGATGAAAAGTTTACAAATTCTGTAATTGCCATTTTCATCAATAAGGTATCCATCATGGCAATCCTATCCGGTTCCCAATTTTTGGTTTTATCACTTATAAGCTTTTGATAATCATTGTTATACCTAATGCTTTGCTCAAATAAACTAACAATAAACTCTCTGTCTTCTTCCCAATTTCCGGTTACTTCGGCTAATTTGTTTTGCTTGTAATCATCATTGGAAAAGTTTTTGAATGTTTTGGCAATTAAGGCTTGCAAAACTTCCTTATCAACCGGCCAATAAATAAATTTATCTTCAAAAACCTGTTCAGCAATTTGCGATTTTAATATTACTTTTTTAAAAATGAATTTTATAATGTCCTTGTCGGTATATAAGGTATCATCGGTTTTTTTAAGGTATTCTAGATATTCGGGGGTTGATTTTAAAATAATAAAAAGTGATTTTATCAATTCGGGTTCAAAACCCCATGAAACTTTGTATTTTTTTAATGCAGTAAGATATTCATTGTTTTGGGCTAAAGCGAGTACAAACCTATTACTCAATAATTTTACATCGGCATTTAAATCCTCTTCGGTAGGAAGAAACTTGTTCGCTCTTTCTTCGGCATCAATGGCAGCATAGCCAATTATTTCTGAAATTAATGATAGCATCCAGATATACATTTCGTACACCATATCAATACTATGCAATAAATTTTTTTCATGTTGCCTTATATCGCCGCTATTTGATTGAAAATATGCGTATAATGACTGTAAAACCTTTACTCTTAAGTGCCTTCTGTTTAACATTTGGTAAGAACATACTTGTCTTTAAATTATTTTGTTGACCCTAAGGTTCAAGTTTATAAATTATAGACTATTAAATATAAAAGATAGATATTATTAGTTTGTTTTAAGCAGTAATATTAAAAAATTATTAGTTAACCATCAATGCTTGTTTAAATATACTTACAAAAGTACCAAAATAATTAGTGAAGCTAAAAATTAAAATAATGTAATTTAATGTAAAAGCCCGGGTAATTAAATTGTTATTAAAAATGTAAATACATTATTTTATTTATCAAAAAGGTGCAATATTACTATAAATTAACCAAGTTTTACCATAAAACTCAGTTATACTTAAAATTTATATTAAAAAGATTGAAAACCTGTTATCATGGCAAATAATACAACATACCCCTAATATGTTTGATAGTAGTTGCCCAATGATGTATTTTTGAAGAATTCAATTATTTAATTATTTCGGCAGTTAATACTTCATGAAACATCTAAAATACCTCAATAAGTTTTTTATAAAATATAGCTGGTATTTTATTCCAGGCATATTATTTGTTATAATTTCAAACATTTTTGGGGTATTGCCAGCCCAAATAATCCGTATTTCTTTCGATTTGGTTACTGAGAACATACATGTTTACCAACAATTTGCCGGATTTGAGCGGCAAAGCATTATCTACAGCATTTTTGGTAGCAGTTTGCTTTTGTTTGCAGCATTGGTAATGGTTTTGGCTTTGTTAAGAGGCATGTTTCTATTCTTTATGCGCCAAACACTTATTTTAATGTCGCGACATATTGAATTTGACCTTAAGAATGAAATATACGCACATTACCAACAATTGTCATTAGCATTTTTTAGGCGAAATAATACCGGTGATTTAATGAACCGAGTTACAGAGGATGTAAGTCGTGTGCGGATGTACCTGGGTCCGGGGGTAATGTACAGTATCAACACCATTGTTTTATTTGTAATGGTGATATATGCAATGCTTACTGTAAATATTAGGTTAACTATTTTTTCAGTATTACCCCTACCTATCTTGGTTATTTTAATTTGGTATGTTAACAATATTATCAACCAAAGAAGTGAAGAAATTCAGGAACGATTATCGATTCTTTCCACCTTTGTCCAAGAGAATTTTTCCGGCATCAGGATTATAAAATCATATGTCAGAGAAAAAGAAGTTAAGAAAAATTTTGCAACAGAAAGCGAAAGTTATAAAAACCAGGCAATGGCATTGGTTAAGGTACAAGCCTTGTTTTACCCCTTAATGTTATTATTGGTTGGGTTAAGCAATATCATTACCATATATATTGGAGGCACTGAAGTAATGAAGGGTAATATCACCTCTGGGAATATTGCAGAATTTATTGTTTATTTAAACCAACTCACATTTCCTGTAATTTCATTGGGATGGGTTACTTCGCTTATTCAGCGTGCTGCAGCATCACAAAAAAGAATCAATGAGTTCTTACAATTAGAACCTGAAATAAAATCAAACCTACATGGTAAGTCAATTAAAAATGGCCAAATTGAATTTAAAAACCTTTCTTTTACCTACCCTGACACAGGTATAAAAGCGATCAATAATATTTCATTCACTGCTAAACCCGGCGAAATTGTAGCCATTATTGGGCGTACAGGTTCGGGCAAATCAACCATTGCAAACTTAATAATGCGGATGTATGATTGTACAGAAGGCGAACTTCTGATTGATGATCAAAGAATAGATACCCTGGATTTAGAAAAATACAGGGAAATTATCGGATTCGTGCCACAAGAAGTATTTCTGTTTTCGGATACTATTGCCAATAATATTGCATTTAGTGCTGATACATTAAATATGCCAATAATTGAACAAGCAGCCAAAGACGCAGCTGTTTATGAAAACATGATGGAACTTCCTGAAGGATTTAATACTTTAATAGGTGAACGTGGAGTGACCCTTTCAGGTGGACAAAAACAGCGCGTATCTATTGCCAGAGCGATTGTAAAACATCCCAAAATTTTAATTTTTGACGATTGTTTATCGGCGGTTGATACCCGTACAGAAGAAGAAATTTTAAGAAATTTAGGTGAAAATATGGTAGGAAAAACAAGTATCATCATCGCTCACAGAATATCAACTATAAAAAATGCAGATAAAATCATCGTACTTGATCATGGTGAAATTGTTGAAAACGGCAATCATGATAAGCTAATGGCATTGAAGGGAGTTTATTTTGAACTGTATGAGAAACAGTTATTAGAAGAAGCTGAAAGTATATAGCACTTATTAAATAAACCCATCCTATAATAATAATTTGCAATTAAATATAAATAAATACTCCAACATTCAGATTTTATTTATATTTATGCCAGCCAAAACTAGCTATTAGGTATTATTATGAGTGATTTTGACAACAGAGAACGGGAAGAAGTATTTTCAAAGAAAGTAAGAGCCGGAAAACGTACATATTTTTTTGATGTAAAAGCCACCAGATCAAATGATTATTACGTTACCATAACCGAAAGCAAAAAGCGCTTGGAAGATGGTGTATTTATTAAACATAAAATTTTTCTTTATAAGGAAGATTTTGAAAAGTTTGCCGAAGGTTTAAAAGACACCGTTGAATATATTAAAGCCAATCAAGAAGTGGTTGAAAAAAAGTATGAATTTGGTGAAGTTGTAGAAACAACAAAAGCCGACGACGATTTTTCTTTTGATATTTAATAATAATTCGATTAGCAA
>CAIYNX010000102.1 GCA_903927645.1 uncultured Mucilaginibacter sp.
CGATCTCACAAGTAACCAAAAGGCAACTATTGCCGGGTTTTATTAAAACGGCTTTGTTTTTTTTATTAGCAGTTTTTTCCATCTTACAGGTATCGGCGCAGCAAAAAAAAGACCCTGATGTAATTGGCCGCTGGGATTTAACTTTTGTAAGGGATGGTAAAAATCTTCCTTCTTGGTTGGAGGTGCAAAAATCGGGTTTTCATACCCTGATTGGTAGGTATGTTTATGCCAATGGTAGTGCCCGACCAATAGCTGAAGTAAAAAAAGACAATTGCAAATTTAGCTTTTCTATCCCCCCACAGTGGGAAGAGGGTAATAGAAACCTTGATTTTCAATTTGAAGTAAGCGGCGACCAGATTAAAGGTAGCTTTGTGTATGTAGATAACAAAACATACAATTTTACAGGGGTACGGGCACCTATTTTAATAAGAGATGCAGAGCCGGTTTGGGGCGAGCCGATTACCCTTTTTAATGGTAAAAATGTAGAAGGCTGGCATACCGATGGCAGAAGTCAGTGGATTGCGGAGGATGGGATATTGAGAAGTCCGCATTCAGGTGCCAACTTAATCAGCGATCAAAAGTTCAGCGATTTTAAACTGCATATTGAATTTAGGTATCCGCTAGGCAGTAACAGTGGTGTTTATTTACGTGGCAGATACGAAGTACAAGTGATTGACACCAAAAGCGGCGACCCGGAGCCCATCAACAACCAATTTAGTGCCATTTACGGCTTTTTAGCTCCCAACCAAATGACAGCCAAGGACCCGGGAGAATGGCAAACCTACGATATAACCTTGGTAGGAAGAATGGTGACCATTGTTGCCAACGGAAAAACGGTAATTTGTAACCAAATTATCCCCGGCATTACAGGCGGTGCAATTGACAGCAACGAAGGCGAACCGGGCCCAATCCTCATCCAAGGCGACCATGGCCCTATTGATTACCAAAATATTATTATAACACCTGCTAAGTAGGAACAGCAAAACATTTTAATAAAAAAGCAGCTTTGAAAAATTTTCAAAACTGCTTTTTATTTTAGCTACTATATTTGTTTAAAGCGTTAACCTTAAATTCTCTTTCACAACATTTGTCCATTCATCTTTTAAGATGCTTAATATAATAGAGCTTCTTCTACCCCCGCCTTGAATGGCCATATTGCTCCTTAATATACCTTCTACCGTACAACCTATACTTTTCATCGCAGCTATGCTGTGTTCATTTCGGGCATCGGCTCTAAATTCAACCCGTTCGGCCTCAAAAGTTTCAAAGGCCAATTGTAGCAATAAAAACTTGCAATGTTTATTTAGTCCGGTGCCTCTAAATTGCTCGCCGTACCAAGTATAGCCAAGTTGCAAAGTTTGGTTTGCCGGTTGTATATCATAAAATCGGGTACTACCTGCATATTGCCCGGCTAATTTATCATAAACAACAAAAGGGTATTCTTTGCCTTGTGCCATAGCAACCAATGTAGCATTTACATATTCTTTCATGCCTTGATGCCCTTTTGCACTAATAGCCGAATATTTCCAGGTATCCGGTTCATTCAAGGCAAAGGGCAGTAGCAATACAATATCTTCGGCTGTTAATGGCCTTAAAAGTACCCGGTCATCTTCTAAAATATAATTGGTGTCTTTATCAAAATTGAATGGCATTTTTTCAAAACGATTTATTATAAAATTAAACAAATTTTATTGATTACTATTCATCATCATTGTTAATAAATTCCTTATTTTAAGCCTTTTATTTATACCTAATAAAGTAATTTAGAATTAATAAACTTTATGATTGAGGGCATCTATATTTTAAATTTTAATTTATTATATTGATTACAATTAATTTTGTCTAAATTTAAAAATATAAATTTATTCAAATTTGATTTTTATACTTGTAAATAAAATTAAAAATTAACTCAAAATATATGCAGGGTTATATAGGTGAACAAAGGTTATTGGCCGCGGTTGATTGTATCATTTTTGGATTTGATGGCTGGAATTTAAAATTGTTGCTGGTGCAACGAAACATGGACCCGGAACGAAATAAATGGAGTTTGATGGGGGGCTTCATCAAGCCTTTGGAAACCCCCGAGGATGCTGCCAACCGGGTATTGGAGCAATTAACCGGTTTGAAGGATGTTTACATGGAACAATTGCATGTTTTTGGGAGGCCCGACCGTGATCCGGTTGAACGTACGCTTTCAATAACTTATTACTCATTAATTGATATTAATCAATACCAGGAACAAATTTTACAAAATCAAAGGGCAGAGTGGTTTCTACTGTCGGAGATACCCTCATTGATATTTGACCATGATGATATGGTTAAATTGGCCAAAAAAAAGCTCAAATATAAAGCCGCGCTACATCCCTTGTTGTTTCAATTACTGCCCGAAAAATTTACCATACCGCAATTACAAGCCCTTTACGAAGGTGTTTATAACACCACTTTCGACGACCGAAACTTTAGCCGAAAATTACTATCGACGGGGTTGTTGGTAAAACTACCCGAAAAGGATAAGCTTTCGTCAAAAAGAGGTGCTTTTTATTACAGGCTCGATCAATCAAACTATACCAAGAAATTCGAAAAGTTTTTAAACCTGGTACCAAATCCTGATAAGTTTCTGTAAAAATTAATAGGGTATTTATTTAATGCAGAAAGGAGTAAATGGAGATCAACCTAACCAATTTATAATTCTTTTCTCAACCTAGCCACCGGAATATTAAGTTGTTCGCGGTATTTGGCAACGGTGCGGCGGGCTATATTATAACCAGCTTCTTTTAAAATTTCGGTTAGCTTTTCGTCGGCAAGTGGGTGATGCTTATCTTCTTCACCAATATGTTCTTCCAAAATCTTTTTTACTTCTTTGTTTGAAACCTCTTCGCCATTATCAGTTTGTATAGCTTCCGAGAAGAATGATTTTAACAAAAAGGTACCAAACTCTGTTTGTACATATTTTGAATTGGCCACCCTCGATACAGTAGAAATATCCATATTGATTTTATCGGCAATATCTTTCAAAATCATGGGCCGTAAATTCTTATCGTTTCCGGTTAAAAAGAATTCATATTGATATTGCATAATGGCATTCATGGTTTTTAAAAGGGTTTGTTGCCTTTGTTTAATAGCATCAATAAACCATTTTGCCGAGTCGAGCTTTTGTTTTACAAATTGAACAGCCTCTTTTAACTTTTTATCTTTTTGCGAAGCCTTGTCATAATGGTCAAACATTTCTTGGTACGATCTACTAACCCTAAGCTCCGGTGCATTTTTTGAATTGAGTGTTAAAAAGAGAATGCCATCATTGTTTATGATATGAAAATCGGGAATAACCTGCATTTGTTTGGTATTTTCCTCGTTGGAATCGCCGGGTTTCGGATTAAGTTTTAATATTTCATTAATCACAAACCTCAACTCATCCGAGGTCATATTTAATGATTTTTCCAGTTTATCATAATGTTTTCTGGTAAATTCATCCAAATAATCCTCCACTACAATAATCGCGTTTTTTATAACCGGGTCTGTCTGGTCTTTTTTCCGGAGCTGAATTAGTAGGCATTCCTGCAGGTTACGAGCCCCTACGCCGGGTGGGTCAAAGCTTTGAATCAGCTTTAGCATATCTTCCACCTCTTCATCACTGGCCATTAAATTTTGCGAAAATGCAAGATCATCCGTTAACGACATAATTGGGCGGCGCAAATAGCCATCGTCATCCAAACTACCTATAATTTGTTTGCCTATCCTAAAGTCTTTGTCAGATAAGGGGAGCAAATCAAGCTGTATTTGCAAATTATCAAAAAACGAACTTTGCACAGCAATTGGCATCTCCTTGCGCTCATCCTCATCGTCGTTATTTTGATCGTATTTTGAGCTATAATCGTTTAAATTATCTTCCTGCAGGTAATCTTCAATATTAAACTCGTCTGTTTCATTCCTTTCATCATCCGCATTGCCGCTATCATCATCAGGGTCATGATCAGGGTATAACTCTTCAGGTTCGTTTAAGTTGGTAAGGCTAAGATCTTCCAGGGCAGGGTTTTCTTCCAATTCCTCCTTTATCCGGCTATCTAATGATAAAGTTGGAACCTGTAACAATTTTATAAATTGTATTTGCTGCGGTGAAAGTTTTTGTAAAAGTTTTTGTTGTAAATTTTGTCTTAACATAGCCAGTTAGCGGCAAAAATACATCAATTAACCCTAACTTAATAGCAAGTTTGGGTAACAAGTTTGTTTTTTAAAATAATAGCGTAATTTAGAAGAGAAATTTATTGTATTTAATTTTATTATAGATCATTATGTCAATTTTTAAAGAATTTGAAGAGTTTTCATTACGAGGTAGCGTAGTTGATTTAGCAGTAGGTGTAATTATTGGAGCGGCATTTGGTTCAATTGTAACCTCATTGGTAAAGGATATTTTAATGCCACCTCTTGGCCTTTTAACCGGTGGGGTTGATTTTTCGAACATTAGCATTGTGCTAAAACATGCCGACGTGGTTGCCAAAAAGCCCGAAGTAGCCATCAGGATTGGTAATTTCCTCAATATTATTTTTCAATTTTTAATTATTTCATTCTCTATATTTTCGATGGTGAAAGGCATCAATACCTTAAAAAGAAGACAAGCTGAAGGTTTGGCACCTGTACCCGAAGCTGCTCCTACCAAAGAAGAAGCATTACTTACAGAAATTAGAGATTTATTGGCAAAGGGTAAATAAAACGGCTATTGGGTTTACCCAAACTTTTAATCTATTTTCCATAAGCAATAGGTATTGATTTTTGATTAGGCGTTGTTCTATAACTGTTTAGTGCTAAAAATTTGCTGTTATAAGTGTCGACAATGATGGCGTATTTCCACCAATTATCGGTTGCGGTTTTTATATCATCACTTAGGTAATATCTGTTTTTACCTTTTAAGCTGCCGGCGGTACTACCGTTATGGTATACTTGTCCCCACGAATTTGGGTCGTAAACTTCTAAATAAAAATGAGCATCGGTTTTGAGGTAGCCCTTAACCAATAAAAAATGACCTGATCCTATATTGTCTTGGTAAAATTTTTGAACATGATCTTCATAAACAGGATTATAAGTAACATAATACATATCCAAACAAAGTATAATCAGTTTATTTTGATTGATATAATTCTGTACCAATTGTTCAATATTTGCCAAGGTATCATATTTGGTATTGATTTTGTCATAGCCTAAATAATTTACAATATCGCGGGTAGACCACCACTCGCCGGTTGGTTTTATTGTGTTTCTGGCATCTAGAGGGGTTTTATTAAATAGTGAATCCTCCCACAACGAGGCCATAGTTGCTACTGTTGGTCCACAATTGTTTATTTCGAATAAACTTTCATCTTTTTGATCGAAATAAAAATTATAGGTTTTGTTCAAACTTTTGGAGGCAAAAAAATTTCCTTGAATACCCCAAGCAGACAATTCGGATTGTTTTGGATTGGTGCTTGAGTTTCCGGCATCTTTTTTACAACCCCAAAATTGGGCTATAAATAAGAATAGGATGGATATAAAAGGAAGGTTTTTCATTTGAAATAAGATTAAATCAAATTTCAATAAAGAAATTGAAATTAAAAAGACCTTGGTTGTTTAGGATCAGTTATTAAAATATAATCGCCATTTTGGCTCAGTTTTTTCCAATCGGGACTTTCATAATTATCATCGGTACAGGTGGCTATGTTTAGTATCTTTATGTTGGGTGCGTACCTTTTTAATTGCGCTGCTACACCTAATTTTTCCTCACTATGGAAACTACCGTTTATTTGCAATATTTTTAACTCTCTGTGTTTTTTATAATACGAAGCTATTGACCATGCCATAGTAGCATCCCATAAGTTTTGTGCCTGATATATTTGCATGCCCGCCAATGCTGCATGCCCGCCCATAATGTTTAAAAATTTATCGTAATAATTGCCTGTACCGGTATCAATGGGTAGGGGTGGGAGGTATGATTTACTTATTTTATTCAGTTGGTTTAAACTTTGTAGACCTAATCGGTTTACCCGGTTGGTATATCGGGCGGGGGCATTGGCAGCTACCACGTCAATTTTTGAGGCCTTAGCCAGTTCAATAAGCGGACGGTAATCCTTATAATTAGGCCATGCCCTGGCCTCGGTAATAAAATTCTTTTCTCGGATAAAGCCACAAAGGTATTCGTCTAAAATATTTTGGCAATCGGTTTCAATCATCTCCATGGAGAGGGCAACTTTATGAGGGTAGACATCTACTAGTTTTTTAAATACGGCATATTCTAAGGTATGGCCTATAGAATCATTGTGTTCTTCGCCAAAAAACAAAATATTGGCATTTGCCATATCTGCTACTACTTCATCAACAGTTACTATTTTTTGTTTGGCTGTGCTGTAAATTTTATAGTTTGCCGATGATACATCTTGTGCTAGGGTAAAAAGTGGTAGGCAAAAAAAGAGGATGGTAAAGTATTTCATGAATTTGGCAATTTTGATAAAATTTATCGCTTATATTTTAACAAACTTAACGAACTTAGCTTAGGTTAACAACTTGTTTACAATTTGTTTGCTATGATGAAAAAAAACACTAAATTTGCGCTCTTGTTTTTAAAAATACGAATAGCATAATATAACCATGAAAAGAACGTTTCAGCCCTCACAAAGGAAAAGAAGAAATAAGCACGGTTTCCGTGAGCGCATGTCTACAGCTAATGGTAGAAGAATTTTAGCATCACGCAGGGCTAAAGGTAGAAAAAGATTGACAGTATCAGACGAGCGTAGCCACAAAGCATAAGCTTTTACAGCACAGCGCCTAAGGTTGGTCCGGTATTGATTTTATTTTTGGTTCAGGACTAGCAACGAATGTATACTTTTAAAAAAGAAGAACGGTTATGTAATAAAAAGTTGATTGAACAACTTTATCATAACGGTTCTTCTTTTTTATGTTACCCTTATAAGGTTTCGTGGATTTTAACTACCGATGCCGATAATACACCAGTTAAGGTAGTTTTTTCGGTACCTAAAAAGCGGTTTAAAAACTCGGTTGATAGAAACCAAATAAAACGCCGCATGCGCGAAGCATTCCGGCTAAACAAGCAAGATACCCTTTATACCTACCTGATTGCCGAAAATAAAAGTATAGCCTTATCATTAGGCTATGTAGCCAAGGACATTATTCCGTTTGATGTGGTGCAGAAAAAAATGGTGAAGCTTTTGGGGCAGTTATGTGTTGAAATAGCCAAATGAAAGCGATTGTAAATATTATTAAGGCAATTATAGGTTTCGTTTTTATATTGCTGATTAAAATTTACCAATATTTTATATCGCCACTTACTTCGGCCTCCTGCAGGTATACGCCCACTTGTTCGCAGTATGGCATAGAGGCCATCAGTAAGTATGGGGCTTTTAAAGGTGGATGGCTTACTATAAAACGCATAGCCAGTTGCAACCCATGGGGAGGGCATGGGCACGATCCGGTTCCTTGATTGTATATTGCTAGCAACTCTTAAAATAAAAAAACTTCAAAACATAACATGAGCCTGATTTTACAAATTGAAACCGCTACCACTTGCTGCTCTGTCGCCTTAGCAAAAGATGGTAAACTTTTGAGGGTAAAAGAAGTGAATGAACGCAATGTACATGCCGAAGTTATTACCAAGTTTATTGAAGAACTCATTCTAACTGAAGGATTGGACTATACCCAACTTGATGCCATAGCGGTAAGCTGCGGCCCGGGTTCGTACACCGGTTTAAGGATAGGCATATCAACTGCTAAGGGTTTGTGTTTCGCACTCAATACGCCCTTAATAGCCATTGATACCTTAACAGC
>CAIYNX010000103.1 GCA_903927645.1 uncultured Mucilaginibacter sp.
AAAAAAAAATTACCTAATAATTGAAGGATTTTTTTTAGAAAATATTTTGATCAAAAAAAAAGCTTCCAGAAATATCTGAAAGCTTTTTAGTCGGGGTGGCAGGATTCGAACCTGCGGCCTCCACATCCCAAATGTGGCGCGATACCGGGCTACGCTACACCCCGAAAAGGTTTGCAAAGGTAAGCTTTTAATATACCTGAGCAAATATTATTTTTAAATTATTTAACAATTCTGTACCAAATACTTCTAATAGGTTATGCTGCAATCACTTAATTTTTAAAAAAATACAATCCCTAACCTATATTCGTCCTATAAAACTACCAAATACGCCAAAGTTCTTGTTTTTATTAGTCAGATTTAAAAAAACCATTTATATTAGATTGGAAAAACTGGAATAAACCAAATATAAATTTTAAAATATCTCAAAAACCAATTAAATTAAATGAAGACAAACAACATTTTGTACTGGACTTTCACTGGTATTATTTGCGCTTTAATGCTATTTTCGGCTATATCAAGTCTTACCAATAACCCACAAGGAGCTGAAGTATTTAAACATTTAGGTTACCCAATTTATTTCGGTATACTATTAGCTATAGCCAAAATATTAGGTGTAATAGCTTTATTAACGCCGGGATTCCCTAAATTAAAGGAATGGGCCTATGCGGGTTTTGCTTACGATATGATATTTGCGGCATATTCCTTCATTTCAGTTGGCGAGGCTATCAGTAATTGGGTATTTGTGATCGTAATGTTAGGAATTTTGGCATTATCATATGTTTATTACCATAAAAAACTCAAGGCAGTTTAAAAATTATTCCTACTAAATTTTCAAAACAAAAAAAGCCCTGTTAGGTAATAAACCTAACAGGGCTTTTTGTTCCCTTATTATAAAACCGTTTAATTTCCGTTTAATATCGTTTAAAACCAATCTTAAACCACAAACCCATACAAGAGTTAAGTTTTATAAATTAAATGGCTTAAAAGGCTTAAAATCGTTTTTGAATTTTATTTAAATGCAAATAGCTTTCTTAAATGATTATAATTGGTGAATAATTTATTTAAGTATTTAATATAACTAACTATTATTAGGCTATTTGTACTTTTATTACAATCTTTTTTACAACCTCAAACCCTTCAATTAAAATATTGGGGCGGTGTACATCCTCCGGAAAAAACAAGAAAAACTCGGCAGGTGTTGCTGTATAAAAGGTTCCTTCCGCTTCATAATTGGCATAATCATTCGCCTCATCATAGGGTTTACTTACTGCTGATACAGCCAAAGGGGTAATACCAATTTTTTCAGCTCCTCTTATTACATATTGGATATCTATATATTTAAGGTGCGCTTCCCATTTGGCTGCTTCAAACGTTTTTGAAGGGGCCTCGTTTATAATGGCATAAGCATGTTCACCATCAATTTCATATTTACCCGGATCGATCGTATTTAAATCATTATCCCTTAAAAATGCCAATGATTTATCCCAAACTTCCTGATTGTTATGGTATTGCTGGGCAAAAACCAATTTGTTTACAGTTGGGTGGGGCTTAGTGGTTAATCCGTTTTTCCATTCCATTTTATTAAACCAAGCAATAGCTGTTTGTTCGTCCAATTCTTTCATATATATAATGTGTTAAAATTTAATGGGTAGCATTCTAATTATTTGGCAAATTAAATTTAATTTTACTTGATAACCTATTGGGGTGTTAAAAAATTAAACAATTTTTAACCATTCCCCAAAAACCAGTTAATAATACCAATTTTTAATATGGACATGCAATTTTCTTTAAGTGGCAAAGTAATAGTGGTTACCGGCGGTACCGGTATTTTGGGTAATTCGTTTGTTAATGGCATTGCCAATGCTGGTGGCACCGTATGCATTTTGGGTAGAAACAAAGTAGTTGCAGATGAACGTGCATTGGCTATTAATGCAAAAGGAGGGATAGCATTGGCGGTACAAGCAGATGTGATGAATTTGGATGAATTAAACCAAGCAAAGCATTTAATATTAGCTACTTATGGAAAAATTGACGGCTTGGTAAATGGGGCGGGAGGGAACATGCCCGGTGGAGCAATTCAACCTGAGGACGATATTTTTAATATAAATTTAGAGGGGATGAAAAGGGTAATGGAGGTAAATACCTGGGGAACTATTTACCCTACACAGGTATTTGGCGAAGCTATTGCAAAAACCGGAAAGGGCAGTATTGTTAATATAAGTTCAATGAATTCAAAAAGGGCCATTACCAAGGTATTGGGCTATAATATGGGTAAGGCGGCTGTTGATTGCTATACCCAGTGGTTTGCAGTTGAAATGGCTAACCGTTATGGCGATACCTTGCGCATGAACGCCCTTGCACCCGGATTTTTCCTGACCGAACAAAACAGGGCATTATTAACAAATGCTGATGGCAGTTTTACGGAGCGTGGCCAAAAAGTTATCAGAAATACACCTTTTAAACGCTTTGGTAAACCGGATGAGTTAATAGGGGCATTGGTTTGGCTGTTAAGTGATGCTTCTGCTTTTGTAACCGGATCAATGATTTGTGTTGATGGTGGTTTTTCTATTTTTGGTGGAGTTTAATTTTATAAGATATTGATTTTTAATAATATATAATGATGAATAAATATAGTTTATACCTAGTGCTATTAATTATAGCTTGTACCCAAACCTATGCGCAAACAAATACAAGTCTATTTGATGGCAAAACCCTAACCGGATGGAAAAAGTTAGCTGGTACCGCCAATTTTGCAGTGGAAGACGGCGCAATTGTTGGCACAACTGTTTTAAACTCTGGCAATACTTTTTTGGTGACTGAAAAGGAGTACGGCGACTTTATTTTAGAGTTGGATGCCAAAATAGAAAGTCCGCTAAGCAATTCGGGCATACAAACCCGTAGTCATTTTGATGCTGCGGGTAATGATGGTAAAGGGAGGGTTTATGGTAGGCAATGTGAAATTGACCCATCTTCCAGGTGCTGGAGCGGAGGAATTTACGACGAGGGGCGGAGAGATTGGCTATATCCGCTCGATTTGAATGCTGGCGCTAAGGCTGTTTTTAAAGTAGGTGTTTACAATCATTTTAAAATTGAATGCATAGGCAACGAAATGAAAACCTGGATTAACGGAATACCGGTAGCTGATGTAATTGATACAGTTGACAATAGCGGTTTTATTGGTTTGCAAGTACATGGTGTTACCAAACCAGAACAGGTAGGTAAAAAGGTATATTTTAAAAACATACAAATACAAACCGGCAATCTGCAAACTACCGCTTCACCTGAACTTACCTATGTGGTTAATTATCAACTAAATAAACTATCAAATCAAGAAGTTTTAAATGGTTGGAAGTTATTGTACGATGGCAAAACAGCTAATGGCTGGCACGGTGCAACACTGAGTACATTTCCGGCTAAGGGCTGGGAATATGCGGATGGTGTGATGCATGTTTTGGCCTCAGAAGGCAAGGAAGTTTCGGGTGGGGGAGATATCGTAACGGATGACTTGTATAGCGCGTTCGACTTATCATTCGAATTCAAACTAACACCTGGTGCCAACAGCGGGGTAAAATATTTTGTAACACTCAACGAGGTAACCAAGGGCTCGGCCATAGGCTTGGAGTACCAGGTATTGGACGATAAATTGCATCCTGATGCCAAATTGGGTAGGAATGGCGACCGTACACTGGCATCACTGTACGATTTAATACCGGCTAATAAACCCGAACGCTTTATCCGTCCGATAGGGCAGTGGAACAACGGGCGCATTATTGTTTTCCCAAATAACCATGTGGAGCATTACCTAAATGGCATTAAAGTACTTGAATATGAGCGAGGTTCGAAAGCGTTTGAGGATTTGGTAGCCATTAGCAAATACGTAATTTGGAAAAATTTTGGCGAGGCCAAAGCAGGGCATATTTTATTGCAGGATCATGGCAATGAAGTATTTTTTAGAAGTATTAAAATAAGGACATTGTAGACAAAAAATAGTATCAGTAACTTCTTAGCAAATTTCTGAAACTTCCATTTTAACCGCTCAAACCAACGTAAAAACAGCAGAAACTATCATTTTAGGTGAGAAAACTATCATTTTAGCGCAGCAAATTGTAGTGAAACTATCATTTTGGATGCGAAATTGTTATCATTTTTCATTAAAAAGAGGTTTTTTGGAGCGATTTGGTTGATTGGTTTGATTGGGTTGGATTGGGTTGGATTGGGTTGATTAAGTTGATTGAGTTGGATTGGGTTGATAAAGTTGATTGAGTTTTTTAAAGGAACCAATAATACTTATAGAACCAAATTTAACTTCTTCTTTTTTGGAGATGGTTGGGCTGTGGTTTGAATATTTGTACCTATAATTATTCATAACTCAAACCAAAATTGATTGCCAAGCTTAAAATGCTTTTTTTGATTTTGAAGATGCTTGTCTAAGTTTTAAATAACGTAACAATGAGATTAAAAAGCATAGATAACTTTATAAACGACCTCATTAATACCTTTCCTGAAATAAAAGAGGAGGTACTGGATGAGGATTATGAAGGTTTGATTACTTTACAAATTGGTTGCTTTATGAGATTTATCAATAATGCGATTAACGCGAATGATTTAGTTTTGTTTAAAAAATGCATGGATTTTATAGCACAGAATATAAATATAGTGGATAAAAGAATAGAAAATTCATTGGTTATTTCTTGCTTGGGGAAATTAAAAATTCCTAAAGGAAGCCAAATTGAAGGTTTAATACCTAAAGAGTTGGAAAGCCTTATTGATTCTCTAGAAGCTTATTATGATTCAATGTAATAGAATGAGCGGTTCAAGTAAGATAATGTCTAATGCCAATACCCAAAATTACTACAATATCAAATTCCAAGCTTCTTGTTTTTTACTCATCTTAACTCTTTCCGCTTGTCATCACCCAAAAACAATCAATACCTCCTTTTACTTTTGGAAAACTGTTTTTAAAACTAAAAAAACGGAATCGGCATGGCTACAGCATTTCAAGGTGAAAAGTCTTTATGTACGCATAATGGATATTGATAGGGTTGAAAATAGGAGCGAGCCAACACCCATATTGCCCATCTTATTTAAAAACAAAATCCCTGATTCGGTTAAAATAATACCTGTAGTTTTTATTGTTAATGATGTGCTTAAAAGCTTGACTGATACTGGTATTAGCGCTTTGGCTAATAAAATACTGCCCTTTGTACAAGCCAAAGTTGAACAAGCTGGTAAAAGCGATTTTGAAGAACTGCAAATTGATTGCGATTGGACGGCGAGCACCCGCGAACACTTTTTTTATTTGCTAAAGCAGTTAAAAAAACACCCCATGATGCGGCATAAAAAGCTTTCGGTTACCTTGAGACTGCATCAGTTAAAAAATCAGGTAAAAAGCGGTATTCCTCCAGCCGATGCTGCCATACTGATGTGTTATAATATGGGCAATTTACGAGCTTATGGTAATCAAAATTCGATACTGGAAATGAGCGAGTTAAAGAAATATTTGAACCAAAATATAGGCGCTTACCCCATGCCATTGGCGATTGGTTTGCCACTTTTTAACTGGGCGGTGGCTTTTAGAAATAAGGAATATATAGGCATATCAAAAAAAATAAAATTTGTTGATTTAATTGATAAAAATCAGTTTATATTTATAGGAGATAATATTTACAAAGCAGCCACAGATCTTCCTGATTTTGGATTAAATAAAGCCGACGAAATACGATGGGAGGCCATTTCTATGGATGATTTGCAAGCTGTAGCAACCTATTTATCGCCATTAATAAAAGCTAATACCCTGACCGTAATTTACTTTCATTTGGATGAAAACCTTCTTAAACCCTACCACTACACCGACCTGGAAAAGGTTAACCAAATACTGCATTAGTTTTTTTGTCGTCTTTTTTACAGGGATGTTACTCGATTTGGCTTGCGGACCAGAACCCGACCCCTATGATTATTATATCTCATTTTTCCATAATAATTTATCGCCAAAGAATGATTATCAGCCATTTTACTTTAATGGCTATACATTTATGAATGGCGATAATTACGATATTGAGAGTAACAATGAAAATTTAGAACAAGAAATTAACGCGAAAGAATGGGCACATTATCTAGGTAAAACAGTTAAATTCAAGGATGTACAAAAAGCAATGTACAAATTGGAAGATACTGTTGAAGCAGCTTTATATAACAAATTCCTGATTTTTGGTAAGCTACCCGATAGCTTAAAGCATAATACATTTTTGAGAAAAATCACGTCCAGAAAAGAAAAATCGGCTTTGCATTACTACCTATTTGCCGAAGGAATTGAACATCTTACAAAAATTAGAGACGATAGATGGGATCCAAAACCAGTTGACTCGGTTGCTGTTGATAAAAAGGCAAAAGAGGCATTTAGTCTTGCCACAAAGGAAAAAGATAAATTTTTGAAGTTACGCTATTATTACCAAACACAACGATTATATCATTACTCTAAGAATTATTTAGCGGCATTAAAAATTCATAAGGATTATATATCAAACATTCAATCTGATAGTCATGTATTGGGTTGGGCATTATGTTATAAAGCAGGGGAGGAGTGGAAGATAGGCATGAAAAATGAAGCGGCCTACCTATTATCGCAAATCTTCGAAAAATACCCGGAAAGGCGTTTAATGGCGTATCACGATTTTCTAAGTATTAATACGCCTATGGAAGAAGTATTTAAACTCTGCAAAAACAACCGGGAAAAAGGAGTAATATATGCAATTAAAGGTTTCCATACTCCAAGAATTGGGCTTGAGGCATTGAAAAATGTATATAAAACTGATCCGAAATCGGCCATGATTGGCATTTTGTTGGGGCGGGAAATTAATAAAATTGAAGAAGGGTATTTAACACCCAGAACTAACGGTGATGAATATTACGGGAATATTGGCTATTATGATCACTCAAAATACGATAGTGTAAAAAAAGGCTTTATTAGATACATCCCAAAACTAAAGGCTTTTTGTGAACAATTAGCCACCGAAGGAAAATACCATGAACCTGAATTGGGTAAACTGGCCTCCGCCTATTTATCATGGATTAATAAAGATACAATAGGAGGGTTCAAGGCGCTGGCTGAAATTAAAAATGAGCATTTAAGGCCTAAATTAGCCGATGAAAAGCAAATGATTAAGCTTTTGCTACTTACCCAAAGCATTAAAAAAATAGATACAACAACAGAAAATAAACTATTACCCTTATTAACCTGGTTGGATAAAAAAGTTAAAGAGGAGAGAAATTTAAAGAACCTTAGCTTTAGTGATTGGAGCAATTATGGTTTAAAGTATTATTCTGCATCGGCACGTGATTTTTATGTGAAGTTGTTAGCGCCAATGTATTTTAAGCAGCATGATACTGCCATGGCCGCTTTATGTATATTAAAAAGTGAACGAACTATTTATGTAAAAACCATTACTAAATACTATTCTGATCGTGGCTTAGGGTTTGCAATGCCAGAATTTTGGCGTACCGAGTTAAATTCAAAAAATTTAAATAAATTGTTAAACCTTGAACAGTCTGCGCAAAAATCGGGTTATTTATCGCTCCTCACAAAGGAATTTAGGGAGCCTATTACGCAAAAGACTGAATATGAATTGCCGAATACAAAAGGAGGATATTATTATAAGGCTAGATTTACCATTTTGAAAAACGACCTAACTAAAAATATTTATGACTTACTGGGTACAGCATACCTAAGGGAACATAAATATGTGGCAGCAGTATCAGCATTTAAACATATTGATGCAAAGGAATTAACGCATTCCACCTCTAGCGGATTTGACTATTATTCATATACCAACTATTATAACCGATACCCAGATGCATTTGTTGAGAAGTTAAAGGATTATGATAACAAATTATCAAAAAAAAAGGTAAAAGGCTTTAACAAACTCAATTTTGCTATGCACATGACTCAACTGGAAAAACTGGTAAAAACCGACCCTAAAAATGCTTCAAAATATTATTATGATATGGCCAACGGTTTATATAATACGTCTTATTATGGAATGGCTTGGTTTTATACGGCATATAAATGGACTAGTGAGGATATATACCTAAAAGACAGATATTATTATGACAAGGATTATTTACACGAACATACTGCTGAAACCTTGTTTTTGAAAGCAGAAAAATTAAGCCGAAGCAATGAATTTAAAGCCAAGTGCATATTTATGGCGGCTAAATGCAGGCAAAAGAAAATAAAAATTCCAGAGGATGCGGAAACTAAGTTCGCAGTCTATAAGCTTGGTGCTGAATACCATCCAAATATTGAAGGTAAATTATATAACCGCGCAATTCGGCAAAACCCATATTTTAAAATTTTAAAAAACCAATACGCCAAAACCAAGTTTTATAAAACCGCAATTAATGAATGTAGTTACTTTCGTGATTTTTTAGCGACAACCGCAACGCGTTCAAAAAAATAAACATTCAATTATTGTATTTAAATAAACAAACAGGAAAAAAGCCTACATAAGGCCTATTATTTAAAACCTATATTTAATTCCTATAATTAACATTATGTTAAGTAATAATTTGAGATAAATAGGAAAGCCCCTAACCACATACCACTCATATAAATAGTGATTGTGTTTATTTAGAATCATGAATGCATATTTCCCCTAACAAAAAAACCACCCGAAGAAATTAATCCTCGAGTGGTTTTAATATTTATTTAAGATTTAAAATATTAAGCCTTGATAGTTTGACTAATATATTGGTAACTGCTGGTAATACTGCTAAGCGCGTCTTTAGGCATATCGTGCTCTACAAAAAAATGTTTCATGCCGGCGGTTTCACGGTTTTCAAAAATTCGTTTAAAATCGATGGTGCCACCACCTACCGGGAAAATGTTTGTATGCGCTGCATCCAAATCTTTTACGTGCCATAATGGGAAACGGCCGG
>CAIYNX010000104.1 GCA_903927645.1 uncultured Mucilaginibacter sp.
CTTGCCAAATAGCGACTTGCCCGAGCGTAATTGCTCTAGGGCTTTCTTTTTCATTTGCTCGTACTCGAGCGTTTCTTCTTTCTTCATTTTAAACTTATGTTAAAGATAATTACTCTTTGACACAGTTTATTTTACACTCTCTAAAAATCCAAAACACAAATTTGTCCCCTTCCCCAATCTAAACCAACAAAAATCTTTAAGTTATTTCCTTAATTAGCATTCAACCATTGGCATTGCTTTTCTATTTTATTGTATTTGGTTTCCAATTTTAAATCTCTTAATGGTGATCTTTGCTATATATCTTCACTAAAATTTGGATTTTGGTTGCTTCTTGTATGCTTTATTGGGTGTGGTTTTTGTTTTTGATTTACTTATTAATTTCTTCGCGCTATTTTTTGATTGGTTTTATTGGCGCTTAGGTTTTATA
This sequence comes from uncultured Mucilaginibacter sp., assembly GCA_903927645.1. Lineage (GTDB taxonomy): Bacteria > Bacteroidota > Bacteroidia > Sphingobacteriales > Sphingobacteriaceae > Mucilaginibacter. Next base: position 428 of record CAIYNX010000104.1, read on the forward strand.
TTTTTTCAAATAAATTTTATAGAAATCTATAGGTACCAGCCTAAATTGCAACTACTATTTGCTTACCATCATTTTATTCTGTGCCCCAATATGCGATATTTGGTGCTGTAACAAGCTTAGCTTTGCCTCCATATCGTTTATCCTATGGTATAAATTGCCGGGCTCAGGCGATTCACGTATTATACTCCCTCGCCAATACCATAGCTCCAATACTTCTTCCGGATCTATCGGATAATTTGGATATTCGGTCTTGTTATCATTGTCCGACATTAAAATCAATTTACCATCCTGTTTTACCCTGTTTAAAACCCGTTTAAGTACTATCCCGTCGGCCTTGGTTACTACTATGTAAACCCTGCGGTCGCGTATCTCATCCAAACTTTCAACAGATCGGCCTATAGCTATTGAACCACTGTGGTGGGTGGGCAACATGCTTTGTCCGCGCACTTCAAATGCCCGGTGACTATGCCCAGCAAAGCCCGGTAAGGAAAATGAAGGCAGGTTTTCAATAAATTCAGGGTCGGCATAGCCATTTAAATAGCCGGCTATTGCTTTATAGGGTACCAGGGCAATAACCTCGTTATTGTTATGATCAACCGTAACTACTTTAGGCACCAAAGGCGAATTATTAGGCACCTCGTTAATAGCGCCTTTGTTAACGTTAAGTTGGTAGGTTGGCAAAGGTTCATTTACTAAACCAACTTCCGATGAAGTATCATACATCGATTGCTTTACTTCGAACGGATTTCCCTTGCCTGTTAAAAACCAGCGCAAATTCAAATCATCAAACTTGTTTGTGAAATCTATCACAATATCAACCGATGGCTTAGCTTCTGGGTCGCGTTTTAGTCGGTATAGCTTCTCCGCGCTATCATAACCAAGAAAATTTGCTAAATCAGGCACATTTTTTATGCCCTTTGAATCAGCCACTTGTATAATTCTTTCAAATATGTTTGTGTTTTTTTTCAAAGTAATTTGTTTTAATCAAACATGATTGTATTTTTGTTCGACTTCCCTCTACAAAGGAACGAAACTTTTTACAAATTAAATTGAATTTTTTTGAATCAGACGATCATCATACCCTTTATTTTTCAACAATATAATTTTTACCGGTTTTTGTTGGTGCATAAAAGAAGGTGATCTGATAGTTTGGATAGAAATAGTGCTATACCGGCTAATTGCTGTTAAAGCTAAAATTTAACAAATTGAGATTCTTAATAAATTGAATTATAATAATTTAAAATAAAAATACTGTTGTGCGATTAATTAACGACATCTTATACATTGAGTTTGCCGAGATGGAAGCATGTGGCATCCCCCGCAATACCCTGCTGCATTGGAAAGGCGAAAAAGACCCGGCCGACAAGCGGCGCACCATTTTTAATTACCTCGAATTAAAGCCCAAATACAAAGAACTACTCACCCAAAAATACGACGATCCATACTTGTTTGTACATTACCAGGCAATAAAGAAATTTTTAAGAACAGATGTTAAAGCCATCGATTATTTTACAGCCTATCGAACCAATGAAAACACCGCCTTGCCCGCCCGCTTTATAAAAGAATATACCAACAATGCCAACTGGCTCAATTTAATAAAAGAACTAGAGGGCAACTGGCGCATTTGTAAAAAAGCCCTGTACATGCAAACCAAGCCACAATTATACCATGCCCTTTGCAAGCTTTTTATAATTGAAGATATAAAGCTCCCCAGAGGCTATTGTTCATTAAAGCAAAAGGTAGCCATATATAAAACCGAGGGCTATGCCTCCTTGGTAACAAAACGCTTTGGCAATAGCAATAGCAAAAAAGTAAAGCACGCGCTAAACCAGGCCTTATTAATCGAGATGCTGAGCCACAGCATGCAATACAGCGATGTGTTTATTGCCGAAAAATATAATCTTGTAATGAAGGAGTTAAATGCGGGCTACAAAACAATATCGGCAGTAACGGTTGGCAATTATCGTAAAAAACACGATGTAGAGGTAGATGCCCCGCGATTGGGTAAAGATGCCTGGTATAATAAAGTAGGTAAAGTAATCCATCGAAAACGGGCCAGTATGCCATTAATGCTCATAAACAGCGATGATAATGAACTGGATGTATATTTTCGGCAAATTAAAACCAATAAAGCAGGTCACCAAGTAACACACTATTATTACCGACCCTATTTATATATTGTTATTGATACTTTTAACGATTATATTCTTGGTTATGCCATTGGCGATACCAATACCCATAATTTGATAAAGGCGGCCTACCTCAATGCCGCCAACCATGTAAAACAACTTACCGGCGCGCGTTATTTATGGCATCAAATACAAACCGACCGTTGGGGGATTGACAAAAACGCGAAGAACGATTTTAGTCAATATTTTAGCAACCAGGCCGAATTTACCCCTACCATGTTGGGCAACTCGAGGGGTAAGGTAATAGA
>CAIYNX010000105.1 GCA_903927645.1 uncultured Mucilaginibacter sp.
TAAACCAACCTGTGTAGAGGTGAAATTCCAAAATTCATGTTTATACGATGCGGATACAATAATTCTGTTTGGTTGCACAAATGAGCTATTTGATAAATTATCACCATTAGGGTTTCCGGCCACGTAACGAGTACTCCAAATAGTACTTGCTGTACTACCTCCGTCATTTACGTCTAAAGAACGGGAGTGTGTATAGGCTGCATTAAAATATAATCCATTTGAGAAACTTTTCTGTAGTTGACCTGTAACAAAATATGAAAATCCCTTATCAGTATTTTTCATGTAGTATAAGCCAGTAATGGATGGATTTGCTTGTGTGGCTGCAGATGCTGCAGGTGTAGTATTAGGTGAAGTATAACGAATTTGCCCTTCCGGACCAGGAATAGTGGTGTAACTATCTGATAATACTAAATTTTGATGATATATAGCGTTAATATCTTTAGCATATGAACCTTCAATTGTAGCAATTATACCTCCGGGGAAACGATGATCAATTGCCAAGTTTGACCTCCAAATTTTTGGATATTTCAAGTTTGGATCAGCAATATCCAATTCATAAGAAGTATTAGCAGCAGCCACAGCCGGGCGGTTTGCATTTACATTTGGATTAAATAGTAGTTGAGCATTTTGTGCCGGTGTATTAGTTGAAACACCAGCCTTTATTGAATATGAACCAAATAATAAGCCATTATTAGAAGCTTGGTTAGAAATCCATACAAAAGGCACAGTACCTGTAAACAAACCAGTTCCACCACGTACTTGGGTAGATTGATCGCCAAATACATCCCAGTTAAATCCTAAACGTGGAGATACTTGAATTCTATTTTTTGGCAATTGTGATGGATCAACATGTATCCCTTGTTGAAAAGTAATTGCAGCTGCATAAGGGTTTTGAGCTAAAGTAGTAGGAAATGCATCATAATCAAACCTAATACCATAAGTCAATTTTAAGTTATTTGTAACGTCAAATTTATCTTGACCATAAATACTATAAATCGCTGCTTTAATTTTAGCATATGGGAAAGAGCCATCAGATAATGCAGAGAAACGGGTAGCATAAGTTGCAGCTGGTAAACCGTTCAAAAAGTCGCTTGCGGAGTTAAACACATAAACACCATTGTAATTTGGAGCAAAACCGTTGGTATAGCTTTGAATTTGATCATTTGTTCCAATAGTTATTTGGTGTTTGCCAGCAAAGATGGTTAAATCGTCAGAAAACTGACCGATATTTGTATTTAATATATTTCCGGCTGTAAATAGTTCATACCCGAATGAAGTTAAAGTTGCATTTGAACCTGCTGTAATTTTACCGTTTGCATCAGTTGTACCATTACCAATATCAACCAAAGGAATAGCAGCACCGCCCAATGATGCACGATAATCTCGCAAAGCAGAATAACCTAAAGTCAATCTATTCGAAATATTTTTGGTTATACGACTATCTAATTCTATGATGCCAATATTAAAGTTATTGTTGATACGATATCCTGAACCATAAAATGGTAAAGTTGTTATGCTAGGTGATCTTGGACCAAAGTTAGATATTCCAGAGTTTGAGTTACTAGCTGGCCTATCAGCGTATGATTTTAGATAAAAATACTTAGCACTCAAGGTGTTGTTTTTATCAATATTCCAGTCAAGTTTTACGGTAGCTTTATCACTATGCGTATCATAGTTGTATCCTTGATATGGACCTGGGTTATAATTGTATTTAGTTTTTAAATAATTGGCAATTGCATCTAGCGTTGCAGCGCTTGCTTGTGAAACAGTTCCACCACTAACTCCCGGACCAGTTGCAACATATGTGGTTGCAGGCTGGCTAATTCGTTCTTGCTCGCCAGAAACAAATAGAAATAATTTATTTTTAATGATCGGACCTCCAATTGAAAAACCTGTTAGCCTATATGTAAATGGTGTTTTAGTAACTGTAGTTGGACCAGCACTATAACCAGTTAAACTTGTTCCGCGTACATAATCATAAATTGTACCTTTTAAATTATTGGTACCAGATTTTACCACTGTATTGATACCTGCACCAGTAAAGTTACCTTGACGAACGTCGAAAGGAGCAATATCAACCTGAATTTGATCTATCGCATCTAATGAAATAGGTTGAGAATTCGTTTGTCCACCTAATGTTCCTGATAGTCCAAAAGAGTTATTGAATAAGGCACCGTCAACAGTTAGGTTGTTAAATGCACTACTTCTACCACCAAAGCTTAAGCCATTAGCCGATGGTGTTAATTTTGTAAAATCAGATAATGATCTACTTACAGTAGGTAATGCTTCAATTTGTTGACGATTAATTGTTTCGCTAGCACCAGTACGGTTTGAGTTTATAACTTTCCCAACTTTGCCAGTAACAACCACCTCGTTTAATGAGGTAGCGTTATCAACTAATTTTACATCAATTTTTTGATCCTGACCTACTGAAAGGATAATGTTTTCTTGTGTGTAAGTTTTGTAACCTATAAAGGTTACTTTAATAGTATAAGGACCGCCTACCCTTAAGTTTATAATATTGTAGCGTCCATCAGTACGAGTAACGTTCGAATAAACAGTTCCCGTTGGTAAATGTGTAATAGTAACCGTAGCACCAGGTATTGAACCTTTGCTATCAACTACTAATCCATTAATACTTGCAGTTGTTACACCTTGAGCTTTTGTTGTATTGCTCGAGAAAAATGTAACTCCGGCAAATAGTAAAATCAAAAGTAAATAATTCTTCATATTGCGCTTTTTTAAATGAATGAAATAATGAATATATTTAGGCAAAGATAGGGATAAGAGGAATTAGTAATGTTAATTTAATGTTAAGTATTATTATATATTCATCAACAATATGTAATTTTATAAGGCAAAATATCAATAAAATGTTATTAAAATTACATATTTGATAATATTTAATTAACATTAATTACGTTTAGAATTTTCATTACCAATAACAGAATTTTTTATAAATCAATAATTTCTGCTTTTGTTTGCTTTTATTAACTTTGGATGAAATTTGAAAGAATATTAGTTCAATAGCAGTCCTACAATAAATTTACGCTATTGAAACTACCATCAATATTCCTAAAAATATCAAATCAAAAATTAGTTAACGTTTTAAAATAATATCATCAATTAATATATGAACTACGATTTAATTGTAATTGGTTCTGGTCCGGGTGGCTATGTTGCCGCCATACGTGCTTCTCAGCTAGGTTTAAAAACAGCAATTGTTGAAAAAGAGTCGCTGGGTGGTGTTTGTTTAAATTGGGGTTGTATACCAACCAAAGCATTATTAAAAAGTGCTGAAGTATTTGAATACATAACACATGCAGCCACTTATGGTATCAAAGTTGCCGAAACCGAAGTTGACTTCGAAAATGTAATAAAAAGAAGTAGAGGTGTAGCTGATGGAATGAGCAAAGGCGTTCAGTTTTTAATGAAAAAAAATAAAATTGAAGTTCTAAATGGTACAGGTAAATTAAAATCAAAAGGTACAGTAACAGTAACTGCTGCTGATGGAACTGTAAAGGAATATACAGCTAAAAATATAATCCTTGCAACAGGAGGCCGTTCACGCGAATTGCCAAATCTTCCACAAGACGGGAAAAAAGTAGTAGGTTACCGCCAAGCAATGGTATTGCCAAAAAAACCAGCTTCTTTAGTAGTTGTTGGCTCTGGGGCTATTGGTATAGAGTTTGCTTATTTTTACAACTCAATTGGTACCAAAGTAACGGTAGTTGAATTTTTAGACAACATTGTACCTTTAGAGGATGAAGAAGTTTCAAAACAACTAAACCGAATATTAAAAAAACAAGGTATTAATATTATGACCTCATCAACTGTTGAATCTGTAGATTCTACTGGTGATTTGTGTAAGGTTAAGGTTAAAACAACCAGTGGTTATGAAACCATTGAAGCTGAGATTGTATTATCGGCGGTAGGAATTTCTACTAATATTGAAAATTTAGGATTAGAAGAAAACGGAGTTAAAACATATAAAGGCAAAGTATTGGTTGATGATTTTTACAGAACCAATGTGGATGGTGTATTTGCCATAGGAGATATTGTTAAAGGTCAGGCCCTAGCCCATGTTGCGAGTGCTGAAGGTATTATTTGTGTAGAAAAAATTGCTGGCCTAAATCCTGAACCTTTAAATTACAATAATATTCCGGGTTGTACTTATTGCTCACCTGAAATTGCTTCGGTGGGTTATACAGAAAAAGCTGCAAAAGAAGCAGGTTATGAAATTAAAGTCGGAAAATTTCCTTTCTCTGCCTCAGGTAAAGCAAGTGCAGCGGGAGTAAAGGATGGGTTTATAAAGCTTATTTTTGATGCCAAATACGGTGAGATTTTAGGCGCCCACATGCTTGGTCATAATGTTACTGAAATGATAGCGGAGATTGTTACCGCACGTAAATTAGAAGCTACCGGTCATGAAATAATAAAGTCAGTTCACCCACATCCAACCATGAGCGAAGCCGTAATGGAAGCTGCTGCTGAGGCTTATGGAGAGTGTATTCACTTATAATAAATAAAGAAAAGAGTTACCTGGGTATATAATTATCGAGGTAACTCATTTTTATTTTATCATTTTTGAAAATAAATCCCAAAGTACTATACCTGCTGAAATCACAATGTTAAATGAATGTTTGGTGCCAAATTGAGGTATTTCTATACAAGCGTCCAGGTTTTGCATCGCATCTTCACTTACACCGTTTACCTCATTTCCAAAAATAAGGGCATATTTTTCTTCTTTAACTACCTTGAAGTCATTCAACATAATGCTGTTTTCTGCCTGCTCAACTGCTACAATTAAATACCCTTTTTCCTTCAGTTTTGCAATTGCTTCCATACAATTTGCAAAATAACTCCAACTGATTGATTGTGTAGCACCTAAAGCAGTTTTTTCAATTTCGCGGTGTGGTGGTTGTGCCGTAATACCACAAAGACAAATTTCTTCAACAGCAAAACCATCAGCAGTGCGAAAAATTGAACCAATGTTATGCATGCTTCTAACATTGTCTAACACCACAACTACAGGCATTTTTTTCCCCGACTTAAATTCCTCAATACTTGGCCTATTTAGTTCCTCTAGCTTTAACTTACGCATCTTATACAATAATTCTTCATTCAATTGGGTTAAATTCCATGGCTAATGAATTGTTATTTATTTGAAAGTATTTTTTGATCAATCAAATTCATAATGTAAGCTCTCCTACCCCATTACCAATAAGCGAATGGTAAACAGAAGGAGCATAACCAATAATATTTGAATAATAATTGGAAATTTTATCCTGAAAATCATTAAAGGCAGATTGTTTAACAATTGCTATTGCACAACCGCCAAAACCTGCACCAGTCATTCTGGCACCAACTACATTATTATCAGCTTTGCAATATTCAACAATGGTATCTAACTCTATCCCGCTAACCTCATATAGATCTTGTAATGAGGTGTGTGAAGCATACATTAATTTACCAAATTCAACTAAATTATTTTCTCTGAGGGCCTTGGCAGCAAGTTTTACACGATCATTTTCTTCAATAACATGTCTAGCTCTTTTCAAAATAACCTCATCCTTAATTAGGTATGAGTATTGACTAAAAACTTGAGCATCTATATCACATAAATACTCAATTTTCAATTCATTTTGTAAAGCCTTTAAAGCAGTTCCACATTCTATAACGCGTTCATTGTATTTTGAACCAGCAAGCTTTCTCGGTTTATTGGTATTGATAATAGTAAGGAAAGAATCACCTAAATTTACTTCAACAGCTTCATAATTAAGTGTATTACAGTTTAACATCAAAGCCTTATTTTTTTCACCAAATGCTACAGCAAATTGATCCATTATACCGCAATTAACACCTATAAAATCATTTTCTACACTTTTTGAAAGCTTTACTAAATCGAGTTTCTCATAATCAAATAGGTTTATTTTATTTAATGCAAAGGCGGTTACCACTTCAATTGAAGCAGAAGAAGATAAACCTGAACCAATTGGAATATCTCCATAAAAAAGCATATCAAGTCCACCTATTTGGCATCCATTTTTGATAAATGAATTGATAATGCCTAAAGGGTAATTAAACCAGAATTCTCCCGATTTTTCATAGGAAGTTTCAATAGATATTTCTAAACTATCAGAAAAATTAAGACTTTTAAACCTAAACTTTCCATCATTATTGGGTGCAATTATTAAATAGGTACCAAATGTAATGGCACAAGGTAATACTAAACCACCATTATAATCAATATGTTCACCTATCAGGTTTACTCTTCCTGGAGAAAAATATTTGTATACTGGTTTTTTATGGTATATTTTTTCAAATTCATTAAGTAAGTTAGTTTGCATAAATTAGGTTTTAAAAAAGGCAAATATTATAAAAATGTATGGATAGATTATTTTTTTGAAGCTATTTATTGAATATATATACTTTCTTGTTTAAAATAAAATCAATTATTTAATAAATTATAAACCGAGATAGGTATATAGATAAAACAATAAAGCCCCGATATGTTATAAAAACATATCGGGGCTTCTATTTTTAATTGCTTTATTAAATTTTAAATAATCTGCCAGTAAAAATATTTAATCTGTAACCTATACCTGCAATGGTTAATGTTGCTATACCATCATTGCTATATACAATAGTACCGGTATATGACCAACTTCCTTTTTTTGTTGTATTACCAGTAATTGTAAAGGTTGCTGTACCGCTTATAATTGTTCTGGCCGGTTTTGATAAAGTAAGGTTTTTAACAATTACATTAATGGTATGCGTACCGTGGTTGCTGGTATCTTTTTTAGATACAAATGAACCACTACGATTATGCTGACCGTTTATCACAAAATTTGTTGCAGTTGATGACAAGCCCCCTACAGTAAATGCGTTGGTACCATTGTAAACTGTGTTGCAATATGGACCGCTATGTGTACCATTAAACACTGATGATTCGGTTAAACTATCACGTGAATTGTTAGTACAATGTAAAGTGAAGGTATAAATAGAATTGTAAGTGTAAGAGATACTGTCGCCAATTGAATTTTTGCGTGTAACGGTATCATTTAAAGTAGCACCACACAATAATTGCCTAGGTACAAAAGCAAGGGAAGTTGCATTGTTGGTGTTTAGGCTTAAGCTTTGCGCGCCAGGGTTAGTGCTGCTTAAGTTTACTGTTGATGTACTACCAACATTAGTTCCGTCAGCAGCAGCAGTTGCAACACCATTAGAATTTTGAGAAAGTGAAGAGGCTGCCAAATCTGCAGCTTCGGCATTCGAAACATTTGAATTTGCAGGTGTCGTGTTTGTTGATTTGTTGCATGAGAATACTGCCAGCATTGCCAAGCAAGCGATTGTAAGTTTAATTGTTTTCATAGTTTTTTTTAAATAAGTGATTATGTCTTTTGGATCGTTCAAATTGATAAAGGTTTAATCTCCTTTGAATTTTATTTCTGATTTTAAGATTTTTACGTTTATTATTTAAAAATGTTTAGCAAAAATGGCCTTCAAAAGAAAGTAATTTAATTTTTACAATAAGATAAAACGTAATAAGTTGGTTTTATTAATATTATAATGATTCTTAATTATGGTATTATTGTATAAAAAAACCAAATTATGAAAAATCAGAATTTTGAAAATCATGCCAGATTTGTACCTGGCTATCATTTTGTAACCAGCACATTATTACTATTAGGTACTATCGGAGCCTCAATAAATTTATGGAAACAAATTGCTCGTGGTGAAAATGTATATAATGCGTCACTAATATTGTTACTATTTATTATTGGAATATTCCTATTCTACTTTATTAGAACTTTTGCAGTTACAGTACAAGATAGGGCAATTAGAGCAGAAGAAAATCTGAGGCATTACATAATAACCGGCAAACCTATTGATCCGAGAATAACCCTAGGCCAGATAATAGCCTTAAGATTTGCTTCGGATGATGAGTTAGTTGAGCTTTCAAATAAGGCAATAAGTGAATCTTTGGCCTCTGTAGAAATTAAAAAATTGATCAAAAACTGGAAAGCTGATCATCATAGAGCTTAACATTCAAAAATTAACCAAGAAACAAAAAAGCAGTGCATTTAAGTGCTTTTTTGTTTCTTGGTTATTTCTATAATTAATTTTCCAAGGGGTTTTTATTATTATCTACTGGTTTTGGTGGTGGAGCAGTTGCCGGTTTAGGATTCGGATTTTTAATAAATGCTTTTACAGGCCCCGTATTGGGTTGATTATTTACAGGAGGCCTTGGTATTATATTTATTGTTGGATTATTTACAGGCTTTTGAGGTTGAACTGGAGCCTGTTGAGGAACCTGTTGCTGTTTTTGAATATTCCATTGAACATTTCCAGGTCTTTGGGGCTGTTGCGTTGAATTACCTCCTTGTCCAACACTTTGTTGGGGCTGATTCACCGGGTTATTATTATTTCCCGGAATTGGTGCAGGCTGAGTTATTTGATTTGGATTATTCCATTGCCTTTGATTTTGTTGAGGCTGATTCACCGGGTTATTATTATTTCCCGGAATTGATGCA
>CAIYNX010000106.1 GCA_903927645.1 uncultured Mucilaginibacter sp.
CCTTTTCCTCTATCAACCGGGACTGCCTCGCGCATATGCCCATTGATATCCAATGCATAGCGGCTTACGCTTACCCCATCCTTTAGCGGGAACATCAGCGTACCCTCTAGCAAACGTTGGGTGGTATTGTAAAATACCATTTGCCAGGTGGTACGACTAATATTGCCATAAACCGCCACCTCAATTTTTAACTCTTTTAGGGTAACGCCATTATTGGTTTTACCATCAACTGTAAGTTGCGGACTTTGTGCCCAAACCTTTGCCAGCAGCATAAAGCTCAGCATACCAGCTATTATAATTGGTTTTAAATTTTCCATCGGTTTTAATTATTTTACCAATAGGATGCAGCGAAACCCCGGATTCCATAAAGGGAATGAAAAAAAAAATTTTGAGCATTATTTGCCTTCATAATAAATTAAATCCATACAAACTGGAACCCTTTTTTTTAACTTAAAATATGTACTTTGCCCGAAAAATTTAAACCAATTAAAGAGTTTGTATGCATATTAACGACTTTAAAATTGAACGCTACTTTGCCCAATATGAGTTTAGTGCCAGGTATTTACTTTCGAGCTCGGATTGCGATGGCTATGCGATAAAATATGTCCTCGACCTTGCTTCGGACGATGATTTGCAGGTATGGGAAAACCAAACCTTGGGCTATACCGAAACCAAAGGCTCGCCTATGTTACGCAGTGCTATTGCCAAACATTATCAAACTCTGGCAATGGATAATTTGCTGGTGCTTAGTCCGGGGGAGGGTAATTTTTGCTTAATGAACGTTTTATTGGAAAAAGGTGATGAGGTTATTTGTATGGCGCCCATGTACCAGTCTTTATACCAAATAGCCGAGAGTATAGGTTGTAAAGTTAATTTTTGGCAGCCAGATTACGATAATAATAATTGGTATTATAACCCCGAACGGTTAAAGGCATTGGTAAACAATAAAACCAAACTTATTATAGTAAATTTTCCGCATAACCCAACCGGGTATATACCTTCCGCTAGCGATTGGGACGAAATTATCAATATAGCTAGGGCTAACAACCTGTATTTGTTTTCGGACGAGATGTACCATTTACTAGGTGCCAACCCTGCCTACAAACAAATACCTGCCTGCGAATTGTACGAAAATGCCATCAGCTTATGGGGTATGAGTAAATCGTTTGGCTTAGCCGGATTAAGAATTGGTTGGCTGGCATCAAAAAACAAAGCCATATTGGCCAAGGTGGAGGCATTTAAAGATTATCTGTCCATTTGCAATAGTTGCCCTAGCGAAATATTAGCTACCATAGCCTTGAACAACCATAGTCAATTTATAACGCCTAATAACGAAAAGATTAGGCTCAATATAAAATATTATGAAGATTTTGCCCAAAGAAATGAGGATTTGCTGGAGTTTAGCATCCCCAGAGGAGGTTCGACCGCGTTTATCAAGTTAAAAACATCAAAAACCGCTATGGAATATGCCGAAGATTTGGTAAAAAAAACCGGCATTATGCTGCTACCTTCTGAAACGTTTGACTATGGCACTCATTTTGCCCGTATAGGCTTTGGCAGGCGCAACCTGCCTGAAATATTATCGGTTTGGGAAGCTTATCATCGTTCGGTTTAAAAAATATAAATCAAAAAATTCATGACTATTAGCATTTTAGGTTGCGGTTGGTATGGTAAAGCTTTGGCGATAGACTTATTACTAAATGGTTATGTGGTAAAAGGCTCCACTACCCGTGCCGAAAAAATTGAGGTTTTGGGCAATTTGGGCATACAACCTTTTTTGCTGCAGTTTGATGCCGAGCTGCAACAAGCTGATACCGATTTTTTTGATTGCGATGTATTGGTAATCTGCATCCCCCCGCAATTAAGGGGTGGCGGCGGAGGGGGGTATTTGCAAAAGTTGAGCAACATCATTAACCAGGTTTTACTTAGTGGGGTAAAAAAGGTAATTTACATAAGCTCTACAGGGGTTTATGGCGAAGTAAACCGGGAAGTTACAGAAGCTGATACCCCCCAGCCAGATACCGATAGTGGTAAAATTTTATTGGAAGCTGAACAACTTTTTAGCGCGCAAACCAAATTCACCACCGCTATTGTAAGGTTTGGCGGTTTGATTGGCCCGGATAGGCATCCGGGTAGGTTTTTTGGGGGTAAAACCGAACTACCAAACGGATTAGCACCCGTTAACTTGATACACCTATCAGATTGCATAGGCATAACCCGGGCTATTATTGAACAAAATATATTTGGCGTAGTATTTAACGCCTGCTCACCATTGCACCCGGCTAAGGGCAGCTTTTATACCCTCATGGCGCAAAAGGCTAATCTTCCCCTACCTAAATTTATAAATAACTTGCAAGGCTATAAAGTGGTAAACAGCATCAACCTCAATTTGTATCTTCATTATCAATTCAGGTTTGATAGTTGGGATAATTATGGTTTTTAATGTTGATTAAAATCATTTGTTGGAGGTGTTAATTTCCCTACCTTTAATCAAAAATTATACTCCCTAAAACACTCCTACCATGGTAACAACAGTGATTATTAACGCGGATGATTATGGCTTAACCAGTGCCGTATCGAAGGGTATTCGGGAAGCTTTTTTGAATGGGATTTTGACTTCTACCACGGTAATGGCTAGCGGACTAACCCTTGAAACCGACCTACCCCTGCTTTTTAAAGAATGCCCTGCTATTGGTGTTGGCGCGCATTTAACTTTAACTACGCTTAAACCTGTTTTAAGTGCTGATAAAATACCTAGTTTGGTAAATGAACATGGGCATTTTAACCGTTTGGGCGATTTAATTGCTATTGCTTACCACCTAAACGAAGCCGAACTATATGCTGAATGGAAAGCGCAAATTGATAGTTTGTTGGCTAAAGGCTTGGAGTTAGACCATCTGGACAGTCACCATAGTGCTGGTATCATTTCCGAAAAAACTGTTAGGGTGATGATACGCTTGGCCGGGGAATATGGTTTACCGGTTAGGAAACCCCAATCATCGCACCGAAACAAGGCAATGGATGCCTATGCCATAGTGGAGTTGGATAAACATGGTATCCGTTACCCAAAACATTTTAATGGCGATTTTTCGGATAATAAGGGGACGCTTGAAAGTTTAATCACCATCTTTACCGAACTAAAAACAGGAACTACCGAAATAATGAGCCATCCCGGTTATGTGGATGTTGATTTGGAAAACATCAGCAGCATGGTGGCACCCCGACTTACCGAGCTCAACTCCTTATGTTCCGCGGAAGCCAAACAACTGATTATAGACCAGCACATACAACTGGCCACCTTTGGCGAGGTATTTAAAGACTAATTAATAACCTATTATTTGGCGTTTAAATCAACTTGAAACAGGCCAAAAACATTGTTA
>CAIYNX010000107.1 GCA_903927645.1 uncultured Mucilaginibacter sp.
ATAAATTTTAATAATTAAATTTATAACTATTCAATAATCATGATATCTTAATAATATTTATTAAAAAAACGATTTAAACAGCTATAATTTGAAATTTGTATAATAGTATTCATAAATTTGCGCCCTAATGATTTTTTATTATGAACACCATGAGGTTCGAAACTTCAATTCTACCCCAAAATATTTTAATCCATTGAATCATAAACAAATTCGGAATATCATAATTGGATTGTATTTTATTTAAATTTTATTTTACAAACAATCCGTAATTATAAAATAATATCAATTTTTATTTATCATATTAATGGAAAAACGATCAAACTTAGGTAATTATATATTACTTTTTTTGCCTTGGTTATTTGCAACAATATTTCAAAGTTCACCTATTTTATCATTTTTTATTGCTTGGGGAGGCTCTATTTTTATATTTATTGTAACCATGTCGGGATGGATAAAACCAATTCCTTCCGACCTTGAATTTTCAGGACAACTAATGCGTCCAATATTCTTAATTCAAATAATATTTGGTGGTTATATGTGTCTAGGCTCTATTTTTTATCTTGCTAGCCTATTAGGATATGTTGACTTTGCAAAAGTTACAAACGTTTTTTTTAAAATTGACCCCATTCAATTAAGCCTGACAGCTCAATGCCAACGTTATTATGTTTTAGGTCATGCAGCATTTGTTACAGGTATTTTAAGTGCTATGAATTATCCGGTTACTAAAAAATACTATATAGAATTAGCCTCCATATCGAGTTTGCTGTTAAAAGTTGCATTTCTTTCTTTGTTATTTTCATATACAATTGGTTTATTGCCTGGTTTTACACAATTCTATTATCAATTTACAAACTTAAGTTTTATTGCAGGTACGTTAGCTCTCGCATTTGCAATTCCGCAGAAAAAAGCGCTGAGTACAATAATTTGTAGCATTCTGTATATGTTAAACTTTTATCGTGCTTTAACCTCAGGATTTAAGGAACCAATAATAATAAGTGTTTTAGTATTAGGAATTTTTTTATATCCAAGTTATAAGAAGGTTGTACTGGTAATTTTTATACCTATTTTATTAATTTTATTTACTTTTCTACCTAAATTCAATCAGGTATTCCGAGAAAGTGCATGGAAAGAAGGAGTTGATGTAGCTGATGCTTATGAGTTGGCCTTAGATGCCGCTATTGAAGATGAAGAAACTGGTCATTCTACTACTAATTGGGATTTTTTAACCGGGCGATTAACAGAAATCAATATGTTTACTCAATATATTGAATCAACACCAAAACACATAAATTACTATGGTTTTGATTTAATAGGGCAATCATTAGTTGCCATTATACCGAGAGAATTTTGGCAGGAAAAGCCTCTAACTGAACGTCTTATTATGCAAAGAGTTTATGCAGCTGGAATTACTACTGATTATTCAAACGTATCTGCAAAACCAGCCTTCATTGTAGATGGTTATTTAAGTTTTGGAATAATGGGAATTGTTGTATTCCTTTACCTTTATGGATATATTGCCCAGAGAATATCTTTATATGCAGAATATCTATTTGGCGGATATACTGTTGGAACTGCATTGGTATTTAGTGGCCTTTTTCAATCTTTTTGGAGAGGTTTAAGTCTTGAGTTTATGACGAATTCTGTTTTTTATAGTTTCATTTCCATGTTAACTATTTTTTGGATAATGAAACAATTAACGATAATCAAAAGGGTTTGAAAATTTTACAGATATGTGCTGCCTATAAACCTGCCTATATTTATGGCGGGCCTACAATGTCTGTTTCCATGCTAAGTGAGCAATTGGTGAAAGCTGGTTTAGATATTGATGTGTATACTACAACAGCAAATGGAAAAACTGAACTTGATATTTTGCCTAACTCAACTCAAAACGTTGAAGGGGTTACTACTACCTACTTTAAACGCATAACCAAAGATCATAGCCATTTCTCTCCTGATCTTATTATAAGTTTGTGGAAAAATATGAAAAAATATGATGTGGTACATATTCACGCATGGTGGAATTTAGTCTCACTTTTTTCAGCAACAATTGCTATTTTTCGAAATATCCCAATTATTATCTCGCCAAGAGGTACTTTGAGTAGCTATTCATTTCAAAATAAAAACATTGGCCCAAAATGGGCAATACACACTTTTTGGGGTAAATTCTTACTTAAAAAATCAAATATACTCGTCACCTCCCAATTAGAAGAAAAAGCCATAGCCTCTTTCCTAAAACCTTTAAG
>CAIYNX010000108.1 GCA_903927645.1 uncultured Mucilaginibacter sp.
AAGCGATATAGCAGCTATTACATCGGATGAGCAGAGTAAGCTGCACATGAGTAAACATTCAGAACTTGTTAATTAACCAAATTTATTAAAACACAGCCCTTAACAGTTTTTTTTAGCTTTCACCAATTTTTTATACTATTAATAATTATTTGACGAATTTTATCTTTAACAATTATAGTTTGTATTTTGGTTTAATTTTAAAAAACTATGGAATTTTTCTCCTATTTCGCTGCGCTCTTAATAATTAACCGCATACGCAGAACATTTAAATATTCGCCAATTTACCCCAAATGGCGTTTATCTATCAATATTGCTACTGCTGCCCTTATTGCTATTACTATTTTTTCATTTTCAACTTTTGAAGATCAGGAATGGGCCAAGCACATTATTGGTGCTTTGGTTTTATTTATAGTAGTTTACTATACAATGAAAGAAAAGGATTTTATTGCCCTACAACCCTACCTTATTTCAAATTATCCATTAATAATTGTTACCGGCTTTTTTGGTATTTTTATTTTATTATTTCCAAGTTTTGTTCAAAAACACGATGGTATTTATATTGCCATATCCAGTTCAATTATTGGAGGAGCTTTTTTCTGGACCTTGGCAAAACTAGCCGGAGCCAAGAAACAATTGGAAGAACTAAAATTGGTAAATCAGCAAAACCAATTATTAGACAAGTTGGTAACCGAACGCACAGCCGAGCTTACCAAACAAAAAAACGAGTTGCAACAAACCATACAATTACTGCAAACTACCCAACAGCAATTGGTACAATCTGAAAAATTGGCATCATTGGGCGAGCTTACTGCCGGCATAGCCCACGAAATACAAAACCCATTAAATTTTGTAAACAACTTCTCGGAGGTAAGTATAGAGTTAATGGAGGAAATGCAAGAAGAGTTGCAAAAAGGTGCTACAGAGGAAGCCATTGCAATTGCTAATGACATAAAACAAAATCTGGAAAAAATTATCCACCATGGTAGGCGTGCAGATGGCATTGTTAAAGGCATGTTGCAACACAGCAGGGCAAGTAATGGTGTAAAAGAGCCAACTGATATTAATAAACTTGCTGATGAGTATTTGCGCTTGGCCTACCATGGCTTGCGGGCAAAAGACAAAACCTTTAATGCGGAATTGATTACCCATTTTGCCGAAAACCTGCCGAAAGCAACGATTGTACCGCAAGATATTGGTAGGGTATTGCTCAACCTATTTACCAATGCCTTTTACGCGGTACATCAAAAGCAAAAAGAAGATATTGCCGATTATAAGCCTACTGTAACCCTAAGTACTAATATCAGCAATGATAAAATAGTTATCAAAGTTCAAGATAACGGAAAGGGCATCCCTGAACATATAAAAGATAAAATTATGCAACCCTTTTTTACAACCAAACCTACTGGCGAAGGCACAGGCTTAGGTTTAAGTTTAAGCTATGATATGGTAGTAAAAGGGCATGGGGGAAGTATAAATGTGGAAAGTACTGTTGGTGAATTTACCGAATTTATAATATATTTACCTTTATAATTAAATTTGAATAGTATCACATTGCAATGAAAATTTTGGTGGTTGATGATGAGGCGGATGTACAATCATTATTTGTGCAACGGTTTCGCAAGGAAATTAAAAATGGCGAGTTCGACTTTGCTTTTGCCCTTTCGGGTGAGGAGGCTTTGACTTACCTGGAGCAAAACAAGTCGGAAATTATCCTGATTCTTTCTGATATCAATATGCCGGGCATGTCGGGCATTGAATTGTTATCACGCATCCGCCATCATTACGAAAAACCTCCTCCAGTTGTGATGATGATTACTGCCTATGGCGATGAAGAAAACCGAAATCAGGCGCAACAATTTGGTGCCGATGATTTTTTAACAAAACCCCTCGATTTTAATTTATTAAAAGATAAGCTTACAACCTTTAAACATTAACAATGGCAAAAATTTTAGTAGTTGACGATGAAAGCGATCTGGAACTGCTGATAAAACAAAAATTCCGTAAAAAAATACGGGAAAATATTTATGAGTTTTTATTCGCCCAAAACGGGGAAGACGCGCTCCAAAAAATAAGCGATAACCCTGATCTGGATGTGATATTGAGCGATATTAACATGCCTGTAATGGATGGGCTTACCCTGCTATCCCGCTTACCTGAAGCAAACCCTATGCTTAAAGCGGTGATGGTTTCGGCCTATGGCGATATGCCAAACATACGTACCGCCATGAATAGGGGCGCTTTTGATTTTGTTTGCAAGCCTGTTGATTTTGAGGATCTCGACCTAACCGTAGAAAAAACCATCCTCCACGTAGAGCAACTGCGCGAAACCATGAAGGCCATTAAGGAGAACAACATTCTGAAAATGTATGTGGATGAAAATGTACTCAACTTTATGGCGCATAAAGAGTTTGAAAACAACGTTGCAGAAAGCGAGACGCTGGAAGCTACCGTGATGTTTATTGATATATGTGGCTTTACTGCCATTACCGAAAAGGTACCTGCCAATGCCATCGTAAAAATGATCAACAACCTTTTTGACATGATTGTGAAAGAGATCATCGCCCAAAAAGGTCATGTTGATAAGTTTATGGGTGATGCTGTGATGGCCGTA
>CAIYNX010000109.1 GCA_903927645.1 uncultured Mucilaginibacter sp.
AATAAAATTTGGCTTACCTTATAATTGAAATCTGATTTTTGTCTATATTTATATTTAGGTCATATCTAATTATAAGGTGAAAAATATTAATTCCGGGATTCAAAAAGCATTATAACTCCATGAAAGATAAAAAATTAGTAAAGGATATTAAAAAATTTGGATGGTGTATTATTTCCATTGAAGCTAGTGAATATTTACCCAGTTTCTCGTACACGGTTGGTTTATGGAAGAATTATAATCATCCTGAATTAATCTGTTTTGGCCTAACTTCAAAAACCCTTCAAACAGTACTCAATATTGGTGGAGAAATTGTAAAATCGGGTAAAATAATTGAGGTTGGAAAAATATATGATGATTTTTTTGAAAATGGTTCTACAAGCTTTTTGAATGTAGCTCAAGCTAATATTGCAGATTACTTTGGCTATGCCCAATGGTTTAATGACTATAAAGAATTTGAAGCTTTACAGCTTATATGGACAGACAGAGATGATAGATTTCCATGGGATAGTGAATATTCGGAAGAGTTTACGTGGAAACAGCCATTACTTGATAGAAATTCAGCATTTAAATTTAGAGAGCCTAAAAATTTAGCGACTTTTACAACCAATCAGTGGTTGTCTCAAAATAAACCCATCTTACATGTTGTTCATGAAAGTAAAGGTGATTGGCAATTTTTAACTGGCGACCAAATGCCTGAAGACGCCATAATAGTAGCGCTTGAACAAATTATTAAAAAAGACCCTACTTTGAACACAATTTTTAATCTCGATTATGGAGAAGAAGCAAGAAGGGAATATGTTGGAGGGGAATGGATAAGGGGGAAATTATAACCTTTATTAATTTGGATTTTTCATTTTAAAAGACCCAAACTAAAATTCTAAATTTAACTTCATAAAATCTTTAAAAAAGGCAACAAACTACCTAAAATCTCCCCCATCAAAAACTAAAAACCGAAATGGTTGTTAAGCACTACGCCTTGATGCCATTTTAATGAAATTCAGACATATCCATTTTATCATTAACCCCGCGTCCGAGAAGGGGGTGCCGGTTTTGTTTTATATCCACCAGGCATTTATAGGGAGCGATAGCAAATGGGACATGTCAGTCACCCATCCATACCGCAACGCTGCCGATATTGCCCGCTCGCTGATTGGCAAAACCGATTTAATTGCCGTTTATGGTGGCGATGGTTGCGTAACCTCGGTGGCGCGTGCATTGCATGGTACCAGCACACCAATGGCCATCATCCCAGGCGGAACTGCCAATGTAATGGCACACGAGCTGGATTTGCCGATGGAAACCCGTGCAGCCATTGAAATGTTGTTAAATGATAAATGCCAAATAAAAGCCTTTGATATGGGCACTATGAACGGACAGCCCTTTTTATTAAGGGTGAATTTGGGTATTATGGCTGATATGGTGCTGCAAGCCGACAGAAAGTTTAAAAACTATATTGGCAGGTTAGCATATTTTATTGCCGGAATTAAAACCATAGCTAATGCCCAACCTATAGCCTACAATTTAGAAATTGATGGTATTGAAATAAACGAAACGGCTTATTCATTAACTATCACCAATTCGGGCAATATAGGCATCAGCAATTTAATGTTGCAACCCGGCATTAGTGTTACAGACGGGTGGCTGGATATCATTTTATTGAAAAGCAACAGTTTGAGCACTTTGCTAAAACTTACGGGTGCCACGCTCCTGCAAAGTAAAACAGATGCCATCATGCATTGGAAATGCAAAAAAGTGGTTATCAAATTAAAAGAAAAGCAAGTATTTATTTGCGACGATTATAAAGAAATAGCGGATGAAATAAATATAGAAATAGTTCCCGCCTCTATTAATATGGTAGTTCCAGCTATTTAAAATTTGGCTTTTTAAAATAGCGGTTTGATAATTCAAATCGCTCTAAACCTGTTTCAACAAAGGCAAATATTCCACCGAAAGCAGATAAGGGAATAAAGGAAGTGTGGCAACCATTTCCCTTGCTTTTTGTTCGTCTATCTCCTTAAACATAATTACCGCGCCGTTTCTTGTTTGTCGTAAATACAAATCATGTATATAGCCAAGGTAGGTCCACTCTTTTAACACCTCCCTTTCGTGGTTAATAATTTCGGCTATATCCTCAATTTTTATCTCTGGCTTTATGGTAATGATGGCAGCAATAATGTTCATTGTTGTTTTATTGTGTATGCAAATATATACGCTTTGACTTTTTAATTTGTGTGGTTAAAAATAAAAATTAGATACTGCTGTCTTTTTTGGCCTAAACAAAATAGTAATTGCTTGTATAGAGCATATTCTTGATTTTTTAAACTAACAAAAAACAAATCATCTAAAAATAAAAATCATCCATCACCCTATTCTTCGAAGAGGGCGGGAGGTGAGGCTTCTCCTTCAAATGAAACAATGTCTCTATTCAAAAAAAATTAATACATCAAATATCAAGTTTTGTTATTACCCTCAATCTTTATTAAATTGCCACTAGCGTATATACCATTGCTTACTCCCCTAAAAGCATATTCCTAACATTAAATTTATTTTTATGATAGATACTTTACGACAACATATAACCGACCGTTTAGGGAACAATGTTGACGACAAACTTGAGCTTGTTTTAAGCTGCTTTGAACCAATAATAATTGATAGAAACCAGTTTTTGTTGAAAGAGGGTGAGGTTTGCAAATATGTATATTTTATAGCCAAAGGCTGTTTGCAAGTGTTTGTTTATGATAACGATTTGAACGAAACAACCAGAGATATTGTAACCGAAGGCACCTGGTGTTCCGAATTAATGAGCTTTGGCAGTGGCAACCCTGCTACCGAAAACATCAGAACTGTTGAGCCTTCCGAATTATTGGCCATTGATAAACCCAACTTTCAAAAAATGATGCAGACTGTGCCACAGTTTGAAAAAGTTTATAAACAACTTCTGGAAACTTCGTACGCTAATTCTGTTTACCGTATCAATACTTTTGTGGCACTTTCCGCATTGGATAGGATAAAATGGCTAATGAAGTATCGCCCTAAACTCATGACCCGTGTTTCGAGTAAATTGATAGCTTCGTATTTAGGAATTAACAAGGATGTTTTTAGCCGACTAAAAGCCAAGCTTTAAAAATGTAGACTTTTGTCATCGTCGAAATAATTTTTACACTTCATTTTTGAAACATATTTAACACTTTAAATTTTAAAAAAATGAAAGAGTATTTATTATTATTTAGAAACGCGAGTGCCGACAATGGCTACCTGACAACCGCCCAGGATATGGCCGAAGACATGCCCCTTTGGCAAGCATGGATTGGCAATATTGCCATGCAAGGAAAATTGCTTAGTACCGCGCCAATTGAGTACAATGCCTCGCTGGTTAGTAAAAACGAGCTAAAAGCTGGACCCTACAAAGAAGCGAATAGTGTATTGGTATCGGGCTTCTTAATTTGTAAAGCCGATAGTTTGGAGGAAGTTCAAAACTGGAGCAAAACCTGCCCTATACTGAAATACCCAAACAGCTCGGTCGAGATCAGACCATTAATCCCATTCCCAACCAATTAAAAACCTTTTATGATGGACAAGATATTAAACTCAGGGCGATATATTTTCCCACTTTCATTTTTATTGTATGTTGGTTTACATTTGGGCAAGCCCGATGTCGGCGCGTCATTTGTACCCGGCTTTCTGCCCTTTCCATACTTTTGGAATTATTTTACCTTGGTTTGTGTAATATTATTTATAGTGAGCGCCGTTATTGGAAAGTACGATAAACTGGCTTATTGCCTGATGGCGCTTTATGTAATTTTAATGGCTTTGCTAGTTCACCTACCCAATGCCATGGGTCACACTTTGGGCACAGCAACCATATCGATGACAGCCAACGCAAACCGCGAGCAAGAGCTTGAAATGGTAAACTTTTTCAGAAACATCATGGTAACCGGTGCCTTATTAGCATTTGCTAAGTTTGTAGCGACAGATAATAGGATTGTTGGCTAGGTTAGCAAAAAACGATTTTTAAGATTCGGTACAATACATCCTGAATATTGGATAAGGAATTAATCAATTACCTTTTTGTTATCGGCAATAATTTCAAGTTTAAATTCCGTGTTGCGCTTTCTGTTTTTTGCCATAAAAATGCCCCCAAATAGTGTTTAAATTTTGGGGGCAGTACAGATGCAACTATAATACCATAATTGAATATGTAGCTGTTTATAAATTAAAGGATAAACTACTTAAAAAATTGAAGGAAGTCTACTTACCCTTCAAACCTATTCCAAATCCAAACATTGCCGCAGCCAAACCAAGATGAATAAATAAAATCACCTTTTGCCAGGTCGGTCTATCATTCCATTTTTGTTCTGGGTTAAAAGGGTCAAATGCCAGTCCTATTCCAAAAGATGAGGCCGCTTGAATATAATCCTTGGAGAATATTGCTTGGTAAAATCCTAAAAGTAGAAACGCGATATAAACAAATTTGTTAATTGGGGTTTTCATTTTATTGTTCTTTTTTTGATTTAGTTCAAAGTTAGTAAGCCCCAAATACACAAAATTGTACTTTTTGGACACTACTTTATTTCCCAAATTATCTGTTCCCCATCTACTTTACTTACAGCCTTAAAAAAATCTTTAGGGTTATGATTCGTAAGTTTATAGAATTCCTTTATCAAATAAGACTGGTCAAAATACCCTGCTTCAAAAGTTATTTCGGTTAAATTCTTCAATTGAGAATTCTTCAACTTTTTGGTTAGCGAGTTTCTAAATCTGCAAATCCTGCGGAATTCTATAGGACTACATGCCATATGTTTTTTAAAATGCCTTTGAAAAGTTTTTAGATTAAGCCCTACCATTTTGGCAATAGCAGGAATAGAAGTTTGGTCGCTTATGTTTTCTAGAATTTTAAGCGACTCTTCTATGGGGTATAGTTCTTGATTATCTAAAAATTGAGAAAGTAAAAAAGATTCCAATTTACTTAAGTCATCATCACCCGAAAAGAGATTTTTTCCAAAATGATGCCAAATATTATTTGATAATTCTTGAGAAAAATTAGGTGCTAAAGACTGATAACTGTAGCTAATAAATCGATTCAGACCCAATGGCTTAAATACAATAGAAATTTCTTGAACCTTTCCAGTGTATTCTAAGAATAAAGGACCCATGTATTTACCAAGTATTTCAATATGAACTCCAACATTGGTACTTTCTGAAATTCCAACCGCCCATTGCTCTCTTTTAATTGAAGCTCCCTTTAAAAATGATAGTCCGGTATTAACGTGAGGAAAAGCTACATAACTGAATTTTGAACCTGGTTTGCCCTCATAAATATAAAAGCATTCAATATGCTTTTTCAGAATCGGTGAAGATGGAGGTAATATCTTTATCACAAATTGAGAAATATGCACTAAAGTTAATCAAAAAAATAAATGATACAGCGCTCATAACTCACTGATTGACAAAGAAAAAGATATTTTTTCCGATGGCTTATCGAGTGTAGCTCCTGAGTTTGAGCACGAACCAGCGACCCTCTGATTAATCCCGCACATGCGGGACTCTAACCAGCTGAGCTAAAAATTCATTAAACAAAAAAACCTTAGCGAAAAGCTAAGGTTTTTTTATTGCTCCTGAGGCTGGGCTCGAACCAGCGACCCTCTGATTAACAGTCAGATGCTCTAACCGGCTGAGCTACTCAGGAGTATTTTCCGGTTTGGAGTGTGCAAAAGTATGATTTCCAACGTAATTTCACAATACTTATATAAAAAAATCAAAAAAAAATTGGTACAGGTTGTTATACAGCTAATTATATTTTTTTTATAGGCTTATAAGGAGGTTCATTGTTAAAATTCGGCTGGTTAAATGCAGCCCTGTTTCCTTTTGTGGGGTAATTTAGCCATATTTGCGCAAATAATATTCATACATTATGAGTTTAGTTGTTATTGGTAGTGTGGCTTTTGATGCCATTGAAACTCCTTTTGGTAAAACGGATAAAATTGTTGGCGGGGCTGCCACTTATGCAAGTTTAGCAGCCAGTTACTTTTATGATAAAGTAAAAATAGTTGCCGTTGTAGGCGACGATTTCCCTGCGGAAGAAATTGCCGACTTAAATAAGCATCATATAAACACCGAAGGTTTACAAATAAAAAATGGTGAAAAATCCTTTTTTTGGGCTGGTAAATACCATAACGATATGAACAGTCGTGATACCTTGGTTACCGACCTGAATGTTTTGGCCAATTTTGACCCTATTATTCCGGCTTCTTATCAGGATTGTGAATTCTTAATGCTTGGCAATCTTACCCCACAAGTACAACAAACAGTTATTTCGCGTATAAAAAAGCGTCCGAAATTGATCGTGTTGGATACAATGAATTTTTGGATGGATATTGCACTTGATGATTTATTGAAAACCATCAGCATGATAGATGTTTTGACGATAAATGATGCCGAGGCGCGTCAGTTATCTGGTGAATATTCGTTGGTAAAGGCTGCCCGTAAAATTCTTAAAATGGGACCTGCCTATCTAATCATAAAAAAAGGCGAACATGGTGCTTTATTGTTCCATGAAGATAAAATTTTTGCAGCCCCTGCCCTACCGCTTGCAGAGGTATTTGACCCTACTGGCGCGGGTGATACTTTTGCCGGAGGTTTTATTGGTTATATGGCTAAAGTTGGCACTGTTAATTTTAACAACATGAAGAATGCCATTATTTTTGGCTCGGCCTTGGCTTCGTTTTGTGTAGAGAAGTTTGGTACAGAAAAAATCAGAAACCTAACACAACAAGAAATTGCGGCAAGGGTACAAGAATTTGTTAGTTTATCCAGATTTGAACTTTAATTTTAAAATATTAGCATATCCAATAATATACGCTTACCCTATCTATTAGCTTTAAAATTAATAAGGTAGGGTAAGTATTTAAGTCACATTCTCAAAAACGGTTCCAATTACGCTAGCCTTCCAATAGGATCATGGTTCTTAAAAACCCATTCATCGTGCGGGGCATCGGCTAATTCAGCAGTTAGGTCTTGCCCGGCCCAATGTTCATAGTGCTTGCCGTTTTTCCATAATCTGCTATGGCTCATATCATAAATCAAACCTTTATAAGCCATCCAAATATCGGGCTTGTCTTGCCCGTTTCTGAGGGCCAATTGCGATTTGTTATATACTGGTAGTTCGTTCATCAATAAAAAAAATCCCTTTGCAAAATAGCAAAGAGATCTCATAAAATATATACTTTTAACTAGTTTTCGGCATAAACAACTTTTGAGTTGCCAATATCATACGCTTTTAGGCTTTTACGTAATAGCAAACGTGCAACATGTATGCGAGTTTTAACTGTACCTATGGGTACTGCCAAACTATCGGCAATTTCATTGTATTTATGCCCTTCAAAATACATGGTAAAAGGTACATGGTATTTTGCAGGCAACATGTTTAATGCAAAATGCAAATCGTTCATTATAAATTGGGCTTCACCATGGTTAACAGTGGAACTATAAAGTAAGTTGGGCGATGAAATTTCATCAGCTTTAACCACAAAATTGTTTGTTTTTACCAATCGGCGATAATTGTTTATGAAAGTATTTTTCATAATGGTATACAGCCAACCTTTTAAATTCGTCCCTTCTTTAAACATATTATAATAAGTTACGGCCTTTAACAAGGTATCCTGTACCAAATCATTGGCATCATCAGCATCGGGGGTAAAATGCAATGCGTATAGCCTTAATGAATTTACTTGTAATAACACTAGGTTATTGAATGCATTTTTTTTCATGTTACTTTAGTTTTGTATTACTATTGATACAAACACAGTACCATTAAAAATATTAAAATGAATTTAACCGCCTAAAACCCGTAAGAATATATTGATATAAATTCCTTATTTCCTTATTTATTACCTAATTACAGATACCAAATTGGCAATACATCATTTAATTGTTCATAATAAAAATTAATGCACATTTTAAGGTTATAGGTAAATAATATTTTAAGAAAAATATTTTAAACAATAATATTTACCTCGCGTTGTAGTGTAACGCCAAATTTTGCAAAAACTGTGTCTATTATTTGAGACGAAAATGAAAATACTTCCTCGCCGGTTGCACCACCATGATTTACCAATACCAAAGCCTGATTTTTCCAAGTTCCGGTATTGCCTACTACCATTCCTTTAAAACCACATTGCTCAATTAGCCAGCCAGCCGCTAGTTTTACATCCCCGGTACCAGCCGGATAGGATACAATTCCCGGAAAAGCCAATTTTAGTTTTTCAAACAGGGTTGCCTCAATAATTGGATTCTTAAAAAAACTCCCGGCATTGCCTATGGTAGTTGGGTCAGGTAGTTTTGAAACACGGATATAGCTAACTACCTGCGAAATATCTTTTAAAGTAGGGTTTAAGATACCCCTTTTTGCTAACTCTTCTTCAATTGCTCCATACTTTAAATTAAAATTGGGTTGCAAAAAAAGCTTAAATACCACCGAAACAATGATATAATTACCTTTTAATTCATTTTTAAAAACACTTTCTCGATAGCCAAATTTGCAATCCTCCTTGGTAAATGTTTTAAAAAGACCCGTTTCAAGTTCATAAGCAAGGCAAGTATGAAAAGTATCTTTAATTTCAACCCCATAAGCACCGATGTTCTGTATTGGCGAGGCTCCTACCGAACCCGGAATAAGGCTTAAGTTTTCAATTCCGAAATACCCATGTTCTACGCAATAATTTACTAAATCGTTCCAAACCTCACCGGCTCCTGCCTCAACCAAAACGGCATTTCCATTAATGGTAGTGGTAATGCCTTTCATATTTATTTTGATAACCAAGCCATCAAAATTATTAATAAACAACATATTGCTACCACCACCCAAAACCAAAGTTTTTATCGTTTTCCATTCGGGTATTGAAAACAATTCGGTCAATTCATCCCTACTATTTATTTCAATAAAGTGCTTAGCAAATACTTCAATACCAAAAGTATTGTATTGTTTAAGTGAAACATTTTGGCTGATGTGTAGCATATTGCAGCGAATTTCGGAAAAATAGTTAAATATTATCTTCCGATAATTTTATGAATTTTAACAATTATAGTTTTAGGGATAAATCAATGATAAATACGTAAACCTAACATTAAGTTTTTGTAAAACCTCCTTTTGAACAAATGCAATTGTTACTTTTGGTTATCAATATTAAAAAATATGAAAAATCGCCTATTATTGCTTTGTACCTTGATGTTGGTTATCAAAATTTCCCATGCACAGGTACCTGGCAAAATTGAAAAAACCGGTCAAGTACTATTACCAAATGGTTGGAAATTAAGTCCGGCAGGTACCTATATGCCCCTTGGCGATTTGCCATTAAATATTCAATTATCAGCTTCCGGAAAGCTTTTGGCTGTAACCAATAATGGCCAAAGTACACAATCAATTCAATTAATTGATCCTGAAACCCAAACGGAATTAGATAAAAAAATTATCGGTAAATCGTGGTACGGGCTTGCCTTTAGTAATGATGAAAAAAAACTTTATGCCTCCGGTGGAAATGACAATATCATTTTGGCTTATACCATTGAGAATAAAAAAATTGGCAAAGCCGATACCATCAGATTTGGTAAACCTTGGCCAATTAATAAAGTATGTACCACCGGTATAACCGTAAATAAAAATAATACACAGCTTTATACTGTTACAAAGGAAGACAGCTCTCTTTATATTGTTGATCTGAACACCTATAAAATTTCAAAAAAAGTAAAATTACCCGCAGAGGCTTATAGCTGTATTTTATCACCTGATGAAAAAACACTTTATGTTTCGGTTTGGGGTGCTGAAGAAATTGTTGCCTATAATGTTTTGAAAGGAACAATAACTCAAATTCAAGCAGGAAATCATCCAAATGAAATTGTATTGAACAAAAAAGGTACCATTTTATTTGTAGCCAATGCAAATGATAATTCTGTTTCGGTAATTAATACACAAACCGGTAAAACATTGGAAGTTTTATCAACTACTTTATATCCTACCAAATTAACAGGGTCAACCACCAACGGTTTGGCTTTATCATCAGACGAGAAAACTTTATATATAGCCAATGCTGATAATAATTGTTTGGCCGTTTTTGATGTTAGTATACCTGGCAAGAGCCAAAGTAAAGGCTTTATTCCTGTTGGCTGGTACCCAACCAATGTTAAAACGCTGGGAAATAAAATTTTGGTAGCAAATGGTAAGGGCTATACTTCAATGGCAAATCCTCGCGGACCACAGCCAGTAAAAAAACCAGATAACAGTGGGTATAAAACAGGCGCTACCAAAGGAGAAAGCCAATACATTGGTGGCCTGTTTAAAGGAACATTATCATTTATACAGGTACCAGATGAGAAACAACTAAAAGCTTATACAGACCAAGTATATGAAAACACCCCTTTCAACAATAAAATAGCTGCAGTTGCTGAAGGTGAAGAGGGCAACCCGATACCTCGTAAAATGAGCGATAAATCGCCTATCAAATACGTGTTTTACATTATCAAAGAAAACCGTACCTACGACCAAGTATTGGGTGATATGCCACAAGGCAACGGAGATACCTCTTTATGTATTTTTGGAAATCAGGTAACACCAAACCACCATGCAATTGCTAACAATTTTGTATTACTTGATAATTTTTATGTAGATGCCGAAGTAAGTGCTGACGGACACAATTGGAGCACTGCGGCCTATTCGACAGACTTTGTTGAAAAGACATGGCCAACCGGTTATGGAGGTCGTGGGGGAAATTACGACTCAGAAGGGACACGTAAAATAGGCGACCCAAAAGATGGTTATATTTGGGATTATTGCAACCGCTCTGGTATTAGCTACCGTACTTATGGCGAATTTGTTGATGATGGTAAGCCAAACATAAAATCGTTAGAAGGCCATTATTGTGCCAACTCTCCCGGTTTTGACCTCTCAGTAACTGATATTAGGAGGACAGAAATTTGGGCACATGATCTTGATTCGTTGATAAAAATCAATGCCGTACCACATTTCAATTCTATCCGTATATCAAATGACCATACTAGCGGACAAAGAAAAGGAGAACTTACCCCAACATCAATGGTTGCCGACAATGACCAAGGAATAGGTCGGTTTTTGGAGCATTTATCCAAGAGTTCAATTTGGAAAGAATCAGTAGTATTTATTTTAGAAGACGATGCTCAAAACGGACCGGATCATATAGACGCACATAGATCGCCGGTTTTTGTTGCCGGCCCATATGTTAAACGAAACGCTGTTATTCATGATATGTATTCAACGTCAGGCGTTTTACGCACAATTGAGTTAATATTGGGGTTGCCTCCTATGAGCCAATATGATGCAGCTGCATTACCACTTTATAAATGCTTTACCAACGAGATTGATACGAGTGTTTATATCAATAAGCCAGCCCTTGTAAGCCTTGATAAACATAACTTGGCTGATAACAAAAGCAGTCAACAATCAGGAAAATTCAATTTTGCAAAAGCTGATGCAGTTCCGGATTTTGAATTAAATGAAATAATATGGAAATCGGTAAAAGGAGAAAATGCAAAAATGCCAGCACCAAACCGCAGCGCATTTGTAATACTCGAAAAAAAGAAAAAAGTTGATCTAGATTAGTCTTTAACCCATTTAAAACTATCTAC
The DNA here is from genome assembly GCA_903927645.1 of uncultured Mucilaginibacter sp. Classification (GTDB taxonomy): domain Bacteria; phylum Bacteroidota; class Bacteroidia; order Sphingobacteriales; family Sphingobacteriaceae; genus Mucilaginibacter. The sequence goes on from CAIYNX010000109.1 coordinate 11,653, forward strand.
AATACTATTTTATCATATTTTGGTGCCAATAAATTTTATTTAAATTTATTGGCACTTTACTTTTTAAGGTATTTATAGTCTAAGTTTATACCTTTAATAAACTGCGTATAACAAAAACAATCGGGTTTTCGTTTATAACTGATTATTATTTGATAATGTTGTTAGTATTTAAGTAATTCGTACATATTAATGATGGCCCTACATTCAAAAATTAAATAGTCCTGAAGGGCACAGGCAAAAATCTAAAACAATGAAAATATTTATCTCAATTCTTTTATTAGGTTTTACCCTAACAAGTTTTGGCCAAACAAGCCTTCAGCATGTAAAAAAAGGGAACGCGAGGGCAAAGCTCAATGACAATAAAGGCGCTATTGCCGAATATACCAAAGCTTTGATAATTGACCCAACCAATGCCGAAGCTTATTTTAAGCGTGGTGGCATTAAATATAAACTGCAAGATTTCCCCGGAGCAATTGATGACTTTAGCAAGGCTATTGAAATTAATAAGACCTATCTAGACGCTTATGTTTATAGGGCAACGGCCAGAACGGAGACCAAAGACTTTGCCGGGGTTGTAAGTGATTATGATTTTGTAATTACTGCCAAACCTACTGATATTGATAGCTATTTGAAAAGAGGCGCTGCAAAAAAAGAGTTAAAAAACTATGCTGGAGCATTGGCCGATTTTAATTTTGTGCTTTCGGTAGCTCCTACAAATGACGGGGCTTTTGCCAGCAGAGCCGATGTAAAAAACGATATGAAGGATTATGCAGGAGCAATGGACGATTGCAATAAAGCCATTGCCTTAAATCCTAAAAATACAGATGCTTTTATGGAAAGAGGTTTATCAAAATATTATTTAAAAAGTTACCAAGCTGCAATTGCCGATTATAATTTTGTGATAGAAAATGACCCGGATAATGGAATAGTTTTTTTTAACAGGGGATTGGCCAAAGTTAACCTTTATGATTACAGAGGTGCCATTTTAGATTGTGACAAGGCCTTGGAGTTTAACCCAAAATGGGCCGATGTGTTTTCATTAAGAGGGGATATGAAACTAGTTATTAAGGATAAAGAAGGTGCATGTGTTGATTGGAGCAAAGCCGGTGCACTTGGCCGAGCCGATGCTTATGATAAGATTAAGAAAAATTGTAATTAACAAAATTTATTTAAATTCAATTTTTAGATTTTGATTTTGAGTAATTGAAATTAAAAATAAAGCATTTTGAAATAATATTTAATAATTTTAAAGAAGTATTCCAATCTATTTTCATCAATGACTATTTTAGAGAACGAATTTTTGAAGGTAAGCTTTGATAAAAAAGGAGCACAACTTACCTCTTTATTTTGCAAAGCAACCAATACCGAACATTTATGGCAAGCCGATAAAACAATTTGGGGTTGGCATGCGCCAAATTTGTTCCCAATAGTTGGCGCATTAATAAATGATGAATTATTGGTTGAGGGTAAAACTTATAAAATGGCCAGGCATGGTTTTGCCAGAAATAGCGATTTCATGTTACTTGAAAGTGGCAATAATACCATTACTTACTCATTACCTTATAACGCCAATACTTTGGCTATTTATCCGTATAAATTTGATTTTCAGGTTATTTATACTTTAATTGAGAATGCGTTGAGGATGACTTATAAGCTAATAAATCTTGATACCAAAACAATCTACTTTTCGGTAGGTGGTCATCCAGCCTTTAGCGTTCCATTTCATATGGGCGAAAATTATGAAGATTATTATGTGGAATTTGAAGCTGATGAACATTTGGAAACACATTTATTAGCACCTGAAGGTTTTTTTAACGGTAATGTTGAACCTACCCCTACTCCAAACAAAAAATTATACTTAACCAAAAACATGTTTGATAACGATGCATTGGTTTTTAAAAATCTGCAATCGCGTCAAATTAGTATCAAAAGCGATAAGCATACTCAAGCGCTATCAGTTGAATTTCCACATTTTAATTACTTAGGTATTTGGGCCAAAGGCGGTGGCGACTTTGTTTGTATTGAACCTTGGTTAGGTTGTGCCGATACAGTTAATCAGCATGATGATGTCAGCAAAAAAGAAGCGATTCAACAATTAAAAGTTGGTCATGTTTTTGAGGCATCTATTTATATGAGTGTTTAATTCGTCTTTAAATCAAAATTAATCACCGCTTTGATCTATCAAATCTGATAGAAAAAAACAAAAAGCATTTTCTGATAGGTAATTTTAAACCGCAAGGCTTTTTACTTCCTCCCTGGTTTTCGAGAACCATACCTTATTGGCGTTCTTTTCCATTCGGCTTAGGTGAGGTTCTTCATTTAAAATTTCGTTCAAAATTTCAAAAGCTTCTTGTGTGCGGTTGTTACGTATCAAAAAAAGCCCATATTCATACCTGGCTTCATAATAAGAAAACCTTCCCTTCATTTTTTTAAACTCATTTTCGGCAGCTGCAACTTCCCCTAAATTTTCAAGTGCTTTGGCATATATTAAATGCGCCTTTGATCGGGTGAATTGGGTTAGGTTGTATATTTTTTTTACCAATGGAGGTATTTTTGCAAATTGACCTTCATGGTAGT
>CAIYNX010000110.1 GCA_903927645.1 uncultured Mucilaginibacter sp.
CAATAGTCGCGCAAAATGGTAGCTTAACCAGTATGCCGCCAGCTGGTAGTATACCCGATAGTTTAAAAAGCGCGCTTTTGCAACCTATCAACACCATCGATTCTGCCAAAAATTCCCCTTATCAATATTTTACGCTCCAGCAATGTGTTGCCTATGCCTTGCAGCATCAGCCGTTATTAAATGAGGCACTTTTAAATACCGATATTACCAAAGCAAATAATGCTATCGCTACGTCGGGTTGGTTGCCGCAGGTGAATGTCTCCGGCTCATTAACCCATTATAATCAGCTATCCACTTATAGCACAGCCAGAACGGCAAATTCCTTTGTACCGGGTTTAGCGGTAACGCAAGCCATTTTTAGTCCGTCATTGTTATACGCTTACCGCAGTTCGCCCATCTATCTGCAACAAGCCAAGTTAGTGACCGATAGTACCAAAATATTTCTGGTATCGCAGGTGAGTAAATTGTTTTATAACGTATTGCTGAATTTGGAGCAGATTAATGTGCTAAAAGAAGATACCGCCCGACTGGCAAAAAACCTGCGCGATGCTTATCACCAATATGTTGGTGGTATTGTGGACGAGACCGATTATGAGGAGGCGCAAATCACCTTAAATAATTCAGTGGCTCAATTAAACCAGGCAACACAAAACATTTTGCCGCAATATGCCGGACTAAAAAGAATTATGGGCCTCCCGCCAGAAAAGCAGTTTAACGTAAAGTTTGATACCCTGCAACTAATGCAGGCCATCCATATTGATACCAATCAAAAACTTCAATTTGAAAACCGTATTGAATTTCAACAAAGTAAAATAGCCAAACAATTACAGCAGGAACAAGTAAAATATTACCAGCATTCGTATATTCCTACCCTATCGGCTTTTTATAATTATAATCTGGCTTACCAAAATAATATTTTTCCGCAGCTATTTTCTACCTCCTACCCAAGCAGCTATTTTGGATTAACGTTAAATTTTCCAGTATTTACCGGATTATCAAGGATAAAGAACTTACAAAAGGCCCGATTGGAAGAACAAGTAATTGATTATAAAATAACCGACCTAAAATCGGTACTCAATACTGATTATACCAATGCGTTGGCAAATTATAAGAGCAACCTGTTTAGCTTAAAACTATTGCAAAAAAATGTCGACTTGGCCAAGCGAACTTATTTTGTGGTTACCTTACAATATAAACAAGGGGTAGTGCCTTATTTAAACGTAATAACGGCCGAATCGAACCTAATAAACGCGCAAATAAATTATTTAAACACCTTGTTCCAGGTATTATCAAGTAAAATTGATTTACAAAGGGCCATGGGGAGTATAACCTATTAATGATATTTTACAAGCTTAATAAAATGAATAAAGTATTTTACAGTTTTATAATAATGAGTTGCCTGATGATGGCTGCCTGTAAAAAGAAATTACCCCCGGTAAACCCCGAAGTGCCGGTAAATATTATAAAGGCCCATACCGAGCAGGTACTTTATTTTGATAACTATCCGGCTACAACCAACGCTTTAAATCAGGTGAATTTATTGCCTCAATTGCAGGGAGCTATTACCGGGATATATTTTAAAGAGGGTGGTTATGTAAATAAGGGTCAAAAATTATATGAAATTGACGAACGCATTTATCAGGCAAATTATGATGCTGCTCTTGCCAATTTAAAAGTACAACAAGGCAACTTGCAACAAGCTCAACAAGATGCAGATCGATACGAATACCTGAATAAAAACAATGCCGTTGCCAAACAAACGTACGACCACGCCATAATTGCCCTGCAAAATGCAAAAAATCAGGTAGCCTCGGCCGATCAGGCAGTAAAATCGGCAAAAACGAGTCTTAATTATACGGCTATTTATGCGCCCTTTGCGGGCACCATAGGCTTGAGTCAGGTTAAATTGGGTAACGTGGTTTCGCCCGGAACTACCGTTTTAAATACCATCTCTACAGACGATCCTATAGCAGTTGATTTTATCATCAACGAAAAACAATTGCCTCGCTTCGAAAAATTGTTCAACCAAAAAAGTAACCCTTCCGATTCATTGTTTACCTTGCAATTACCTGATAATACCCTATATCCGGCAACCGGTAAAATTTCAGTAATTGATAGGGCTGTTGACCCGCAAACAGGTTCAATAACAGTAAGACTTGTTTTCCCTAACCCTAAATTTTATTTACGTCCGGGTATGAGCTGTGTGGTAAAAGTGCACAATCAGGAAACCAAACCACAATTGGTTTTACCTAATAAAGCAGTTGTTGAGCAAATGGGCGAATATTTTGTTTTTGTTGCTATAGATACCTTAGTGAAAGATACTGCTCAAACAACCGGAAAAATAAGCGATAAAAAGGAGCTTTTAGCTTTTCAAAAAAAGGTACAAACAGGGCAAACAATTGGCCCTAAGGTAATTATAAAAAACGGTCTTAACCCCGGCGAACGCGTAATTGTTGATGGTGTACAATCATTACACAATGGCACCATTATAACTACCGCCATAAAAATACCACCGGCTGGTAAAGGGCGCTAATACCAACAAGAAATTGCAATGAATTGCTAACGTAAAAATGATATTTAATTTATGATAGCCAATACCTTTATAAAGCGGCCAATTATGGCCATTGTTATCTCGATCGTATTGGTAATTACCGGCACTGTTTGTATACTTGTTTTACCCATCGACCAATATCCGGATATTACCCCTCCGGTTGTTCAAGTAAATGGTCAGTTTACCGGTGCCGATGCCCAAACGGTTGAGCAAACGGTGGCCACCCCTATTGAGGAGCAGGTAAACGGCACCCCCGGCATGGAATATATGCAAAGCAATAGCACCAATAATGGGCTTATGCAGCTTAACGTTACCTTTAAAATTGGAACCAATATAGATATTGCCGCCCTCGATGTTCAAAATAGGGTAAGTATTGCTACGCCTTTATTGCCGGCTGTAGTAAGCAGGTTGGGACTAACAGTTAGGGCGGTAAACCCAAGTATGCTCATGATGGTGGCCATATACGCCCCTAAAGGCTCGCATAATATTACTTTTTTAGATAACTATACCAATATTTTTATTCAGGATGCCTTATTGCGCGTACCCGGAGTAGGCAGCATCAACCGTTTTACTGATAATTTTAGTATGCGGATTTGGATGGACCCGAACAAAATGGCGGCCTATAGTTTAACGCCTACTGACATTATTAATGCCCTAAATGCCCAAAACGTTCAGGTTGCTGCCGGAACAGCCGGAGTACCGCCACAATCTTCCTCCCAAACTTATGAATTGGGCATTTTGGTAAATGGCAGATTGAGCAAGGTGTCTGACTTTCAAAAAATAGTTTTAAAAACAAATCCTTCAACAGGGGCATTGGTTTATTTAAAAGATGTTGCCAGGGTTGAACTGGGTAAATTTACTTTCTCCAGCAATTCGTTTGTGGATGGTAAACGGGCCTCTTATTTACAAATTTACCAAGCTCCTGGTAGTAACGCCCTCGAAACTGCCAAAGGGGTATATGCCGAACTGGCCAAACTAAAACAAACCTTCCCTTCGGATGTGGCCTATAGCGTTCCGTTCGAGTCGGTTACGGTAGTAAAAGTATCCATGCAGGATGTGGTATTTACCCTGCTCGAAACTTTGGCATTGGTAGCCATTGTGGTATTTGTTTTTTTACAAAACTGGCGGTCAACCCTCATTCCAATATTGGCTATCCCGGTTTCTATTTTCGGTACTTTTTGCTTTTTTATACCGCTGGGCTTTACCATCAATACCCTTACCATGTTTGGCTTTGTTTTGGCCATTGGTATAGTGGTGGATGATGCTATCATTGTGGTAGAAGCCGTACAACATTACATTGACCATCATAAAATGTCGGCAAAAGAGGCTACTTATCAGGCCATGAAAGATATTTCAGCTCCGGTAATAGCCATTGCGCTTATTCTGGCGGCCGTATTTGTTCCGGTTGGGTTTATTCCGGGTATAGTAGGCAGGCTATACCAACAATTTGCCATCACAATTGCCATATCGGTTATCATATCGGCATTCATCGCGCTTTCATTAACACCCGCACTTTGTACCTTATTGCTAAAACCTACCGATGCTAGTAAAGAACAAAAAGGCTTTAACAAGGTGTTTTTTGTATTCAATAAATGGTTCCAAAAAATTACTGATAAATACACCTGGGGGGTTGATAAAAGCATAAAAGGCGCAAAATTAATAATTGTGCTATTGGTATGTATTTGTATAGGTACTGTATTTCTGTTTCAACATAAACCTACTGGCTTTATTCCATCCGAAGATGATGGCAATTTGTATGTTACCTTTCAGCTACCACCTGCATCCTCCACCGCGCAATCTGTTGATGTAATGAAAAAATTGATGAAGGTGGTTGAAACAACACCGGGCATTGCACATTACGCGGCATTATCCGGACTAAACGTGGTGACCAATGCCAGTAACTCAAACAATGGCACCATATATTGCCAGCTCGAACCTTGGGAAAAAAGAAGTGTAGCCGAACAGCAAGTACCGGGCATTATCAAAGTATTGCAAAATAGAATTGAAGATGCAGGTATCAAAAACGCCAATGTAGAGGTTATACAACCATCGCCCTTACCAGGGGTGGGGTCAACCGTTGGTTTTAGCATCCAATTGGAACAACGCAGTACCAATGATAATTTGCAGGATTTTGAAAATGTGGTAAATCGTTTTATTGCAGAAGCCAATAAAAACAAGGCCATTAGCAAAGCTTTTACCTTTTATACCGCACACACCCCTAATTACAACTTAACGGTCGACCGTGAAAAATGCGAAAAACTGGGGGTTAATATTGGCGATGTATTTACCACCATACAAGCTTTTATGGGTAGTTTATACATCAATGATTTTACTACCTATAACCGTACCTTCCATGTGGTGGTGCAAGCCGATACCGCTTTCCGTACCATGATCAGCAATATGGATAAGTATTATGTGCGCAATCAGGCAAACCAAATGGTGCCCTTGGGCACGCTCATAAGCTATAAACCTACCGAGGCTGCGCCATTGATATCGCATTTTAACATTTTCCGCACTGCCGAAATTGATGGTTCATCTGCCGAAGGTTATAGCAGCAGTGAAACACTATCGGCATTAAAAGAGGTGGCCGCAAAGGTATTGCCAGAAGGTTATACCTACGAGTTTTCGGGCATGAGTAATGAAGAATTGAAGGCTGGATCAACCACCATCTACATCTTTTTGTTCTCCATCACCTTTGTGTTTTTGTTTTTGGCTGCCTTGTACGAGAGCTGGTCGGTTCCGTTTTCGGTATTGTTAGCTGTGCCTGTTGGTGCCTTTGGTGCCATTATAGCCTTGCTATTTGCACCGGCACTGACTGATAACGTTTATGCCCAAATAGGTTTAATTACCCTTATCGGTTTAGCAGCTAAAAATGCCATCCTGATTGTAGAATTTGCAAAAGTGCGCGTTGATAGGGGCGAAGACCTCCTGAAATCGACCCTGGATGCCGTAAGCTTACGTTTGCGACCAATTATCATGACCTCACTTGCCTTTATTTTGGGGGTTTTACCCTTGGTTTTGGCAAGCGGTGCAGGAGCAGTGGCAAGGCGTACCATAGGCTTAACCGTTTTGGGTGGGATGCTTGCCGCTTCATCATTGGCTATATTTATTGTTCCGGTTTTATTTGTGGTAATTACCAAACTTTCCTACGGAAAAAAGAAACTGGCCTATTTGCTATCGCACCATACCGAACTGATGGAAAAAGCCAGAAAAGTGGAAGCCGAGAATATTGATGCGGAACTGGAGTTTGAAATACAAAAATCGCGCGAACTAAATAACCTGAAATAAGCATGATTGCCAATACTTTTATAAAAAGACCGGTAACTGCAATTGTTATATCTTTGATATTGGTTATTTCGGGCATCATCTCGCTGGTAAATCTGGCGGTTGATCAATACCCAAATATCTCGCCCCCCAGTGTATCTGTAAACGGTGGTTATACCGGTGCAGATGCCGAAACGGTAGAACAAACCGTTGCCATACCCATTGAAGAACAGGTAAACGGCACCCCCGGTATGGAATACATGCAAAGCACCAGTACCAATAGCGGGGGTATGGGCATTAACATTACCTTTAATCTAGGTACCAATGTACATATTGCAGCGCTAAACGTACAAAACAGGGTAGGCATCGCTTCGCCCCTGCTTCCATCGGCAGTAAGCAAACTGGGTTTAACTGTACGGGCACGTAACCCCGACCAGTTGATGCTCATTGCCATTTATTCGCCAAACGAAACGCATAACATTACATTTTTAGACAATTATACCAACGTTTTTATTCAGGATGCCATTTTGCGGGTGCCGGGTGTGGGCGATGTTAGCTCACGTACCGATAACTTTAGTATGCGCGTTTGGATGAATCCGGATAAGATGGCTTCCTATGGTTTAACCCCTGCAAATATACAAACTGCCTTAAATCAGCAAAATGTATATGTGGCTGCAGGTTCGGTAGGTTCGCCTCCACAAAACCCTCAACAGGCTCATGAAATAGGTATTTTGGTGAATGGCATGTTGAACAAAGCAAGCGATTATGAAAAGATCATCGTAAAATCCAACCCAAAAACCGGGCACATGGTTTATTTAAAAGATGTGGCAAGGGTTGAACTGGGTAAATTTACCTTCTCCAGCAATTCATTTGTTGATGGTAAACGCTGCTCCACCATTCAGGTTTTTCAATCGCCGGGTAGCAATGCCTTACAAACGGCTGCAAACGTGTACAAAGAGCTAGCCCGTTTAAAAAAATCATTCCCTAATGATGTTGATTATATCATCCCCTACGAATCCATCACCATCATCAAAACCTCCATCAAAGAAGTGGCAGGCACACTGCTAATTGCACTTGGTTTGGTAGCCTTGGTGGTGCTCTTGTTTTTACAAAATTGGCGCTCGGCCTTGATTCCCATTTTGGCTATTCCTGTTTCCATTTTAGGTACTTTTTGCTTTTTTATTCCGCTGGGCTTTACTGTAAATACCTTAACCATGTTTGGCTTTGTATTGGCCATTGGCATTGTGGTGGATGATGCCATTATTGTAGTAGAGGCCGTGCAACATTTTATTGATGAGCAAGGCATGACGCCCAAGGAAGCCACCTACCATGCCATGAAAGAAATTTCGGCACCGGTTATAGCCATTGCCCTTATTTTGGCATCCGTATTTGTACCGGTAAGTTTTGTTCCGGGCATTGTGGGGCGACTGTATCAGCAATTTGCCATTACCATTGCCATATCGGTCATCATTTCGGCCTTTGTAGCTTTGTCATTAACCCCTGCTTTGTGTACACTTTTGTTGAGACCTAACAAACATAATAATCCTAAACCACGTTTTTGGTCGCGGTTTTTTAATGGTTTTAACGCCTTTTTCGACAAACTAACATTTAGTTATTCCAATAGTGTTACCCGTTGTATCAAATATTCAAAATTGGTTATTGTACTTTTAGTATGTATCTGTGTTGGTACTTTTTACCTCTTTAAACTTAAACCCTCCGGCTTTGTACCACCCGAAGATGGCGGAAGGCTTTTTGTTACCTTCCAATTGGCAGATGCTTCTTCCACCGTACAATCTGTTGGGGTAATGAACAAGCTGATGAAAATTGTTGGCTCAACACCCGGAATTTTGCATTATACAGCAATATCTGGTTTTAATATTTTAAACGGGGGTGCCAATTCAAACACAGGCTCCATGTTTTGCATGCTCACCCCTTGGGATGAGCGCAATACCCCCACCACCAAAATGCCCGGCATTATGATGGAGCTAAAAAAGCGCATTGCCTTGGCGGGAATTAAAAACGCGAATATGGTGGTAATACAGCCTCCACCCATACGGGGTATTGGCTTGGCCGCAGGCTTTAGCATGCAAATTGAACAAGGCAGCTCTACCGATGATATCCATCAGTTTGAAAAGGTGATTCGTAAATTTGTTGCAGCAGCGCAAAAAGTGCCTTCAACATCAACCGCCTTCTGTTATTTTTCGGCACATACCCCTAGCTATGATTTAACGGTAGATCGTGTTAAATGCCAAAAGCTGGGCGTTAACATTACTTCGGTTTTTGCTACCATGCAGGCTTATATGGGTAGTTTGTTTGTAAATAATTTTACGCTGTACAACCGTACCTTCCACGTGGTGATTCAGGCCGATACCGCTTATCGTTCCCTGATATCAAACATGGATAAGTATTATGTGCAAAACCAAGCCGGGCAAATGGTGCCGCTGGGGGCGGTAATATCCTACAAACCTGCCATTGCAGCACCTCTTATATCGCATTTTAATATCTTCCGCTCGGCCGAGGTGGATGGCTCCATCCCCGAAGGGTATAGTAGCGGACAAAGTATCAGCGACCTAAAAGACCTCGCCAAAAAAGTATTGCCTCCGGGTTATACTTATGATTTTTCGGGTTTAAGTTATGAGGAAATAAAGGCAGGCTCGTTGACCATTTATATATTCCTGTTCTGCATCATCTTTGTATTTCTGTTTTTGGCAGCTTTGTATGAGAGCTGGTCGGTTCCCTTTTCGGTGATGCTGACGGTGCCCGTGAGTGCATTTGGTGCCATTGTGGCCCTTTGGTGCGCGCCCTGGCTCACCAATAATGTATATACACAAATAGGCCTGATTACCCTAATAGGGTTATCCGCCAAAAACGCCATCCTGATTGTAGAATTTGCCAAAGTACGGGTTGACCGTGGCGAACCCCTGCTCAAATCAACCATTGAGGCGGTAAAGCTGCGCCTGCGCCCCATTATCATGACTTCCATGGCCTTTATACTGGGCGTTATCCCATTGGTACTGGCATCCGGCGCGGGTGGTGCCTCGCGCAATACCATAGGCGTTACCGTGTTAGGTGGCATGATCGCCTCCAGCTCCATCTCCATTTTTATTGTACCGGTGCTGTTTGTATTGTTTACCAAATTCTCGTACGGTACCAAGCAACTGGCCTGGCTGCAAAGCCACCACGAAGAGCTAATGGAAAAAGCCAAAAAGGTAGAACAGCAAAACATTGACAAAGAACTGGAATACGATATAGCTTTGGAAGCGGAACGGAATAGGGAGGGGTAGGTGTAATTGCAAACTACACGCATAGTTGTCCGTAGAAGGATTCTACGGAGAGCGTGGGGTTCGAGTATAGTTGCAGATTACAAATTTAGTCCTCTATAGAAAAATTCTATGGTCAGTGGGAGGATATTTTTTTAGTGGCAATTATTTGAATAGAAATAAATAATTTTTAATTTTAACATTATGAAAAAAGCAATTTGGATTTCATACGATTTAGGATTAAAAGGTGATTATAGCGGTCTTTATTCATGGTTAGACACTCTTAATGCCAAAGAATGTGGAGATAGTGTCGCCTTTTTTGAAAAAGAATTTAATGATGATGTTAAGGAGGAAATCAAAAAGGAAATAAGTAAAAAAGTAAAGCTTAATAAAACTGACAGAATTTATATAATTTATAGGGATTCTAAAACTAATAAGAACATAGGCATTTATTTATTTGGTGGTAGAAAAAGAGCACCTTGGGAAGGGTATTCTACTGTTGTAGAATCAATTGATGAAGACTCAAATTAATGGCGAGTTCAATTTTGACCGATTCTTGCTTTTGGCTTGGACTAATCGACCCAAATGACCAATATCATGATATTTCAAATAACATTTTAGAGTTAATTGAAAATAACGATATACTGTTTCCTTGGCCATGCCTGTACGAAACGATATCAACTCATTTAACAAGAAGAAGAGGTAGAATGATTTATTTTGAAAAAATTCTTTCCAGACCTAATATTACCCTTGTAGAGGATGATACTTATAA
>CAIYNX010000111.1 GCA_903927645.1 uncultured Mucilaginibacter sp.
ACCGATAGAACCATTAGCCATAAAAACAATGAAGTAAGTAGCATTACAAAAAAGGAATTTGATTTAATAGCTTACCTTATTTTACATAAAAACCGCACCCTTACCCGTTCCCAATTGAGTGAACATATTTGGGGCAGTATTATCAATGACGATTACGACTCCAATTATATTGACGCCCACATAAAAAATATACGTAAAAAATTGAATGTTTACGGCTCGCCCGATTGGTTGGAAACCGTGAGGGGGCTTGGTTATAAAATTAAATTAAATAGCTAGTTTTTGAAGCTTAAAACCAAACTAACATTATTTAATGCCCTATCTAAATTGGTTATTGTAACCATTTTTGTGCTTCTTTTACCCGTAATTATCAAAACCATTAACCAAAATTTTACCGATAATAAACTTATTAAACAAAAATCAAAAGTTCTTCAATTAATAAAAACTTCGGGTATAAAGGATTATTTATACGCCACCTATTCGCCCTTAAAAGAAGAATATTATAGTTTAGATGAAGATACTTTAAATGAACAACTTGATACCATTAAAATTGAAAAACGGAAAATTGAAGGCGATACCATTGATTACCGTATTTTAAGCTATAATTTTAAGGTATCCCAAAAAAAATACCTGCTCGAAATTGGTAAAAGTGTAAATACTATTGGCGAAACAACTTCGCCTTTACAAACTATTGCATTTGTTGTTTTGGTGGGAATGATTTTATTAACCATTTTGGCCGATCAGATTTACTCAAACCATGTTTTACGGCCTTTGGGGCAAATAATAAAAACCAAGTTAATTGCGCATAAATTTCCCAATTTTGGTTCATATAAAAAGGTTAAAACCTCCACTTCTGATTTTGAATATCTTGATATAAGTATTCATAAAATGATACAAACCATTGAACTTACATTTCAAAAGGAGCGTGAATTTATTTCAAATGCATCGCACGAGCTGATGACGCCTATTTCTATCCTGCAATCAAAAATTGAAAACATGTTTGAACAGGAGGATATTGCGGATGAGTTTAAAGCCCGACTTATTGAAATGCAGAAAATTTTGAACCGGCTTAAAAACATTACCAAAACGCTGCTGCTGATATCGCAAATTGAAAATGAACAATTTATTAGAGAAGACAAAATTTTGATTTCCGATTTATTGCGTGATTTATATGAAGAGATTTCTATCCGTTTGCAGGATAAAAATATAAGTTGTGTAATTGACCTACCTCAAAATTGTTTGTTGATAAATGTCAATAAATTTTTATTATTTAATCTTTTTTTCAACCTCTTTAATAATGCCATTAAATACAATGTTGAAGGTGGTAAGATAAGTATAATAGGTACCATTGAAAATAATGAATTTTCAGTGAGTATCATTGATACCGGGATAGGAATAGGAGAGGACGAAATTCCGCTTATATTCAACAGGTTTAAAAAATTTCGTCAATCATTACAACAAGACAGTTTTGGTTTAGGATTGCCAATTGTAAAATCAATAGCAGGTTTTCATAACATTAAAATCGAGGTAACATCTATAAAAAACTCGGGAAGTACTTTCAAACTTATTTTTCCTCAAAATATGGTTGAAGTTCTGGACACCAAAGCATAAAAATTCCGGATTTTTGTAATTAATTTTAT
>CAIYNX010000112.1 GCA_903927645.1 uncultured Mucilaginibacter sp.
ATGATAAATTTTATACTTTTTTTATTTGTCATTGTATTACTGGCTATTGAAATAGGGGATAAAATCCCAGCTGTTTAATATATTAATAAAGAGAGTGTTATTATTTTTTTACCTAAAACAATTGAAGAATTATCCTGTTTAACCAAAATCCCTGTGTTTGGTCTTAGTCATTTAATAAATGTTTACAATTAAATGTAATTCAAATTTACAGTAAGGTATAATTTTGAATATTATTTTTCATAAATACTTAAATTTCATAATTGTGAGAAAAAAAATACTTTTTATAGCTGGCTCCATCAATCAGACATCTCAAATGCATCAAATATCTCAGCATTTGTCTGAATACGACTGTTGGTTTAGTCAGCTTTTTTCAGATCTGAAATTGATTAATTGGCTTATTGATAATACCTCAATACTAAATAATACGATTCTTTCGGGTCAGTTTAAAAAAAATTCTGATAAATATTTAATTGACAATGGTTTAAAAATCGATTATAAGGCTCAAAAACACCAATATGATCTAGTTGTATATTGTACTGATTTGCATATACCTAAGCGAATGCGCAAAGCAAAATTAGTATGGGTTCAGGAGGGTATGACTGATAAATATACAATTATTAGCGCCATTACAAAGGCACTGAGTTTGCCTACTGTTTTTCCATTAAATACTTCTTTGAATGGCACTTCAAATATTTGCGATATTTATTGTGCAGGATCAGAAGGTTATAAAGATCAATTTTCAAAATTAGGAACCAATGAAGATAAGATAGTAGTAACTGGCATACCTAATTACGATAATATTAGGCAATATTTTGATAATGACTTTCCTCATAGAAACTATGTAATGGTAGCAACCACAGATATGAGGGAAACTTTTAGAATTGAAAATAGAAAAGCATTTATTAAAAAGGCGAGCAAGATAGCTGATGGCAGGAAGATGCTATTTAAATTGCACCCTAATGAGGACTTTGATAGGGCAGAAGCGGAAATTAGAAAATATGCACCTAAGGACTCATTGGTATACAGAACAGGCAATACCAACCATATGATTGCCAATTGCACCGAGTTAATAACGCAATATTCAACGGTGGTATATATTGGCTTGGCATTAGGCAAAAAAGTACATTCGTATTTTAATATTGATAAACTGAAGCAAATGGCGCCAATTCAAAATGGTGGACAGTCTGCACTTAATATTGCGAATATTTGCCGTAGGTTGTTAGACCCGGAATTTGAATTTGAAAATCAATCTGAAACCTGTATTTATCAAGATAACTTTGAGCTTGCGAATTGTTTATAAAAAATTAAATTTTTATTGATGGTACCTATTCTAAATTATAATGAATAGATAAAGCAAAATAGGATTACTAAGGGTAGTTGTAATTTTTTATCTAAGAGCTATATTTTGGAGTTATAAAGTTTTGATTTTTTAGTGCTCCCGACGAGATTCGAACTCATATCGATGGTACCGGAAACCATAATTCTATCCATTGAACTACGGAAGCAATATTTGTGCAAATATATAAATCTCATTTTATAGATATGCGATGCAAAAATATATAAATAATCTATTTATATATTTGCCTTATTTTGATTTATTTAATGCTTAAATTCAATTTTTTTGTAAAAGTAAATACTTACAGTTCAGAATTCCAATTTGATTTTATGCAATATTTTTTAAAACCAGGGTTAGTACTCTTATTTACAATCTCAATGGTAAATTGTTCATTTGCACAAAAAGAGTTTCCATTATATAAAAATCAGATTCCAAACTCTAAAAAATCTATCGATCAGGAATTTGCTGAAACCAGAGATTCTATTTTGCGAATAAGTAAAATTAGTAGACCAACTTTGACAGCTTATTTGGCAAATAAGTCAAATGGTAGTGCGGTTATTATTTGTCCCGGAGGCGGGTATTGGATAGAAGCCGCCGGACACGAAGGCGCAGATGTTGCTAAAAAATTTAACGAAAGTGGCATAACTGCTTTTGTTTTAAAATATCGTATTCCCGATACAGCAACCATGATTAATAAAGAAATTGGGCCCTTACAAGATGCTCAGAGAGCCATTCAATTAGTGCGCGAACGGGCTGTTGAGTTTAAAATAAACCCCAATGCCATAGGTATAATGGGATTTTCTGCCGGAGGACATCTAGCCTCCACAGCGGGTACACATTTTAATAAAAACTATATAAAAAATGCTAAAAATATAAACTTAAGGCCCGATTTTATGATTTTAATTTACCCTGTAATAAGTTTCACAGATAGTATAGGTCATATTGGATCTAGAGAAAAGCTTATAGGGAAAAATCCAAGCCAGGATAAGATTATTGAATATTCAAATGAACTCCATGTATCAAGCAATACCCCACCCACCTATTTGGTACAGGCTAAAGATGATTTTGTGAATGTAAAAAACTCTATTCTATTTGCTGATGCCTTGAAAGCTAACCAAGTTCCATATAAAATTTATCTGTATGAAAAAGGCGGCCATGGCTATGGTATGAACAATAAATCAAGCTCAGTGAAATGGATGGATTTAGTGGTTGCTTGGATGCAGGAAATGAAATTTAATCAAAAATCAGATTGACCTTGATTTTAAAACAACAATTTTTGGCCTTTTACATTTTCCAACTTTTATACCAAATTTAAATGGAACTATTTGATTTTTTTAGCTCTTTAACCTATTTATTTTATAACTAGGCTCAACTATTCTTTTTAGTTCAAATCAAATAAAAAAACCATTTATTTTACTGCCCCTAGGGATAAATTTTAAAATACCTTTACCAAAAAAATTACTTATTAAAAATATTTGTAATTTTAATGATTTATCAATTTTAGTAGATGATTAAAACCGTTTTTGTTACAAGCACTGAACCCCATAGTGGAAAATCTATCATATCAATTGGGTTAATTGATATGTTATTAGGTAAAGCTCAAAAAATTGGTTTTTTTAAACCCATTATAAGTGAAGAAGATCCCCAAAAACAAGATGGACATATAAATACAATAATCAATCATTTTACATTGCCAACAACCTACGAAGAATCATACGCATTTACCTGGCAGCAAGCTGCTCTACAAATGGAGACAGAAAATCAAGGAGAAATGCTTGATACTATAATTAGGAAATATAAAAACTTGGAAGGTAAAAATGATTTTACAGTTGTTGAAGGAACTGATTATTCTGGAAATGGTTCTGCATTTGAATTTGAGATAAATGTTCAAATTGCTAAAAATCTGCGTGCCCCGGTAATTATTGTTATGTCTGGAGAGGGAAAGGGGATTAATCAAATTGTTAATAGTGCATTAACATCAGTTCACAATTTTGACGCCAGAGAAATAAAAGTTCTTTGGTTGGTAATTAATAAGGTTAATAATAATGAAGGTGAGGAAATTGTAAGATTATTAAAAAATCAATTACCGCCAGACATTTTGTTAACCATTATTTTTGAAAATAAAAGATTAAGAAGTCCAACCTTAAAAGAGATCTCAGAAAGGTTGAATGGAAAGGTATTATTTGGAAAAGATTATTTAAGTAATCAGGCCGACAATTTTGTTACCGGCGCCATGCAGGTTCCTAATTTTTTAAATTATATCAAAGAAAATGTTTTGATTATTACTCCTGGCGACCGTGGTGATATTATTATTAGTGCTTTACAGGCCAACTTATCAACCAATTACCCTAAAATAGCAGGTATAGTTTTAACAGCAGGATATGAACCGGAAGAACCTATAATTAGGTTAATAAATGGTTTACAAACTGTAGTGCCAATTATTGCTGTTGAATCCGGAACCTTTCAAACAAGTAATGAAGTTGGTGCCATAAGGTCAAAAATAACTGTAGATAACCCTAAAAAAATACAGCTGGCAATTGATACTTTTAACAAGTATACTGATATAGCTGAGTTAAATAAACGTCTTATTACCTTCAAGGCATCGGGTATTACACCACGAATGTTCCAATATCAATTAATTGAGTGGGCAAAAAGTTCAAAAAAACATATTGTTTTATGCGAAGGAACTGATGAAAGAGTATTAAAAGCGGCAGCTAGATTGGTAAGTCTAGACATAGTAAATCTGTCACTTTTAGGAAGTCATAATGAAATACAAAGTATAGCTAAAAGACTGGATATTAATATACAAGGAATACAAATAATAAACCCAATTGAGGATGAAAAATTTGATGATTATGTAAATACCTTATATGATTTACGTAAATCAAAAAATATCAACCTCGAAATGGCCAAAGATCTAATGTCGGATGTTTCTTACTTTGGAACAATGATGGTTCATAAAGGGCACGCAGATGGAATGGTTTCCGGTGCTGTACATACAACTTTGCATACCATTAGACCAGCCTTGCAATTTATAAAAACCAAACCCGGAATATCGCTGGTTTCATCTATTTTTTTTATGTGTTTGGCTGATAGAGTATCGGTATTTGGAGATTGTGCAGTCAACCCTAATCCTACAGCCGAACAATTAGCAGAAATAGCCATATCATCGGCCGAAAGCAGTAAACGTTTTGGTATTGAACCAAGGATTGCTATGTTATCTTATTCATCTGGAACTTCTGGTGAAGGTGAGGAAGTAGAAAAGGTGCGAAGAGCTACCCAAATAGTAAAACAAAAACATCCCGAATTAAAGATAGAAGGTCCTATACAGTATGACGCGGCGGTTGATCCAATTGTTGGAAGCAGTAAAATGCCTGGATCAGAGGTTGCAGGTAGAGCAAGTGTTTTGATTTTTCCTGACTTAAATACAGGAAATAACACCTACAAGGCTGTTCAAAGGGAAACAGGTGCCTTGGCAATAGGACCAATGTTACAAGGTTTAAATAAACCTGTAAATGATTTAAGCAGAGGCTGTACAATTGATGATATTTTTAATACGGTAATAATAACGGCAATACAATGCCAAGACAAATAACCATAAACCATCAATAACGCTAAATGATAATTTTTGTAATTAATACAGGAAGTAGTTCTATCAAATACCAATTATTTAATATGCCATCCAATATCCCAATATGTACTGGTTTGGTTGACAGAATTGGTATGGATGATACAAGGATTACTCATAAAACCTATCATAATGGAGTTGAAAAAATTACCAATTTTCCACTCAAAAATGCTGATCATGATGAAGGTTTAAGAAAAGTTAGCGATTTATTGGTAGAACAAGAAATTAGTGTAATTGCTTCAAGAGATGATATAAAGGTTGTAGGTCATAGAATTGTGCACGGAGGCGAAACCTTTACCCAGCCAACTATTGTTACTCCAGAAGTGATGTTAGCATTGAAATCAACCTTTCAATTAGCTCCACTTCATAACCCGGCTGGGTTTCGTGGTATTCAAGTTGCTGAAGGGGTATTCCCTAAAGCTAAACAGATATTAATTTTTGATACAGCATTTCATCAAACAATGCCCCCAATTGCTTACAGATATGCTATACCTGATTCATTTTATAACAAAAATAATATTCGTTCTTATGGATTTCATGGAACTAGCCATAAATATATTTCAAAAAAAGCGATTGAATATTTAGCAAACGACCAATTAAAATTAATTAGCATTCATTTAGGAAACGGCTGTAGCATGGCTGCTATTAAAAATGGCAAATGTATAGATACTAGTATGGGTTTTGGGCCTTTAAATGGTTTGATTATGGGTACTAGAAGTGGGGATATTGATCCTAGCGTTATTTTTTACCTCATTAATTCATTAGGTTTTAAAATAGATGAAGTTAATGAATTGTTAAACAAAAAAAGTGGCATGTTAGGCTTAACCGGTTATAGTGATATGCGCGACATTAGAAAGGCGATTAATGAAGGTAAACCAATGGCAACCCTTGCTTATGAAATGTATGCATACCGAATAAAAAAATATATAGGTGCGTATGTTGCCGCATTAAATGGTTTAGATGCCATAATTTTTACGGCAGGAGTGGGAGAAAATGATCAATTAATTAGGCAAATGGTGTGTTCAGAAATGGAATATATTGGTATACAATTTGACCAAAATAAAAATGAGTTAATCGAATCAGGTATACGTGAACTGCATATAAAAGATTCGAAAGTTAAAATTCTTATTATTCCAACAAATGAAGAACTTGAAATAGCAAATCAATGTTACCATTTATTAAATTAAAATTACAAAAATAATCCTAAACTATTTTGAATTTTAATAAGTAGCTAATTACTTTTAAACCTATAAATAGTTAATGATTTATAAACTTCACCTGGTTTTAATACGGTGGTTGGGAATTGAGGCTTATTAGGAGAATCTGGAAAATGTTGAGTTTCCATAGCAAATGCACTACGATTAAGGTCCTTTTGCCCTCCAATTTCTTCATTTGCACCATTCATAAAATTTCCACTATAAAACTGAATTCCTGGTTCTGAAGTAAAGATTTCCATTTTGATGCCACTAATATCACCAACTATAGTGGCAATAGGCTGGTTTATTTCGTGTTTATCCAAAACAAAATTATGGTCATATCCTTTACCAAATAAAATTTGCTCATTTTTTTCATCAATTCGCTTCCCAATTTCGGTAGGTAATAAAAAATCAAATGAAGTTCCAACTACAGGCTTAATTTCGCCTGTTGGAATTAAATTTTCATCAACTGGTGTGAAATTTGCAGCTTTTATTTGAACAATATGATTTAATATATTACCACTTCCAATCCCGTTTAGGTTAAAGTAGGAATGGTTTGTTAAATTTATTACAGTAGTTTTATCTGTAGTTGCTTCGTAACTTATCTTTACTGCATTATCTTCAGTAAGTTCATAGGTAACTGTGCAATTTAAATTACCAGGATACCCTTCTTCCAAATCTTTTGATAAATAGGTAAATTGTACTTCATTATTATTTATTTGTTTTGCATCCCAAACAACATCATTAAATCCCTTTTTTCCTCCATGAAGCGTATTTGGCTTATTATTTATAAATAAAGTATATGATTTACCTTCTAATTTAAATTTACCATTAGCAATTCTATTTCCATATCTACCAACTGTTGCTCCATAGTAAGCTGAAAGGGTTTTTTTGTATCCATCAATATCATTAAATCCCACAACAACATCAATTAATTTACCACTTTTATCCGGAATCAATAAACCAACTAAATGTGCTCCATAATTGGTAAATGAAGCTTGTACTCCGTTTTTATTTTTTAAATTAAAATAATGGGTCTGCTTTCCATCAATTATTTTTTCAAACCCTTCTGGTTTGGGCAAAGCAATTTGTGCTGAATTATCTGACATTGTTGTTTTCTTTATATTTTTTGAAGTATTATTACAACCAAACAAATATATACTAGAAATAATTAGGCTTGTTAAATAAAAAATAAACGTTTTTTTTTTCATTGTTCTAAATGTATTATTAAACAGAATTCCAATCAATTAGGGGTGAAAGATATTTAACTTCAATATGTGTGGATTTTCCAGGAATTGAAACTATTAAAACTTTATTTTTTCCAATAATTAAATTTTTAAAAAATTTGAGGGCATTCTTTATCTTTTTTTCAACTTTAATATTTTTTCCTGTTTTATTTTTCAGAACTTGAATTTTAGTAATAAACCTTAAAGGTTGTCCAGAAATTCTTTGAAAAGCTTCATAATCCTTTGATTTGTAATATGACCATTCCTTATAGTCACTAAATAGCGTTTTTACGCTTGCGGCAAAAGTCATAGTTGTTGAATTTGTAATTTTCCAATGAGAGGATTTAGTTAAGAAAACTTTGCTTTCTTCGCCATTGTCAATAATATTATCATTGTCACCTCCATTTTTATAACTAACATATTTATCTGGATGATCATAAAGCGTTACATAATCTGCAATCTCAAGACCTTCCAAAAGCGTTTCTTTTGCGCCCTCTAAATGCAAATAATCATCTTCCAAAAAATATACATAATCAGAACTATTGAAGTTTTTAATAGCATAATCAAGTATATATTTAAACGAATTTGCATTACCTAAGCCATTTAATTCAATTACATTTGCATTTAACGCTTTTATGTCATTTATGGTTTTTTCCTTACAATTGTCTGTAAATACAATTAAACCTTTATCTCCAAAAACGGATAAATAATTTTTTAAACAATGAATTTTATCTGCGTGTTTTAACTTTTCTTTTATATTACTACCATCAGATATTCGGTAAAGGGTATAGAGCATATCTAAGTATTTATTTTATTATGATTCATCAATATTATGGTTTAATCATAAATTATTGAATTATAAATATTCATAGTTTTAACGTAAACTTCTATAAAAGTTTATATTTCAATTAAATAAGTTAAAATAATATAAATGTTATTTTGTGTTTAGTTTTTTAATCAATTCTGTTTCTTCCTTTTTATAGGGTTCACCATTTTTTCTAAATACATCATGAAACCATAATTTAGGTTCCTCACCACTCGGGATTGGGGTATCCCAGGCATAAATGGTATTGGTTTTACCACTTACTAAGCCCCAATTTACTGCTCCAATATTTTCCCTTTTTAACATTGGCATTGTGTTTTCAAAAGTACTATTTCTTAACCTTGCCATATATTCAGTACAAATTAATGGTTTTCCGTATTTCTTTAATTCTTGTATTATTTGTAGGTGTTTATCAGGGATATCATAATCATGATAAGTAATAACATCTGAATTTTTTATTTGGAAATCATTAAGTTTTTTAAAATCCCAATTCCATAAACCAGCGCTGACAGGTTGATCAGGGTTAATATTATGCGCCAAATTAAAAACGAAAGATAATAACTCTAAAGATTTCTCTCCTTTACCGCTATTTCCGGGCTCGTTATATAAATCCCATAATAGTATTCTTTTATCATGCTTAAAACTTGTTAATATATCTTCTACATAAGCTTTAATCTGAGTATAATCCGTATTGTTTAACACGATACCAGGATCTTGAACCCAACCAGAATTATGTATGCCGGGTTTTGGCTCTGGTTGCTTGCCTGATTTTGGTGGGGCATTCCAACAATCATCAAAAAACACAAATATGGTTTCTATATGATGTTTACTCGCTATTTTAAGATAATCAGCTACTCGTTTTTTAAACCCGGCCTTGTCTGTCTCCCATGCTACACTATGTAAAAAAACTCTCATTGTATTGAACCCAATGCCCTCTGCGTATCCAAGCTCGCGGTCGATGGTTATAGCATCAAATGTTTCCCCCTGCCACATTTCCAACTGGTTAATGGCTGTACTAGGGATAAAGTTTGCCCCATTAATCCAATTATGATTGGCATACCATTTATTTGCTTTTTGGGTTGACCAAATTTTGGATGAATCATTTGAGTTAAGTTGTGCATGAACGTTTAAGGCCGTTAAAAGAATGCCTGTTGATAAAAGTAATTTTATTATTTGGTTCATCGTGAAACTCATATTTGTAAATTGTTAATCAATGCTGGTAATAAAAATCTTTAAGTTTATAATATTAGAATAAAAAAGCCGAAATTAATGGTAGTCGACTCTTTAATAAACAATATTAACCTAATTTAATTTACTTGATAAATAACAGCTTCATAAGGTTTTAATGTTCCATCAACAGATGGCTTTTTTAAATTACCCAAAAGTAGAGTAGTATTTTTAAAGTTGATGCCTGTATTGGTGGTTGTTAGTTTAGCGGAAAAGTTTAATAGAATTAAAAACTTTTTACCATCCATTTCTCTGGTAAATGAGTAAGCATCAGGATTGTTTTTATCCAATAAGGTATATTTTCCGTAGGTTAATAAAGGATTATCTTTTCTAAATTTTACAATTTTTCTAAAGTAATTTAATACTGAATTTGCATCCTTTTCTTGAGCTTCCTCATTTATTGTTTTATAATTTTTATTCACTTGAAGCCAAGGTTTTCCAGTTGTAAATCCAGCATTTTCTTTATCATTCCACTGAAACGGTGTACGTCCATTATCACGACAAGAAAACTGGATTTGATTTAAAAATTTATTTAGGTCGCCTCCTATACTTTTTAAGTGTTGATATTCATTAAGTGTTGCAACATCATTATAATCTTCAATTTTGGTAAAGCCAGCATTTGTCATTCCCAATTCATCGCCGTTATAATAATAAGGTGTTCCTCGCATTGTCATAATGAATGTGGTAAGCATTTTAGAGGATGATTCCCTAAATTCTTGAGCATCATTCCCAAACCTACTTACTAACCTAGCTTGGTCATGATTGGCTAAAAAAATTGAAAGCCATCCTTTTTCAGAAAAAGTGCTATCCCATTTGCTAAAAACTTCTTTTAGATGTATTAGGCTATAGCCTTCTTTTTTTGCAATATCAACAGCTTCAAAAGCATAAGCCATATTTAATTCATGCCGATCTGCGTCAACCATATTATGAGCGTCTTCATTTGTGTTTCCTGCGCCTTCAGCAACACTCATCACATTATACTTACTTAAAACTTCTTTGTTCATCTCTTGCAGGTATCCGTGAAGATTTCCTTGAACCCCATAATATAAGTTAAAGTTTTTTTCGAATCCTTTTGGAAAACCAGGGAATGTTGTATCCTTTGCCGCAAACTGAAAAGCATCTAATCTAAAACCATCTATACCCTTGTTTGCCCAAAATTTCATAATATCATAAACTTCTTGTCGAAGTTTGGGGTTTTCCCAATTTAAATCAGGCTGTTTTCTCGAAAAATAGTGTAAGTAATAGGCGTTAGTTAATGAATCATAACGCCAAGCGTCATGGTTTACATCAAACAAACTATACCTATAAGGTGGCTTACCTTGTTCGGCATTCCACCAATGGTAATAGTTTCTATATGGACTATTGCGGGAGCTTCTGCTTTGCCTAAACCATTCATGTTCATCACTACTATGATTTACTACTAAATCCATTACTAATTTAATGCCTCTATCATGCAAGCCTTTTAATAAGGCATCAAAGTCATCCATGGTTCCAAAATCCTTCATAATGCCTTTGTAATCACTTACATCATAACCATTATCGTCATTAGGTGAACCATAAATTGGGTTTAGCCAAATTACATCAACACCTAAACTTTTAATATAATCAAGTTTTGAAATTATTCCTTTTAGGTCGCCAATTCCATCACCGTCATTATCTTTAAAACTTCGTGGGTAAATTTGATAAACTATGGCTTCCTTCCACCATTTTTTATCAAGGTTTTCGTTTTTAATTAATTGTTGGCCATTGCAAAATTGGCTAATAACCAATCCCAGACTTAAAATTGATAAAATTATTTTTTTCATCGAGAAATATTATAATGGTTTGTATGACATATTTAGTGAAATTTATTCAATAATATGAAAGAATTATATTTTGAGCACATATTAAAAACCAAACTCATCAAGTTCAACAACTGCTTTATCACAAATATAGGTAGGTACTATTCCCGATGTTTTTATAAGGGTTTCCGCATCAAGAGCCAAGGTATTTCCAGAAAGTACTAAAACCGTATCAAGTCCAAATTTATTACCTCCCAATATATCAGCATGTAAGGTATCGCCAACCATTACAATTTGTTTTTTATTAATAATGCGGTTTTCTCTAATAAGGTCATAAGCAAACATAAACATTTGTGAATCTGGTTTCCCGAACCTAATGAATTCTTTACCAACTATACCCTCAACCATATTAGCTAAACCACCAATTGATATGGAGACATCATTAACTGAAAGGGGATAAGCATAATCAGTATTGGCTACAATTATTGGTATTGTTCTTTTTCTAAGAATATTAACTGTTTTGTTCAAATCTTCAAACCAATTAAAGCCCTCATCATCTAAAAAAACAAGTGCGTTTACTTTTTCAATGTTAGTGTGATCAATTTTACTTACCGGCAAAGTAAGCAAGCTTTTTGATTCTAAATAATTGGCGGAGTTTTCTGTACCCAAATAAGCTACAATTCCATTATTAACCTTTAAATCAAGATATTCTTTGGTTAGCATCCCTGAGGAGACAATATGGTTTGTTTTTATGTTTTTAAGTCCCATGTTCACAAAACCATTTGCTAATTGTTCCGGACTTCTAGAGGCATCATTGGTAACAATGTAGAAATCCTTATTTTCTTTTTCTAAATAGTTAAAAGTTTTTTCAATGCCAGAAACCAAACCTTTGTAATTTTTGATTACACCAAAAGAATCAAAAAATATTACTTCATATCTGTCAATAATTGATTTAAAGTTATCAATATGGTTCATGGGTTTGTTTTAATTAATAACCTAATTTATTTTTAATTCATGAATTATATGTTCAGCATCAAAATCACGATCTACCGAAGGTAAATATATTTCAAACGCCTCCTCTTGTAGCTTTTTTGCATATTGTTCATTAAAAAAGTACTTGCCATCCTTTATTACATAATTTAAAATAAAAAACCGGTAGGCCTCTTTTAAAAAATAAATTTCATCAGTTGTAAGTGGGTTTACTTTGTGATACTCTTTCAAAAATATGATGAACCTATCTTCCATCATGGTATTGATGTTATAGCTGAATATTGTTTTATCTCCAATATTAGAAACCACGCGACTAAAAAAATAAAAATCTAAAACTCTATAACTCATTCTGAACCAATCATAATCCCACCTTGAATAAAGTTCCTGATTTTTAGTAACCGAAAAGTTGCCTATGTTCCAATCAATAAATACAGGAATTATTTCGAATGATTTCATATTATAATTCGATCTGTTTTTTAGAAATAAATCGCAATGATATTTTAAAAAATCAACCTGCATTGCTGAGCCAAAATTCTTTTCATTTACTTCTAATTGTTGCTGAAGTGAATAAATGTCAGTTCGTAAGGTTTTTGACGATTTTGGTAATACATTTTTTACCCTGGAACATGCTTTATGAAACTTACCTATTTGCTGTCCGAATTTTTTTATTTGGTTTTCATCTAACCTATTTGGTAATCTATCTAGGATTCGGGTTGGATTATAAAAAACTACCCAAGCATCTGTTTTGTCATGTTTATATCTATAAACGTAAACACGATTGTTTTTTAACAAAGATTTAGCGAGAAGATTTTCGAAAGGGTAAAGAAGGTTATTTGATAATGAATGAATAATTCTATGATCCTCTTTAAAAGATTCAAAAGCCCCAAATTGAGAAAGTTTAGCAATAATTATATCATCATCTTCAAAGGTAATTCTAAATACATGGTTTGTTGATACCATTGCACTAATATCTTCTATCTCCTTAATAACCTTTGATTGGTCATAACCTTCCCAAGCTTTTTTTATAATGGTGGTATAAAGCTTATTTATATTATTTGGCTCTTTTAAGGCTTTAAGCCCATGTATTTTCGGTTCAATGTTTAATTCTTTGAGCATATTTTTGTAATTATCATTAAGCACTATAAAAAAAATAATGCAATTAATAAT
>CAIYNX010000113.1 GCA_903927645.1 uncultured Mucilaginibacter sp.
AATAAAATTTAAAATATCTTAGCTATTATTTTTTATCATATTATAATAACATAAAATTATTTTATATCTTTATTGATAGTAAACCTTCATTTTATTAATGAAAATATATTTATTTATTATTGGATTGCTCTTATTGATGAGTTCGAAAGCTTCATCGTTTAATTTTCATGCGGATGATATAATGGGGACTGACACGGCTCAAATAAGTCAATCATTAATACAAGGATATACCTTAAGATTAACAAACCCTACCCAAACAATTGAAATTGGAGAAAAGGCTTTAAAAGAGTCTCGGAAAATAAATTTTATTTATGGAATTGGAGAATCTTTAAGGATTATTGGAATAGCTAATTCATACCTTAACCATACCACATTAGCCATTAATAATTATTTATCTGCGCTAAATTATTTCCAACAAATTAATGATTTGCCTAGTGAAGCTAAAGTATATAACAACATAGGAAATTTATACACAAGTTTTGACAATTTACAAGCCTTAACTTTTTTTAACAAAGCATTGGTTATTGCTAATAAATTAGGTAATAAACATCTTATTGCTTCAATTTATTTAAATATGGGTATAGTTTATTTTCGGGAAAATAGTTTTTTGAAAGCAATTGACTACTATAATAATAGTCTTAAATTATTAAACCTTGTAAAGGATACAACCTTACAGGTTATTTGTAAACAGAATATTGGAGTTATTTTTTTTAACCTAAAACAGTATGACAAGGCCTATACAATGTTAATTGAGGCTAATAAAAGTGCCAAAGAATTAGCATTAAATAGAACTGTTGCTAGTATAGATATCACCTTGGCAGAATTATTTATTTCACAAAGCAAATACAAGGAAGCTGATAAAATAATTTCTGAAGGTATGAACTACGCTTCAATAGTTAAAAGTACCCAAATTGTTTCAAATTTCAGGTATTATAGTTATTTGTTAGAATTTAAGCGAAAAAACTATAAGCAAGCCGTATTAAATTTATATACGGTATACCAGCGTGATAGTATTGACCATGATAAAGGCATTATTACTCAAATTGAATTTATCAGAGAACAAGCAAGAGCGGCCGAACGTAAACGTGAAAATGAAAGACTTTTGGATAACCAAAAGCTCGATAGGGTTAAGTTTTTAGCCTCAGTTGCAATCACTGTTTTGTTGATTGCTAGTGTTGGATTATTATTTAGCAATGTAAAACGAAAAGCAAAAACAAACATACAATTAAGAGCCTTAAATGATGAGGTTTTAAAACAAAAGCAAATGGTTGAACAAATAAACCTGCATCTGGAAGAAATAATTCTTGATAGAACTAAGGAATTACAACAAAAAAATGTAAAGCTTGAGAGTTATTCATCTTATCTTTCTCACCAGATTAGGGGGCCAATATCATCCTTAAAAGGACTATTAAATATAGAGAAGGACGGTTTAGTTGGGAAACAGGAATGTATCGATATGATGAATGTATGTGTTAATGATATTGATAAGATTATTTTAGAAATAAATGAAATGTTAAATGGTGAAAACGAAAATTTACCATTTTAAGTTACTTCATAAAAAGTAAACTATTTCTTATTTTAATTATTCTAATTTATTTATTTTATGAAAAAGTTACTTTCTATAATACTATTATTTTTTATTTTTAACATATCATTTGCCCAAAATAATAAAAAGAGCTACTTTCCTCTGGGTACTATTATTGATGAAAATATACCCTATGCAGACGACACCCTTAAGAAACATTTGCTCGATATCTATTTTCCACCAGTAAAAAAATTAAGCTACCCACTAATTGTTTGGATACATGGGGGCGCCTGGAAGCTTAATGATAAATATGCAGATATGAGCTATATGACCAATACGCTCAAACTTTTTATTGACAAAGGTTTTGCAGTTGCTTCTATTGATTATCGGTATAGTACTACTGCAAAATTTCCGGCACAAATTCAGGACTGTAATCAAGCAATTGAATATTTATATGAACATGGTTTTCAATATAACATTGATGCTAGTCGTATGGCATTAATTGGTTTTTCTGCAGGTGGCCATTTGGCAAATTTGGTAGCCCTATCAAATAATAATAATGTAAAAGAATTTTACCCTATGGGTAAAAAAACTCAATTTAAAATAAATGTAGTGTTTGATTTTTATGGACCAACCGATTTATTAACTTTAAAAGGAAATGATGACATTAATCCTGAAAATCCAATAAAATTATTATTAGGTGCATTACCTAAAGATAATCCTAATTTGGCTAAAAAAGCTAGTCCAATTTCTTACATCGATAAAAATGATCCTCCATTTTTGATTATACAAGGTGAGAAAGATGATTCTGTAAATCCTGATCAATCTATTAACTTTAGTAAACTCCTTACTAAAGCAGGTATAAAAAATGAATTGAATATTGTAGCAGGAGCCCCTCATTATGGCCCAATGTTTGATTCTCAAGAAATAAGAAATAGTATTGCCGAATTTTTAAACCAATATATGCAATAATTAGGTTCAGTATAATTAAATCTGTTGTCTCATTTTTATTAAAGGTTTCTACATTTTTATATTAAAATGCCAATAATTATAAATTTAAAGCTTTGAAATAAAATCATTAATAATATTTGATACTTTTAACCTAAACTTGCATTTATAAAATGAAAGCGTTTTACGGTGATTTAAAATTAGGTATTTTAGGTGGTGGTCAACTTGGCCGAATGCTTATTCAACAAGCAATTAATTACAATGTTACCATAAAAGTGCTCGACCCTGACAAAGATGCTCCTTGCCGTAAAATATGTGATGAATTTGTGCTTGGCTCTTTGAGTGATTTTGATACAGTTTATAATTTTGGTAAAAAAGTTGATTTACTCACTATTGAAATAGAAAAGGTTAATGTAGATGCACTTGAACAACTAGAAAGGGAAGGAGTAGTAGTTTACCCACAGCCACGAGTAATTAGACTTATACAAGATAAAGGTTTACAAAAACAGTTTTTTAAAGAGAATAATATTCCCACAGCGCCATTTCAAGTAATATCCTCTTTAAAACAATTGGAGGAAAGCCATTTCAAGTTTCCGTATATACAAAAGCTGAGAAGAGATGGTTATGATGGGAAGGGTGTTTATAAGTTAATTGACCAATCATATCTTAAAAATGCCTTTACTGAACCTAGCCTCATTGAAGAATTGATAGATTTTGAAAAAGAAATAGGAATTATCGTTGCTAGAAATGAACGTGGTGATGTAAAGACATTCCCATTGGTTGAAATGGAATTTAATCCTGATGTTAATTTAGTTGAATATTTAATATCCCCTTCCACGCTTTCTTTTCAAATACAACAGGAAGCTGCAGAAATTGCTACAAAAATTGCGGTTGATTTAAAAATTATCGGCCTCTTAGCGGTGGAAATGTTTTTAGATAAAAATGGCAATATTTTAGTTAATGAATTGGCCCCCAGACCACATAACAGCGGGCATCAAACTATTGAGGGAAATATAGTATCCCAATTTGAGCAACATCTTAGAGCAATATTCAATCAACCCTTAGGTGATACTGCATGTTTAACAAACGCTATCATGATAAATGTTTTAGGAAGTAAGGGTTTTGAAGGTCCAGCAATATATCAGGGTATTGATAAGTTACTCCAAATATCGGGTGTATACATACATTTATACGGTAAAGCTTTAACGAAACCTTTTAGAAAAATGGGACATGTTACAATTGTAGACCAAGACAGAGAAAAGGCAATTCAAAAAGCAAGTTTGGTACAAGAAACTTTAAAAGTAGTAAGTTAGTTAACATTGATGAAAAAGATTATTGCTTTAGTTTTAATACTAACCAACTTTAATTTTTTTGCATTTAGTCAGCTTAATTTCACCCAAAACATTAAAAACTTTGGTTCAATATCTTTCCCTAGCCTTCCTCAAATTAAGGTTGGAAAAAGAGATACTATTTATTTAAACTCCAGCAATGGCTTTTTATATTTTTTACAATTGGCACCGCTTCAAAATAATTCAATTGTTTTATTTGGTAACAGTAATAATCTTGATAAATTATATCAAGCTATCATCAAAGGTACTTTAGCAGGAGCAAATGCACAACTTATATATGCAAGGAATATTCGACTCAAAAATTTAATTGGTATCGAATTTGGGTATAAATCTATAAAAAAAGACAAAATTTATTATGGGTATAATCAGGTATATTATTTGAATCATACATTGGTTAATTATAGCATACATTCAATTAACCCGCTTGATGATGAAAATGTATATTTGAAATCATTTTTTGATTCATTTAAATTAACATCCACCAATATGAATTTGATACAAGATGATGTATCAGAGACTGATCATATTTTTGAAAGAATTATTAGATGGATCATTTTTATTGGTATTTTATTTCTTATTGGAATAATTATAACATTTTGGATAAAAAAAATAAAAAATAAATGAATAAATTACCTGAGGTTGGCATTATTATGGGTAGCAAGTCTGATCTAATTGTAATGCAAGATGCTGCTGATATTTTAAAAGAGCTCGGCATTTCATATGAAATTTTAGTAGTATCGGCACATCGTACACCCGACCGAATGTTTAATTACGCTCGTACAGCACCAGAAAGAGGCCTAAAGGTAATAATTGCAGGAGCTGGAGGAGCAGCGCATTTACCAGGTATGGTGGCCTCATTAACACATTTGCCAGTTATTGGAGTTCCGGTAAAATCGAGTAATTCTATTGATGGATGGGATTCTATTTTATCTATTTTGCAAATGCCAAATGGAATACCTGTGGCAACTGTTGCATTAAATGCTGCAAAAAATGCAGGTATATTGGCTGCTCAAATATTGTCAACAGCCGATGAAAAGATAGTAGAAAATCTAAAGGCATTTAAGGAAGATTTGAAGAAAAAAGTTGAGGAATCTAATTTAGATAATTAAGCCTATCTGGCTTACAAATTATCGATATATTTTAAATATGGTAGTTGATTTAAGAAGTGATACGGTAACAAAACCTACTGCAGGTATGTTGGATGCTATGTATAGCGCAAAAGTAGGTGATGATGTTTTTGAAGAAGATGAATCAATTAATGCCTTAGAAAAGAAAACAGCAGCGATTTTTGGAATGCAAGCCGGTATTTTTTGTCCTTCCGGAACAATGACAAACCAAATTGCAATTAAATGTTTTACGCAGCCAATGGATGAGCTAATAGCAGATCAGACTGCACATGTTTATCGGTATGAAGGTGGTGGTATTGCATTTAACTCAGCAGTTTCAACCAGATTGTTAAATGCTGAAAGAGGAATCCTATCTGCAGAAATGATTGCTCCTGAAATAAACGCTGATAATGTCCATTATCCGCATACAAGTTTAGTGGTTTTGGAGAATACTGTTAACCGTGGAGGTGGAAGTTGTTATACATTGAACCAAATAATACCAATAGCTGAACTATGTAAACAAAAAGGACTTAAATTACATTTAGATGGTGCAAGGATTTTTAATGCTTTAACCAAAACGGGGGATAAGGCGTCAGAATATGGAGCGCTTTTTAATGGTATTTCTGTTTGTTTATCAAAGGGTTTAGGAGCCCCTGTGGGTTCAGTTTTGCTGGCTGATTTTGAAACAATAAAATATGCCAGAAGGATAAGAAAAGTTTTAGGTGGAGGTATGCGTCAGGCAGGTTTTTTGGCTGCTGCAGGAATATACGCTCTGGACAATCATATTGAGCGATTAAAAGATGATCATAATAATGCCCAAATGTTAAGCAATATATTAAATAATTGTAATTGGGTAAAGAGCATCATACCCGTTGAAACTAATATAATTGTTTTTGAAACAATAGAACCTGCAAATAATATTATTGAGCGCTTGGCCAATTACGGAATTAAAGCTTTAACTACCGGACCTTACTCAATTAGGTTTGTTCTTCATTTGGATATTCAGCCTCAACACATGGAACATATTTGTAATTCACTCAAATTAATTTAATTACAATTAGTCTTTTATTTTTATTCAAAATTGAAAAAATGAATAATTATTTGTTCAAGTACCCTTTTTGATTGAATTGTAAAAGGCATTAAAAATAAAAAAGTTAAATACTGTTTATTAGTATTTAACTTTTTAAAGTAACGGAGAAAATAAGTTTATTATAAGCCTAAAGTTTTTGCACGTAATTCTTCATAAAGCAATATCACTTTACGTTGTAAGCTAGCTATTTCAGCTTCACGTTCAAGAATTTTCTTTTGTGCAATACTTAAGCTTGATTGTTGTGGTTCCATATCATCCATTTCTAATGATAATAATTGAGTAACATTTACTTCGTAGATGTTGGCAATTTGTTCTAATCTTGATAAATTAATATCAGTTACACCTGTTTCAATTTTGGAAAATGCAGGAATCGAAATACCAATTCTATTGGCTATATCTTCCTGACTCCAGTTCCTTTGATGGCGTAAAGTCCTGATATTTTTCCCAACAGATTTATTGGTGGTTTTCTTTTTTAAATTTTCTGTTAAATTCTCAGTCATTGTTTTATGTTTTGTTTTGTGTTTTGAGTTATTGTAATATAACGCAAAATTGATGCCAATATTAATTATAGGGTAATCATTACAAAAATAATATTAATTATAAAATTAGCATTATAAATGGGAAAAGAATTCTACAAAAAATGTGTAATTTTTTATATATTATTTATGATCCTAAGTTTGGCAAATTTTAATAGAAGTTGTTTTTGTCCTATTTCTTTAAAGAAAATTGTAGCTTTTATATCAGGTTTATTACCCTCTATGGCAATTACTTTTCCAAATCCAAATCGTTCGTGTTCAACTTCCATACCAATCTGTAAATTGGAAGTATCAGATGGAGCAAAGTTAATTGAAGGTATGTGAGCTTTTGCTAAGATTGAAGTAGTTTTAACTTGAGTGCTTGCCTTGGGTTTGGAAAAGCTGTCACTTTTTTTTGTCCACTCATTTCTTTCATCATCAAAATATGGATTGTTTGTTGATGATGGTTTTGCTGTGAAATCAAGTTCTAGGTATTGGGGGGCTATTTCATCCAAAAATCTACTTGGTTCACAGCTAATTAAGGTACCAAATTTAAACCTTGAAGTTGCATAACTAAATGTAAGCTTATTTTCTGCCCTGGTTGAAGCCACATAAAATAAACGTCTTTCTTCTTCCAAATCAGCACGTGAATTTAACGACATCTGCGATGGAAATAAGTTTTCCTCCAAACCAACAACATAAACTTGGGGAAATTCAAGTCCTTTAGAAGAGTGAATAGTCATTAATGATACTGTATCCGCATCAGGGTTCTTATCTTTATCATCGTTAGTAAGTAATGCAATGTCCTGCATAAAAATATCTAATCCCTTCTCCTCTATATCTTCCCTTTCTGAAAATTCTTTAATTCCATTTAATAATTCCTGAATGTTTTCATAACGATTAAGACCTTCAACTGATTTATCCTCGTAAAGATCTTTGAGTAGCCCACTATGTTGTGCAATGTGTAAAGCTGATTCATAAGCTGTTTGGTTTTTGGTAATTACCTGAAAGCTTTGAATCATGGTTGAAAAAGCAATTACAGAAGTTGAACTTCGCCCATCTAGATATTTTTGAGATTCAATTATAACTTCCCAAGGGGTTATATTATTTATACCTGCACTTAAAATAATTTTATCAATTGTAGTATCACCAATTCCCCTGCGTGGGTAATTTATTACCCGTTTTAAAGCTTCCTCATCATTGGGATTAAAGGTTAACCTAAAATATGCTATTAAGTCTTTAATTTCTTTACGTTGGTAAAATGATAAGCCACCGTATATTTTATAAGGTATACCCAATTTCCTCAAACCCTCTTCCATTGAACGAGATTGGGCATTGGTTCTGTATAGAATGGCAAAGTTATTCCATTGCAAACCCTTAGTCGACCTTTCTTGTAATATAGCTTCTGCAACAAGTTTACCTTCTTCATTATCACTAAAAGCGCGCATAACTTTTATTTTATCGCCTTCTTCTTTTTCCGAATAAACGTGCTTTTTTAATTGCTCTTTGTTATTGGCAATTATGCTATTGGCTATGTTTACTATATTTTGCGTTGACCTATAATTTTGTTCAAGTTTATAAACCTTTAAATCGGGGTAGTCTTTTTCAAAATTTAGGATGTTTTGAATATTGGCACCTCTAAAGGCATAAATGCTTTGCGCATCATCCCCAACCACACAAATGTTCTCATGAACAGCTGCCAGTTTTTTTATTATTAAATATTGCGAAAAATTAGTATCCTGATACTCATCTACCATTATATATTTAAATTTATGCTGGTATTTATTCAATACATCAGGAAATCTTTTTAGGAGTTCGTTGGTTTTGAAAAGTAAATCATCAAAGTCCATTGCTCCGGCACGATAACAACGCGTACAATAGTTTTCATATACTTTACCAAGATGACCTCTTCCACCTGAAAAATCGTCGGCCTGAATTTGTTCATTTTGTTGATATTCTTGCCATGATACCAAATTATTCTTTGCTGCTGAAATTCGGTTATAAACAAAGTTGGGGTTGTAAAGCTTATCATCCAGGTTCATTTCCTTTAAAATAGCTCTCAATACGCTTTTACTATCGTCTGTATCATAAATAGTAAAATTATTTGGATAACCAATTTTATCAGCTTCTACCCGCAATAATTTTGCAAAAACTGAGTGAAAGGTACCCATCCAAATATTTTTTGCATCCAACCCCACCAGTTTGGTTATACGGTCGCGCATTTCACGAGCAGCTTTGTTGGTAAAGGTTAGTACTAGTATATTAAAAGAATCAATACCATTGCGAATTAAATGCGCTACACGGTAGGTAATAACCCGAGTTTTACCAGAGCCTGCTCCAGCAACTATCATTACCGGACCGTTAATTTGCTGTACTGCTGCTTGTTGTTCCGGGTTTAACCCTTGTAAATAGTCCAAAACCTTTTCCCCTTATCTTTTTGCGAATTTATGGTTTTGGCTCGAATAGTTTGAATACGAAATCAATATTTAAAATCGAAATCTCAAATTAAATTGCTTTAAATAAATTAGTGCAATAATTTATAGATAATTACCTATTTAATTAATTTGAAGATTCGGTTCCAGCGTATTTTATTTAAGAATGTACCATTATTGTCAATACTTAACCAAGTAATCATCGCTTTCCCAATAATATGGTCTTCTGGTACATATCCCCAAAATCGGCAATCGAGCGAATTATGCCGGTTATCGCCCATCATCCAATAATAGTTCATTTTAAAGGTATAACTATTTGTTTTACTACCATTTATAAAGTAGTCGGTACCTTTTTGTTCAACCTTATTATTTTCATAAAGCTCAATTGCTCGTTTGTATAAAATCATTGTTGAATCATTTAATGGAATAACATAACCTTTTTTGGGTAGAATAAGCGGTCCAAAATTGTCCTGATTCCATTTGAATTTTGGGTTATTGGGGAAAACATCCTGCTGGTATTGACCATTAGGCATTACCACAGGGATAATGCTTTTTATTTTTGAATATCCGGAAAAAGTTTTCAGGTTATCTTTCGGAATAATCATCTCAAATGTATTAAAATCAATTTGGTTTAGTATCTCTATGTTTAGGTTTTGAAAAACATCCTGATTAAATGTTTTAAAATCTTCAAACGTAACTTTATAAGATGTTTGTATTTTTTCGGCATTCGAAGCAGCTTTGCCGTTAATGATTACCTGTCCGTTCACGATGCCAAGCTCATCGCCAGGAGTGGCCTGACAGCGCTTAATTAAATTTGTGCGGGCATCTATTGGACGATTATAAGAAGGGGTTGCCTCCTCGGGTTTGTTAAAAACCACTACATCCCCTTTTTTTATTTCTGTTAAACCTGGCAAACGGAAATAGGGTAATTTGATACCGTCACAATAGGTTTTGATATTATATTTAGTTACCTCCGATTCTAAAAAGGGAATAGCCAATGGGGTAATTGGCATACGGGGGCCATAACTAATTTTGCTCACAAATAAAAAATCTCCAGCAAATAATGTTCCTTCCATTGAGCCTGACGGGATGGCATAGGCTGAAAATAATAATCCTCGAATGATAGTTGCTGCTACCGCTGCAAATACGATGGCATCAATCCATTCCCTGAATTTTGATTTTTTTGGCTTATTGCTTGGGGCTTTTTTAAGTACGGTTTTCCAGTTCATAACAATGGCTTTGATTTGTTATGACTATCAATTATTTAAGTTGTTACAATTTTTTAAAACTTTATATAACAATAATTAGGTTGTGTAACCTAAAATTTTCATCACTTGTTTACTGTTTTGCTCTTCACCAAATACTTCGAAATTGAAAGTTTCATCCCTATTACGTCTTATAATAACATGCTTGGGTGAGGGTAGAAGACAGTGATGAATACCACCATAACCACTTAATACTTCTTGGTAAGCACCTGTGTTGAAAAAGCCTAGGTATTGAACTTTCCTGGTTTTGGGCATAAATACACTATTCATGTGGGCTTCCTGATTGTAATAATCCTGCCCATCGCAAGTTATTCCTCCTAAATTTACACGCTCATATTCTGAATCCCAGTTATTGATAGGTAATAGAATATATTTTTGATTCAATGCCCAAACATCTGGAAGGTTGGTAATAAAGGAACCATCAAGCATTAACCAGCGTTCACGATCGTTTTGCTGTTTCCTACCTAATACTTTATATAAAATACCCGAAGCTTCCGCTACTGTGTATTTTCCAAATTCTGTAATGATATCAGGTTCAATAGTATCGTTTTCGGCACAAATTTCCTTTATACGGGCTACAATTTCATTAATCATGTACTCATAATCAAAATCAAACACCAACGAATCCTTGAAGGGCATTCCACCACCAATATCCAATGTATCAAGTGCAGGATTTATTTTCTTAAATTTACAATAAAGTGTTACATACTTTTCTAGTTCGTTCCAGTAATATGGTGTATCAGAAATTCCAGAATTAATGAAGAAATGCAAAAGCTTAACCTGAAAATTAGGGTTGTTTTCGATCTTATTATAATAAAAGTCAATGATATCTTCCATCCTTACACCCAAACGTGATGTATAAAATTGCGAATCAGGTTGTTCTTCCGCAGCAATGCGTATGCCTAAGTTACAAGGAGTATCCATTTCAATTTCATCATCATAAAGATTGAATTCTTCTTTATTGTCTAAAACCGGGATGATGTTTTTAAAACCATCATGTAACATATCAACTATATAGGTTTTATATTGAAATGTTTTAAAGCCATTGCATATTACCGTAATGTCTTTATCAACAACTCCCTTTTTCTCCAATGCATCAATCATAGGCATATCGAATGCCGAAGAAGTCTCGAGGTGAATTTCGTTTTTTAAGGCTTCTTCAACCACATGCTTAAAATGCGAGCTTTTGGTACAATAGCAATATTTATAACTACCCCTATAATTGTTTTTTATGATTGCTTGTTGAAACAATAGTTTTGCTTGTTGAATTTTCTTAGTTATCATAGGTAAATAGGTGAAGCGTAATGGGGTGCCATACGTTTCAATCATTTCCATTAAATTTAAGTCATGAAAATATAATTCATCCTCTATTATTTCGAAGCCTTCCTGAGGAAAGCCTACACTTAGGTCAAGAAATTCCTGATAACTTTGCATCTATTAAAAATTTTCGCAAAAATGTAATTTTTATATGGATTATTTTGTAATTTTTTTTGAAGAAACCATCATTATTTAAAGGATTAACCTCTAAACAATTAAAATTGAAATATAATTTGAAGCTGCTATGCAATTATGAAATTTAAAAAACAATGGTTAATCTTCGTTTAACACATAAGATTTAGTTTTTTAAAGGTAAATGAATTTCTGCCATCATACACCTTGCGCTACCACCGCCATTAGTTTCAATAGTACCAATTTCAGCATAGACAAGCTTACCATATTTTTCTAAACTTGTTTTTTGGTTCGTATTTAAGGACTTAAAGGCACTTTCCGACATTACAATCAACGTCTCCCCAATTTTGTTTTTAACCTCCAACATATTACCGGCAAAATTGTTCATTTGGTTGAAAGATATTTCAATAATTTCTTTTCCATCTGATAGAAGGGAATCAATCACCATCTTTTTTTCATTTGGCTTAGATATACTATCTAAACATATTACAGCAAATTTGCTACCGATGCACATTAATACATTGGTATGGTAAATAGGTGTTCCATTTGCATCTATGGCATCAAAACAAACGGCTTTATAGCCAGATTGTTTACAGAATAAATCTAATACCTCTACATCAGTACGCGGTGATAAGCATGCATAGGCTTTTTTGATAATTCTATCCAATACCATACTACCGGTACCTTCTAAAAACTTATTTTCTGCTTCAAACTTGCTGAAGTCAATAATTTGTTTGGCTTTAAAATTTTCCTCTATTTGTTCTATAATATCTATTCTACGTTCCAATCTACGGTTTACTGCCTGCATTGGATACAAAAAAATATTTCCATCATCATGAAATGAAATCCAATTGTTTGGAAATATTGAATCAGGAGTATATGGTTGTGGTGTGTCTTCAATTACTGTAACATTTACCCCATTTTGTCTTAAAACTTCAACCATATTATTAAATTCGGTCAATGCCTTTTCCTGAACACCATTTTTTTCGGAATTTCTGTTTTGAAAGGCATTGCTTGTAGCAGTTTCTTCATTAAAACCAAAATTAATTGGCTTTATCATTAAAATTTCGTTAATAGACTGACTATTTGAGTTCATTATAATTTTATTTCACAGATTCTTAATTCTCAGAATCTAATTTGTATTATGTATTTGTGTTTGCCTTAAAAAAGATATAAATTTTAGAGTACTTTTTCCCTTGTAACTGGCATACTCATACAATGAAATCCTCCACGCGCTCTTGATAATTCGGCAGATGGCATAAGGATAAGGGTATCCTTCATTTCTTGCGGATCTAATTCATTGTTTTCAAATTTTTGCAATAAATCAGCAACCCTTATAATTTCAAACCCATGCTTTTTAAATGATTCAACGGTTTTATCATTACGGTCATATCCTAACACCACTCCCTCTTTTAGGGCTAGTAGGTTACATGAGTCAGTCCATTGTTCGCGGGCATCATAAGGAAAGGTGTCATTTCCAGAATAAATAAACTTAGTTTTCTTTTTGCTTTCTAAATCATTTTCGCTTATATCTGTCAATAAATCTTCTAAACTATTATATGTTTTAGGTTTTTTTCCTTTTTCAAATTGAACAATTTCAGTTTTGTCTTTTGCTTTTTTATCGGCAAACCAGTCAATTGGTTCATTTGAGTCTTCATCACCTTCAGGATTTGCCAGCGAACGTAATAAAACCCATACATTCCGTTTTACTTGTGTAAAAACTGTATCAATATGCATATAATCACGCTTATGCGGAATCTTAACAATTGTTACCTTTTTAACAACCTTATTTTGAAACAAAAGTTTAATAGCTTCATTAGCTCCACTTACCGAGGTACGTTCGCTACAGCCAATTAAAAGATGATCAGGACTTACCATCATAACATCTCCACCTTCTAACGTTGTTTTTTCATCATGTTCTTCTCCGGGACGCAAAAAATGTTGAACTGTCTCTGGAATTTCTAATATGTTGTTTCGGTAAGCTTCAAATAGTGGATGATTAAAGAAAATATACCTTACCAATAATGTTTCTCTAGCCCTTGCTTTCTTAGCCGGCTTATTGAGTAACATAAAATTGTTAATAGTAATTCCAATATCCCTAGAAAATATAAGGTTAGGGATAGGAGCAAAAATCATTTCATCATTATTTAATGATCCTGAGATTATAATCTTAGCAAGTTCGAGGGCCGGGGTATCAATTAATTGTAATTGCAGGCGGTAATTGCAGCCTTCAATGGCACATACTGCTGCCACAAGTTTTTTGCGTATATCATCTTCAATTAGTATATCAGCCAGTAATGTTTGTATTTCAATTACTTTATTTGATGCATGAAATTCTGCATTATCGGGTTTAAAAAAAGAACGGTTACTTTCAACAGAATCAATAATTGCCAATTTTCCTTTTATTTTTTCTGGATCTAGAAAATAAAGTAGGAGTTTTATGTAATAATCATATTCATTTCTTCGCATAGTATCCAAATGTACTATATCTTCAAAAAGCCAATCTTGGGCTTTGGAGGGTACTACTTTGCCTAGGCCACTGTCAGGACTATGCACTAATAAAGCACGTAAGGTGCCAATTTCTGAGGTTACATTTAATTTAAAATCTTGGTTATTCAGAATCATAAAATGGATTTATAAAAAACAAAGCTATTCAGAATTTTTGTAAATTAAGGTAGAACTAAAATTTGTTAAATTTTTTTCATTTAGAATGATGGTTCGATTTTGTTTCAATTTATGTGATTTAATTATTGTAGGTAATTTAGATTATTATCCATCAAAAAATATTGCATTTTTTGATAATGGTTTAGAACTAAATAAAACGAATTAATCTCGATTCAATCAATTTAACTAATTTTGGGGAATGAAATTTATTTTTGATGCTGTTATTAAAGCAGTAAAGGAATTATATGGAACTGATATTGATCTGGCCATTATAAATATACAAGAAACCCGCAAAGAATTTGTAGGACAAGTAACTCTGGTAACATTTCCGTTGATTAAGTTCTCAAAAAAATCGCCTGAACAAACAGGAAATGAAATTGGTGAATACTTTGCAAATAATTTAACTGAAATAGCAGGTTTTAATGTTGTAAAAGGTTTTTTAAATCTTTCATTAACTGATAGCTTCTGGACAAATAAACTTTTTAATGAAATTCTAGACCCCAAATTTGCCCAATTTAAACTAAACGGTAAGAAAGTGATGGTAGAGTACTCATCCCCAAATACCAATAAACCTTTGCATTTAGGGCATATTCGTAATAATCTTTTGGGGTTCTCTGTAGCCGAAATACTTGCTGCTGCTGGTTATGAAGTGGTTAAAACAAATTTGGTTAACGATAGGGGTATTCATATTTGTAAATCAATGCTTGCCTGGCAAAAGTTTGGTAATGGCGAAACGCCGAATTCATCTGGTTTAAAAGGTGATCATTTGGTTGGAAAATATTATGTACTTTTTGATAAGGAATATAAAAAGCAGATTGAAGCGTTAATAGCTGCTGGTAATTCGGAAGAGGAAAGTAAAAAAAATGCGCCCCTAATAATAGAAGCACAAGAAATGCTCCTAAAATGGGAGGCTGGTGACCCCGATGTAATCTCGCTTTGGAAAACCATGAATTCTTGGGTTTATGAAGGGTTCACTGAAACTTACAAAACTTTAGGAGTAAACTTCGATAAATTCTATTTTGAATCGGGTACTTATTTGCTTGGAAAGGAT
This sequence comes from uncultured Mucilaginibacter sp., assembly GCA_903927645.1. Lineage (GTDB taxonomy): Bacteria > Bacteroidota > Bacteroidia > Sphingobacteriales > Sphingobacteriaceae > Mucilaginibacter. Next base: position 15,395 of record CAIYNX010000113.1, read on the forward strand.
ATAATTGAGGAAGGACTCCAAAAAGGGGTGTTTTTTAAAAAGGAAGATTCATCAGTATGGATTGATTTAACCGATGAAGGACTCGATCAAAAATTGCTTTTGCGTTCTGATGGTACATCTGTTTATATGACTCAGGATTTAGGCACTGCTCAACTAAAATACAATGATTTCCACATGGATAAATCAATTTATGTGGTTGGGAATGAACAAGATTACCATTTTAAGGTACTATTTACCATCCTTAAAAAGTTAGGAAAGGAGGGAGCAGCAGGTTTGTTCCATTTATCCTATGGAATGGTCGACCTCCCTTCAGGAAAAATGAAGTCGCGTGAAGGAACAGTTGTTGATGCAGATGATCTGATGAATGAAATGCAACAAACAGCGAGAGTTCATACAGAAAACCTTGGGAAGATTAATGATTTTGCTGATGAAGAAAAAATGGAGTTATACCATACGATTGGATTGGGGGCATTGAAATATTTCTTGCTCAAAGTTGATCCTAAAAAGCGTTTATTATTTGATCCAAACGAGTCTGTTGATTTTCAGGGACATACTGGTCCTTTTATTCAATACACACATGCTCGTATCAGATCAGTCTTAAATAGGGTAGATGTCGTGCCGACTGAATATGTTTATAATGAAAAACTAGATAGTGAAGAACGAGATTTAATTGTAGCCTTATCAAATTATCCCGAAGTTATACAAACAGCTGCCGAAGGATACAGTCCAGCTATAATAGCCAATTATGTTTATGACCTTGCAAAAATTTATAACAAGTTTTATCATGAAAAATCAATTTTGCAGGCCGAAAGTGATGAAATTAAACAATTCAGAATAAAATTAACCATTGCATCGGGGAAGGTAGTTAAGCATGCAATGAATTTATTAGGCATTGAAGTACCTGAGCGTATGTAAAATTATGTTATTCTTTAATTTTTTTTTAAATCTAAATCTTTTTAACTGGTCTAACTTTTTTTACTTCTGGGGGTTTTATCGCTGAGGCATTGTTACCAAAGCTTTTTCGCACGTAGGTTAGCACATCAGCAATTTGAATATCTGTTAAATCGCTATGTGGTGTCATATTGTTACTGAATTTTTGTCCGTTAATTTCAACGTCTTCACTAAAACCATTTAAAACAATTTTAATAAGCGCAGTTTTATCCCCCAAAACATAGCTCGTTTTAATTAATGGTGGATTCATGGTTGGAACTCCATTTCCATCCGCCATATGACATGCTAAACAAACATTCATATAAACTACTTTGCCTCGCCTAATGGAGGATTTTAACCCACTTTTACTAGGCTTGCTATTAGTTTTAGTCTTTGTTTGAGCTTGAAGCTTAAAGTTTAATCCTAAAATGAAAAAAAAAATTAGAATTGGATATTTTAATAACGGCATTAATTTTTATATGTTATTTTATATAGAGTACCTTTTTGATCGTCGGCCACATATAAAGAACCATCAGGCCCTTGGGCTAAACCACACGGACGATGTTCTGCTGAATTGGGTGATGTTTTTTCTGGTCCACCGGCAAAGCCGTTTGCAAATACTTCCCATTTACCATCAGGCATTCCGTTTTTAAATGGTTGAAAAACGATGCAATAACCAGCCTGAGGCTCAGGAGCACGATTCCAAGAACCATGAAATGCAATGAATGCACCATTTTTGTATTTTTCTGGAAATTGAGTGCCAGTGTAAAACAATAAATCATTAGGTGCATAATGCCCCGGATATGCTGCCACCGGATTAATGTATTTAGGGTCGGCGGCCTTAATCCCATCACCACCATATTCAGGGCCAAGCATATTTTTATTTTGAATCCAGTCATAATATACATATGGCCAACCAGCATTATCACCTTTTTTTAGTGCGAACATACATTCTGCAGGTAATTCTGCTGATTGGTGTTGTGTATATAATTTTGGAAATAGGTTATGTAACTCATCTCGACCATGTTGCATTACAAATAATTGATTGGCTTGGTCATTCCAGCTTAAACCAACTACATTTCTTAAACCTCCTGCATACCGAATTCCATCTGCATAATGTTGGTTAATTTTATCTGTTTTAAATTGCCAAATTCCTCCAGCCGAATCTAAAATAGGACATCCTTTTTTGTCATGGTCAAATTCACTGCATATATTAGAATAAGCCCCTATATTTACGTAAAGGTTACCTTCATTATCTAAGCATATAGCTTTTGCTTCGTGTGTTCTACGACTAAGTAACCCTGATACCACTGTTTCCGGTGTGTTAGGGTTAATAACTTCATTTTGATCATTTAATTTATATCGATAAACTGCTTTATCATTGCTAGCATATAGATATCCATTTTTTATAGCAATACCCGTTCCACCAAAATTTGCTAAACTTGCTTTAATGGTAGCCTTGCCATTGCTTTCATGCAATACAAATATCCCTTTTCCGTTTTTTAAACCTTCTAAGTGAACATAAATATCATTTTGGGGTGTGATTGTTAGATGCCTAGCTCGCCCTAAATTTTCAGCAATTGCGATAGCCTCAAAGCCTGCAGGAAGCGTTAAGCCAGCATTTGCAATTGTATTTGATGGTTTAACTTTAGCATTTTTCCAGCTAATAATCAATATGAGAATAGAAATTGCAACTAAAGGCAAGAAAACATAAACTAATTTTCTGGTATTCATAATTTGATAATTGATAGCTCCAAACTTAATAAATTTAGCGCCATTGTTTTTGAATATTTATTGAATAGGCTAAACTCATTTTAAATTTTACCAAATTATTAAAATTCAGTTCGTTTGTTTAAAGTTTTTTTATTACCTCTTTTTGATTAGGCTATAAAATTAAAAATTTGTTAATTTTATATTGGAATAAAATTTTACACATCATTATTTATAACAAATTTAATTTTGTCAATAGCAACATTTAAAGTATAAAACTTAAACTGTGTTAAACCTTTTCAATTTATAGTCGTCATAACTGTATAAAATTTAAAACAATGAAAAAGTTAATTATTTTATCAGCAATAGCAATTAGTGTTTTATTTATCAACGCAGTTAATGCACAAGACAGGTTCAACAGTCATTACCAAAATACTAATCAAAGTTATTATTCTAATCAGTATGGTAACAGAGAAAGTGACCAAAATTACAATCAAGGATATTATTCAAACCAATATGGTAACAGAGATCATGACCGTTTTGGTAATAAGCAGGATAGGAGGGTTGAATACAGTATAAGGGTTCAACCTGAATATAGAAGAGATTGGAGGTTTAATGATAGGTTTGAACATAGAAGGTTCGAAAATCATGATCGTTTTGATAGAGCAATCGAATACCATGATTTTTGCAGAGATCACCATTAACATGATCATGACAGGTGGTAATTGCATTAGCTAATAGCATATTTAAAGGGGAGTGAAATTTTTAACGATTTTACTCCCCTTTTATATAGTAACAAATTTAATATGCACTGGCTACATTTAAATTTGTTATGGTATCTTCAGATAATTTGAGTTTGGTTGCCATCACCAATTCTTTTAATTGTTCAATATTGGTTGCACTTGCAATTGGCGCCGTTAAACCTTTCCTAGCAATTATCCATGCTAAGGCAATAGCTGCATTACTAACATTGTATTCCTTTGCTGCTTTATCCAAGGCGTCTAATATTTTAAAGCCACGCGGATTTAAATATTTTTTCATTCCTTGTCCGCGACTACTTTTTGAAAAATCATTTTCTGAACGATATTTTCCCGTTAAAAATCCACTAGCAAGCGAAAAATAGGTAATAACGCCTATATTATTTTCCGAACAAAAAGGCTCCAAATTTTTTTCGTAATCTTCCCTTTGGTATAAATTGTATTCAGGTTGTAGGCATTCAAATTTCGCTAAGTTATGTTCAGCACTTATTTTAATAGCGTCCCCTAGTCGTTCACTGCTATAGTTTGAAGCACCAATTGCCCTTATTTTACCTTGCTTTTTTAAATCATCCAGTACTTCTAAGGTATCAAGTAAAGGTGTATCAGGGTCATCTTTATGCGTTTGGTATAAATCAATATAATCAGTTTGCAAACGTTTTAAGGAAGCCTCAACCGCATTAATAATATAATTTTTTGAAAGTCCTTTTTTATCAATATCCAATTGCATACCAACCTTAGTGGCTATAATTACATTTTCGCGCTTTTTAGTTTTTTTTAGCCAATTACCAATAATAGTTTCAGATTCGCCTCCTTTATTGCCGGGAGCCCAAACAGAGTATACATCGGCAGTGTCAATGAAGTCAAGCCCAAAATCTATATAGGCATCCAAAATTTCAAATGATTGTTTCTCATTAATTGTCCAGCCAAAAACATTCCCCCCAAAAGCAAAAGGATATACTTTAATACCAGAATTGCCAATTTCTCGCTTTTCCATATTTTATTGTTTATTATTTTAAACAATAATAATTGATTTGAGTTTTTATACCTAAAAAATATTCAATTAAAATGCTCGGGAAGCTTTGAAATTTTGCCACTTCTTATTTAAAGTAATAAATTTTCAATAAATAGGTTTATGGGTATATTTACCTAGTATGGAAAATATAACTCCCGACTCTAAAATATTAATTGAGATGGTGCAAACTAAAATGCCTTTTGGTAAATATAAGGGCGTTTTAATTAGCGACTTACCAGTTAGCTATTTGGAATGGATGCACAATAAAGGATTTCCGGTTGGGAAAATAGGAATGCTCATGGCAAGTGTTTATGAAATTAAAATAAATGGCTTAGGTTTTATCATAACCAAGGTTAAAAGTTCACTAATAAATAAAAGCTAAACTTTTGTAAGGATTTTAAAATGTTTGCGACTAAACAATAAAACAAATATTAAAAACAATTACTTGTGTATGACCATCCAATAGATTACTAGGAACGTACATTTGATTAATTTAAAAACCATGAAAAAGAATATTTTATTTATTGCTTGTTTATTTATTTTAGGTTGTGCCAATGGGCAAACATCAAAAGAAAATGACATAGCAGCTTTACCAAAACCAAAGGTTGGAGAAGAAGTTGCTACATTTGGTGGCGGTTGTTTTTGGAGTATGACCGAGGCATTTTCTGAACTAAAAGGTGTAAATACTGTTTTAGCCGGGTATGCAGGTGGCACTACAAAGAATCCAACTTATGAAGATGTTTGTACCCGTACAACCGGTCATGCCGAATGTGTTCAAGTTTATTATAACCCCAAGGTTATAAGTTATTCAACACTGATTAATGCATTCTTTTTTGCTCACGACCCGACCGAGTTGAACCGTCAAGGACCTGATGTTGGTACTGATTATCGTTCAGTTGCGTTTTACCGAACTCCTTCAGAGAAGGCTACTATTTTAGAGGTTATCAAAAAGATTGATGCTTCTAAACATTATTCGGATAAAATAGTGACTCAAATTCTTCCATTTACTGCATTTTATGCTGCAGAAAATTACCATCAAGGGTATTACAGACTACATGGAGATAATCCTTACATTGCAGGAGTATCAGAACCTAAAGTTTTAAAATTTAGAAAAGCAATGAGGGCTGAATTAAAGCCTGAGTTTGCCAATTAATCATTAGTTGTTGTAATTTGTTGAAGGTTTATGAAAATCCTTCAGCAAATTACAACATTCAAATAGTTTCCCTTTTTTAAATAAGAAAGAATTTTTCTTAAAATAAAGAAATAATTAGGCAAGTTACCTTTTCATTACCCTATCCATTTCCAATTTTGTATCACGTTCTTTAATAGTTTCGCGCTTATCAAAGGTTTTCTTACCTTGCGCCAAACCTATCTCTAATTTGGCAAATCCGCGTTCGCTAATAAAAAGTGCCAGAGGTACAATGGTTAAACCTTTTTCTTCTCCTCGGGTAAGCAGTTTTTTTAATTCCTTCTTTTGGAGTAGTAGTACACGGTCGCGCTTAGCTTCATGGTTATAAAAGGAGCCATAGCTATATTCAGATATGTGGAGGTTACGAACATAGAGCTGTTCGTTTATAAAAGTACAAAACGCGTCGTTTATATTAGCTTTACCTTCCCTTATCGATTTTATTTCGGTACCAAGCAGTTTTATCCCCGCTGTATATTTATCAAGTATATAATATTCAAAGTAGGCCTTCTTGTTCTTAATATAAATTTGCTGCTCCATCACCTTATCAATAACTGCAAATATGCGAATAAATTTTATTAGCCTTTATAATTACCTTTTATTGAGGTTTTATTACCAAAACTGGTACATCAACCATATGCCTCACAGAATTAACTGTTGTTCCAAATATTAAATCTCGCAATACTTTATGCCCATGGCTACCCATCACAATAAAATCTATATGCTCTTCAATAACAATTTTCGAAATTGAATTTGCTGCATTGCCAAACCCAATTATAGCATCCGCAGTGTAGCCTAATTTTAATAAAGCGTTTACATATATATCTAAATTATCGGCGTCACTTTGAGTTTCATGGTCCATTACTTCGGTACCATAATAACGTGCCCCGGCAGTTTCAACTACGTGAATCAACGTATAGGTTGCCAGTTTGCCCCCTTGCATAAGTGCATGTTTTATAGTATCGCCATCGTTTTTTGAAAAGTCAATAGGTATGCCAATATGTTTATATGTTATAGGCTCAAGTTCATTAATTGCCGAGGCTAAACCATGAGGAACACTTGCTGGTGCATCATGGTGCTTATATAAAATTGGTCTTAAAAAAACATATATCAATAAAACTGAAACCCCAATTATGATAGGTATAACCAAGCAATACATCCAAATTAGCGAATTTGGATATTGGTTTATCCAAAGCCCTAGCTGTTCAATAACCAATTTTCCATTTAAGCCAATTATCAAAATGGCACATGCCCATGCTAAAACCTTTACCTTAGTACTAATGGCGAACTCGCCCATACGTTTACGATTGGAGGTAAAATGTATAAGTGGTATAACGGCAAATCCTAATTGTAAACTTAATACTACCTGGCTTAGGATAATTAAATTCCCTAGTCCGTTTTCCCCAAAGTATAGAATGGTTAAAATGGCAGGCACTATGGCCAAAACTCTTGTTAATAATCTGCGTAACCATGGTTCAATGCGAAGGTTTATATGGCCTTCCATAATTATTTGACCGGCAAGTGTTCCTGTAACAGTTGAACTTTGCCCCGATGCAATTAAAGCAATGGCAAACATAATAGGAGCAACAGAACCAAAAATATGTGCTAATAGGCGGTATGCATCTTGAATTTCGGCTACATGAAAAAAACCATTTTTAAAAAATGCACTTGCTGCCAATATCAAAATAGCGGCATTTACAAAGAATGCCAAATTTAAGGCTATAGCAGTATCAAACAAATTAAACTTTATTGCGCTTTTTATTCCTGCAGGGGTTCTGTTTATTTGTCGAGTTTGCACCAAAGCAGAATGGAGGTATAAGTTATGCGGCATCACTGTAGCACCAATAATGCCGATTGATATATATAACATCTGTTGAGAAATTGCATCATTTTTAAAAAGGTTGTTTGGCATAAACCCTTTCGCAATTTCTAAAATATCCGGCTTCACAATAAACATTTCAATTAGGTAAGAAAAACCAATTATTGAAATCATGGCTATTATAAAAGCCTCAAGCTTTCGCATGCCTTTATTCATTAAAAAAAGCATTAAAACAGTATCGGTTATTGTTAAGCAAACACCCCAAATAAGTGGAAGATGAAATAAAAGCTTTAAACCAATGGCCATTCCAATAATTTCGGCCAAATCGCAAGCAATAATTGCAATTTGGGCTAAAATATATAAGCATAAATTAACAAATTTTGGATAAGCGTTTTTAGAAGCTTGCGCTAAATCCAATCCTCTAACAATTCCTAATCTGGCACTAAGTGATTGTAAGAGTAGGGCTATTAAGTTTGATATGAATAATACCCAAATTAATTTATATCCAAATCCGCTCCCGCCTGCAATATCTGTAGCCCAATTGCCCGGATCCATATAACCCACACTAACTAAATAGGCAGGTCCAATAAAAGCCATTATCTTTCTCCAGCCGGTTTTGTTCTCTGTTTTTACAGAGCTATTTACATTACTTAATGATTGATTGGTTCTGTTGTTCATAAGGCTATTAATAAATTATTGGCAACTTCACTACTAATATGAACTTCTTTATTTTCTGTTTGCAATATCATCGATTGATCGAAAGGTATAATTTCAATAACTGAAATAATTTTACCAATTGTAAGTGTTTGCTTTTCAAGATATTGTAAAAAGTTAGGTGAATGATTTTTAACACCAGAAATGGTTCCGCTATCATTTACCTCGATTGCCGAAACCAGTTTAAGGTTATGGTGGTTGATTTGCCCGTTTATATCCGGAATTGGGTCGCCATGGGGGTCGAATTTAGGATAACCCATAAATTTATCTAGTCTGTTAATTAATTCATTGCTCGATATATGTTCCATCTCTTCGGCCATTTCATGCACCTGATCCCATTTAAAATTCAATTTCTCTACTAAAAAATACTCCCATAATCTATGCTTTCTAATAATATTAAGGGCAATTTTCTCACCACTAAGTGTTAAGCGAACTCCTTGATATGGCGTATAATTTATAAGTGCTTTATCAGCTAATTTCTTCAGCATATCAGTAACTGATGACGCTTTGGTATTAAGCAAAGTTGCTAGTTGGTTGGTGCTAACACTTTCTTCAGCGTCTGATAGGTGAAAAATAGATTTTAAATAATTTTCTTCGGCTAATGTATTCATTTATACAAATCTAATAAAAAATTTAGATAAGTCTAAAAAATATAAATTAAAAGAATATATAACTGAAAAAACACTTTTTTAAAAAATTAAATTTTGTAAGTAGCTTAAAATACTATATTTGCTTATACTATGGCCACCGAAATAGATAAAATAGACTTACAGATACTTAAGATTTTACAAGAAAATGGAAGGATAACCAATCTTCAATTATCGAACGAAATTGGTCTTTCACCTGCTCCAACTTTGGAGCGTGTTCGTAAATTAGAGAATTCGGAGTATATAAAAAGTTACCATGCACTTGTTGACGAAGAAAAACTTGGGTTAGGCATCAAAACTTTTATTCAAATTTCTTTAGATTTTCATCAAAAGGACACTATCCAAACCTTTTTAGATGAAATACAAACAATAAAAGAAGTTACCGAATGCCATCATGTTACCGGTCAGTGCGATTTTTTGTTAAAGGTTTATGTTCGTGATATTAAATCTTACGAGCAATTGATTATGGAAAAAATCAGTAAAATTTCTGTTGTAAAAACCTTCCAAACAATGATGATCATGTCAACCAGTAAAAAAGAGCCAATTGTACCTTTGGAGTATTAATCGTAATTATGAATGCTTACGTCTATTTTGCGATTTAAATTCTTTATTATTTTAAAGAAATTGAATCTAGTGTCCACTAGTTTTTCCTAATTTAAGTTTTTCCGAAATGTTTAAAAAGTTATTTCTCCTGACTGTTACAATCCTATTTATTGCCTCAAACTTTTTAATGGCTCAAACTGAAGATCCAAACATGGGGATTATTCCGGCTCCTTTTTCGATAAAAAAAGGGGAGGGGCAGTTTACCATAAACAGTCAAACTATCCTATTGGCTGATAGTATAGATGCTAAAGCCATTAATTTTTTTCAAGCGTATTTACAAAATGCCGATATCTTGAAAACAACACCAAAAAGGTTAAATAACCAAAAAATGGTTAACAGTATACTGTTTTCCTCAAAACAAACAGATAGTTTACCTCCCGAGGGATACAGGCTATTAATTACACCACAACAAATTGTTCTGACAGGGAAGGGGGCAGGTTTATTTTATGGAGTACAAACTTTAATCCAACTTTTAGAAGCTAAAAGAAATGGTGCAATGGTTTGGATACTACCATCATTGCAAATTGTTGACTATCCCCGTTTTAAATACCGGGGTTTTATGCTGGATGTTAGTCGACATTTTTTCTCTGTTGAAGTAATTAAAAAATACATCGATTTAATGTCGGCCTATAAGTTAAATAATTTTCATTGGCACTTAACTGATGACCAAGGTTGGCGTGTCGAAATAAAAAAATATCCCAAATTAACTACAATAGCCAGTCAAAGGGCACAGACTGTTATTGGCAATTACCACGACCGAACACCTCAACAATTTGATAATACCCCTTATGGTGGCTTTTATACCCAGGATGAGGTACGCGATATAGTTAAATATGCTACCGACAGATATGTAAATATCGTTCCAGAAATTGAGATGCCTGGTCATTCTGAAGCTGTTTTAGCAGCGTATCCAGAATTTAGTTGTGATTCTGCAAATATTTATAAAGTTGCTGAAACATGGGGCGTTTTTCATGATATTTATTGCCCATCAGATAACACTTTTAACTTTTTACAAGATGTATTAACCGAGGTGATGGATTTATTCCCGGGAAAATATATTCATATTGGTGGTGATGAGGTTCCGAAGGATGCTTGGAAAAAATCTGTTTATTGCCAGAAGCTGATAAAAGATTTAAAACTGAAGAATGAAGCTGAATTACAAAGCTACTTTATACAACGAATTGAAAAGTTTGTAAATAGCAAAGGTCGAAGCATTATTGGCTGGGACGAAATATTGGAAGGTGGGCTATCACCAAACGCTACGGTAATGAGTTGGCGAGGTGAGGCGGGTGGCATTGCCGCTGCTAAGCAAAATCATGATGTTATCATGACTCCTGCCAGTGGTGGGTTATATATTGATCATTTGCAAGGAAGACCCGAACTTGAACCATTAAGTATTGGGGGATACAGTCCTTTATCAAAAATTTATAGCTATAATCCAACACCAGCGGTTTTAAATGCTGATCAACAAAAGTTTATAATGGGTGTACAAGCAAATTTATGGACAGAGTATATTGCATCTGATAATAAATTAGATTATATGGCCCTACCGCGATTATTGGCTTTAGCCGAAATTGCTTGGTCTGTTCAGGTTAATAAAAATTACCCTGATTTTGCTAATACCAGATTACCTTTAAGTTTGGCTAGGCTAGAAAAATGGAATTATAATTTTAGGGTTCCCCTACCAATAGGTATAAAGGATACAGTTATATTTTCCGATAAATTATCAGTTGATTTAAAACCTTCTGTAAAGGGGGCAAAAGTTTTTTATACAATTGATGGTTATACACCAAACGAAATGGGAATAGCTTTTACAAGCCCGGTAACCTATGTTGTTCCACCAGATCAGTATCGTGAATTAAAGGCGGTAGTGATTACTCCCTTTGGAAAACGGAGTAATATTGTACATACACTGGTATATAATAAACAACCATTACCAGCCGTTTCATATGTTAAAAATACTAAAGGAGTTAAATACCAACTATTTTCAGGCATTTTTACAAATTTAAACCAACTAAATACTAGTACTACTTTAATTGATACGGGTATAGTTACTAGTTTTAATGTAATACCTTTCAAAAAAAACATGCGTGGCTTTGGGTTAGTTTATACAGGCTTCATTCAAATTGCTAATGATGGCAATTATAATTTTTCTACTAGTTCTGCAAATGGCTCGGCTTTACTAATTGATGATTTAAATGTAGTTGAAAACGAAGACAAGCATGCGGTTTTTGAGCAAGGTGGTTCAGTTCCATTATTAAAAGGATATCATAAAATAACTATCAAATATGTAGATACAGGGATTAGTGGAGGATTTAAAGTTTTTATGACCAATTCTGATAAATTAAAAGCTGAAATTACGGCCGAGAGTTTATATTATTAAAAAAGTTTTTTCGTTATTTTAAATTCTCACCTATATTTTTTTAGGCACAAATGTATTTGTAAAATCACATTAATATTACAAATAAAAATGTGTGTAATTTGTTAATTCTGTAACTTTATATAAGCTTGAAGACATGAGATTTTTTTACTTCATAATATCATTATTGAGTTTTATACTTTTAATTAGTTGTAATGACAATAAATCAACTACCATTGAAAGTACTAAACCAGTTTCTTTAAATAATAATTTAATTGATCCTTTTAAATACCATAAATTAATTGAAGTTTCTCCCGGTCAATATTATGATATTTTTAGTTGGAGCAGGGGTTCAAAAAATGCTGGTGCGTATCTAATCTTACATTCTGATTCATCTGGCAAGAAATATACAACTACCTATGGCGATTTAGAAGGAACTATTGTTGATGTTTATAATTCTGACCTTGATGCAGATGGAAATCCAGAATTATTAATCCAAATAAAAATCAGTGATACTGTAAACTATACAAATATTTATGCTTACGAATTTTCAAATGAAAAGTCTCAAAAATTAACTTTTCCTAGGTTAAGTAAATCCCAATCAAAAGGATACCACGGGAATGATAATTTTTATTTAAAGGATGGTCAGCTTTTTCGAGAATTTCCAATTTTTAATGGAGATGCCGCAAAAGCAAAAAATAACAATCAAAAAAGATTATTGCAATATGGGATCAAAAACAATACTTTTTCTGTAAAACAAATAAGTAAAGATTCTGTTAGTATAGCGGGGAAAACAATTATAGACAAACCAATACAAAACCATGCAATTAAGGAGAAGAAAATTGTAATAGTAAAGAAACATAAAAAGAAACATAAATATCATAATAAAACTGATTCTTCTAATTAGATATAATTGTTTTTTATTTATTAATTCATTGAAAG
>CAIYNX010000114.1 GCA_903927645.1 uncultured Mucilaginibacter sp.
ATGTTGTGTCGGCCAGTAAAAAGATGATTGCTTTGCATTTGGATGAACTGATTGACTTGCAGCATAAATTTGGAACTTCTTTATTGTATGAAGGCGCAGTATGCGGTAGTATACCGATTATTCGTAACCTGGAGGAGTATTATGATAATGAGCTATTACACTCCATTAGCGGGATTTTTAATGGTTCATCCAACTTTATTTTATCAAAAGGGTTTAATGAGAATTTGGATTATGATTCTGCTTTGAAACAGGCGCAAGATTTAGGTTTTGCCGAAACGGACCCTACCAGTGATGTTGGTGGTTTTGACGCGAAATATAAACTAGTGATAGCCGCAGCACACGCCTACGGTTTGGTTACCAACCCTGATAAAGTGTTCAATCTAGGTATACAAAACTTATCAGCCAATGATTTGCAATATGCCCGAGAGAAGAATCTTAAAATAAAGCTGGTTCCAATTGCAAAAGAACTGGATGATAAAAATGTAGCACTATTTGTTCTACCAAAATTTGTGAACCAGCAAGAGTTTTTATACAATGTTGAGAATGAGTATAATGGCGTTATCGTACAAGCCGCCTTTGCTGATCAGCAATTCTTTTTTGGTAAGGGTGCAGGTGGGCATCCAACCGGGTCGGCTGTTTTATCAGATATTGCTGCCTTGAGATATGGCTATCAATACGAGTACAAAAAAGCCAAAGAGCGCAAGGATTTAAACTTTACCAACGATATTTTATTAACCATTTATCTGAGATATCAAAATGAGGATTTATTACAAGCCCTTAATTTTGAGCATATTAATGAACGTTATTATTCAGGCAATTATAAATATGTAATTGGAAAAATTAATTTGCAAAACCTAATAGCTAATGAAGCTAATATTGCTAATGACAAAGCATTTGCAGCTTTTGCCGACCAATTATCTTCCATAACCTTGGCGTGAATTACCTTCTTTTTTAAATAGTTTTTTTTGCAGGAGCCCAAAAGGCTCCTTTTTTGTTTGGTATATCAAAAATAGGATTTTATAGAAATTGTAAAATAATATGGATTTGCTTATTGAAATAATAATAGCTATTTATGTATAAGAAACCAATTTAAAGACCAATCAAAAAAATATGAAGCGTAGCTATTACATGGTAGTATTAATCATGCTTACCTTTTTTGTGATCTCGTTTATCACCAATATTATCGGACCCTTATCACCGGAGTTTATTAAGGATTTTAAATTAAGTGATTTGATGGCGGGAATATTACCATTTGCCTTCTTTATTGCATACGGAATTATGTCAATCCCAAGCAGTATGTTGGTTCAAAAATACAATGAGAAAGTTATTATGGTAGCTGCATTTGTAGTAGCTTTTTTAGGCTCATTATTACTGGCATGCTATCCTAATTACCTAACAGCCATATTATCTCTTTTTTTAATTGGCTGTGGCATGGCCATGTTGCAGGTGGTTATTAATCCATTACTTCGTACAGCAGGTGGTGAAGAAAATTATGCCTTTACCTCGGTATTGGCACAATTGATTTTTGGGGGAGCATCCTTTATTAGTCCGCTGGTATATTCAATAATGGTAGCGCAATTATCTGGCAAGGGTAATTCTACATTTCTTTCATTTTTCCATTCCATTGTACCACAAAATCTCCCGTGGATTTCACTTTACTGGCTTTTTGCCTTTATAAGTTTGTTTATGATTATGCTATTATCTGCATCTAAATTCCCCAAAGTAGAATTGGCGAATGATGAAAAAGCCGGACCTTGGAAAACGCATGTGGATTTATTTAAAAACAAGGTTGTTATGCTATATTTCATAGCCCTTTTTTGTTATGTAGGAACCGAACAAGGGGTGAGTTATTGGATGTCGCAGTTTTTGTTCCAATACCATCATTTTAATCCTGAAACCATTGGTGCAAACGCGGTAGCCTATTTTTGGGGATTGATGACCATAGGCGGAATAGTAGGATTGTTTCTGCTTAAATTAGTTGATAGTAGAAAACTCCTAGTAGGATTTACAATTCCTGCAATAATAGCCCTTACCTTTGGTTTGTTCGGGAGTGCTCAGGTTTCGTTATATGCCTTCCCGATTGTAGGCTTTTTCATGTCGGTTATGTATCCTATAGTATTTTCATTGGCATTGAGTTCGGTAAGCGAAAATCATGGTTCATTCGCGGGTATTTTAGTTACCGGGATTATTGGCGGGGCAGTTGTACAAATTCTAATTGGTGGTTTAGGCAATTTATTGGGTTTACGCATAGCAATGGTATTAATATATGTTACGATGGGTTATATTTTAAGTATTGGTTTCTGGGCAAAGCCTTTGGTAACCAATAAAACTATTTTTACAAAAGACAATATTTAACAAAGTGGTAAAAGAAAAAGTAATCGGTATTGATTTAGGCGCTACTAATATAAGAGGGGCAGTGGTTGATGAAAATGGTTTGGTAAATATTGTTTCCAGAAAAATACATACCAAAGGAACCGAAACTGAAGTGCTTGAAGATGTTTTTTGGTTGATTGATAACTTGATTGAACCTGAGGTAAAAGCTATTGGCATAGGCGTACCAAGTGTGGTAGATGTATTTAAAGGTATTGTTTATGATGTAATTCACATACCATCATGGAAGGAAGTGCATCTTAAAAAAATATTAGAAGAAAAATATAAAATACCAGTTTTTGTAAATAACGATGCCAATTGCTTCGCCCTAGGCGAATATTACTTTGGTAAGGGCAAAGGTGGGGGCAATATAATTGGTCTAACCATCGGCACAGGCTTAGGTGCAGGTATTATTATCAATAACCATTTATATGCCGGTAAAAATTGCGGAGCAGGAGAATTTGGTATGGTTGATTATCTGGACAATAACTACGAATATTATGCCAGTGGTTCCTTTTTTCAAAATGTGTATCAGTTAGGCGGTGAGGAAACCTTTGAACTTGCGAAAAAAGGAGTTGATTTTGCATTGTTACGATACAGGGAACTTGGTAAGCATTTAGGAAATGCAATTAAAATGATTTTATATACATATGATGTTGACCAAATAATTTTAGGAGGCTCGGTTGCTTCGGCTTATTCGCTTTTTGAAAAAGTAATGTGGGAACGTATCCATACCTTTGGTTTTCCAAAAAGTATTGAAGATTTAAAAATTGAAATCTCAACGCTAGAAAATAGTGGAATATTAGGAGCAGCAGCCCTTTATCAGGATGCTAAATCCTATTAAAGTTACCGCTCCTTTTTAATCTTTATCTGGTATAATTAGGCGCCTCTTTTGTAATAGTAATATCGTGTGGGTGACTTTCGCGCATGCCTGCAGCAGTTATCCTTACAAATTTAGCTTTTTGCAAATCATTAATAGTGGCCGCACCGCAATAATGCATACCGGCACGTAAACCACCAATATATTGGTAAATCACTTCTGATAGGGTTCCTTTATAAGGTACTCTTCCTACTATCCCTTCAGGAACTAACTTGGTTACTATATCCGTTTCATCCTGAAAATAGCGATCTTTTGAGCCTTTATCCATTGCCTCTACCGAACCCATACCCCTATATGATTTAAACTTACGCCCTTCGTAAATAATTGTCTCACCCGGCGATTCCTCCACCCCAGCAAATAATGAACCTGCCATGATTGAGCCCGCACCAGCGGCTATTGCTTTAACAATATCGCCGGTTTGTTTTATTCCACCATCAGCAATCACCGGAATACCTGTACCTTCTAAGGCTTTAGCACATTCATAAACGGCATATAATTGTGGCACCCCTACCCCGGCAACTATCCTAGTGGTACAAATAGAACCCGGACCAATACCTACTTTAACAGCATCGGCACCGGCCTCGGCCAAAGCCTTAGCACCTTCGGCAGTGGCCACATTGCCTGCTATTATTTGTAAATTAGGGTACATATTCTTCACCAACTTCACCATATCTATTACCCCTTTCGAGTGCCCATGAGCAGTATCAACGGTTATTACATCTACACCTGCATTCACCAAAGCAATTACCCTGTCAACATTTTCCGGCGAAACCCCAACCGCTGCCCCTACCCTTAACCTACCATATTCATCCTTACAAGCGCTCGGGAAATTTTTTATTTTTTGGATATCCTTAAAAGTAATCAGTCCGCATAAAAAGCCTTCTTTGTCAATAACAGGCAGTTTTTCAATTTTATGCCCTTGCAATATTGCTTCTGCTTGAAAAAGTGTTGTACCCTGAGGAGCTGTAATTAAATTTTTGCTGGTCATTACATCCTTAACCGAAAGGGTCATCTCTTTTTGAAAGCGCAAATCCCTATTAGTAATTATTCCTTTTAACCTCCTATCACCATCTACAATCGGGATGCCTCCTATCCGATACTCACGCATTATTTTAACTGCATCAGCAATTGTTGAACCTTCATGTAAGGTAACCGGATCTTGTATCATACCGCTTTCAGATCTTTTTACCTTACGCACCTCATCTGCTTGCGCTTGTGCCGTCATGTTTTTGTGTAAAATCCCAATACCTCCGGCCTGTGCAATGGCGATAGCCAAAGATGATTCGGTAACAGTATCCATAGCCGCAGAAATGATAGGAACATTTAAGCGGATGGTTTTTGTTAAAAAGGTACTTGTATCCACATCACGTGGTAATACTTCCGAATAAGCTGGGATTAATAATACGTCGTCGTAAGTTAAACCTTCGGCAACAAATTTAGATGGGTCTGGATGCATAGCAAATAATTGTTATGAGTTATTATTTGCCGGGCAAAGCTACCCTTTTATTTTGATAATTAAAAACTCCAAGATTAAATTATTGCTTTTACATGAGTATCCTAAATACGAGGGTTTAGGATACTCATTGCTAATTCAAAAGATAAAATACTTTCTTGGTATACTCATTTTGTTTTGTTGAACATATAATTATAAATTCTCCAATCATTGCCTACTTTTTTCAAAACAAATAATTCACGATTTTCTTCCGGAACTGTTTCGCCAGTTGCATGGATTTTTGTAGTACCTTTTGAGTTGGTACGAGCATAGGCTAAATCTCCATTGATTCCAATCTCCTCTATAAAAAATTCAATATTTAGTTGTATATTGCTAAATACATAGCCATATGATCCTGCCAATTGCTCCTGACCTATTGCGGTAGGTGCATTGCTCGGCATAAATACCCCGTTTTGCGTATATAGTGGTAATACACTGTCTATGCTCGAATTGTTCAAAGCATCGCGGTAAGTAAATAATAATTTTTCAATTGATTTTTTTTCAGTTAAATTTTCCATGATAATTTTTCTTTAATTTGCTTTTTAAATTTTATTAATTCTCTGTTGTTCATTCACTTAAATAAACAATACAAAGGTATGGCAAGCCTAAAATTTAACCTTTGAAGCAGGTTAAGAAATACTCTTAAACTAGATTAAGACCAAAGCTATTTTGAAACAATTTGATTGCGGATTTTACTCAAAAATTCGGGGGTAATACCTAAATAGGAGGCAATTTGTGTATTGGGGAGTCGTTGGGATAGTTTAGGATATTGTGCTAGAAAAGCTTCGTATCTATCTTGTGCAGTAAAACTAAAATTACGTAATAATTGGTTTTGAAGCTCAATAAACTTTTCCTCAATTATTACCCTAAAATTCCTGTCGAACTTAGGACAATTAACATAAAGAAATAGTAAATCGACCTTTTTTATTTGAAAAATAACCGCTGGTTCAATGGCCTCTATGTAAAGCTGGGTAGGCTTTTCGGAATGAAAACTCCCAATATCCGTTATCCAATCATTTTCTGCGGCAAATTGAATATTGTGGTCTTTACCTTTATCATCTGTACCATACATCTTAAAACAACCTTGTAAAACAAAGTTATAGTGTTTGCAAACATCACCTTCTTGTAAAATAAACTGTCTTCGTTTTACCTTCTTTTCAGTAATACGGGTTATTAATAAATCCTGTTCCGCTTCATCAAGTGGAAGATAATTATTAAAATAGTTTATTAATGGTGCTAAGTCCAACTGTTAAAATTTTGTTGTTTTATTTCTAATTTTTAAGGTTTTACTTTTTAGGGAAAATATGCATAACCATACCACCACCCGAATTTACCGATAATTTAAGGGTAGTTTTATTAGTAACTTCCAGATCATATTTCATCAAATGATTTAAATCCGGGTCGTTTGCATCTGCGTCTTTCCAAATCTCTGCAGTATAATTTCCATCAGGCAAAAAATCAAAACTAGTATTTACAAACCTGGATTCGTGGTTTGTGATGGCGCCAATATACCAATCGTTACCCTTCCGTCTGGCAATGTTTAACCATTCTCCGGGTTTGGCGCCTATTACATGCGTTTCGTCCCAGGTAGTAGGAACTTTTTGAACAAATTCAAACCCCGGTTGATTGATGTAGGCCATAGGATCATCGCAAACCATCCCTAAATTATTCTCCAATACCACATACATGGCAAGCATATGGCAACGTGTACCCATCACAAACGGACGGGTATAATGAATTTTAAATTGTGCAGGTGAAACCGCTCTAAAGCCTCCCAAATGGTAATCGGTAGAGCCGGCCAGCATACGGGTAAAGGGTATATTGATGTCGGCATCCGGGGTAACCCAATTGCTCCATTTATCGTTTTCGTAATTTAGAGTTCCCTCTCTATTAAATTCATTTGGATAAGTTCTGCTGGTTCCTGTTGGCTTATATGCCCCATGAAATTGTATATGTAAGTGGTGCAAGGCTGCCTTTTGCAATATTTCTTCCTGCATGTTCACCATCTCTTGGTCATCCCGATCCATAAAATCGCACATCAGGCCCTTTATACCCCATTTTTCATATTGGGAGAAGGTTTCATCCAATTTTGGATATAAGGCATAAAAATGCACCCAAACCCTAATACCAACGCCACGTTTTGCAGCCGAATCACAAATTTGTTTCATATCAAGCCCCGGAACTGCTTTTGATGGATCGGCATGTGGCCCTGGTTGAAAACTTATACCATCATTAACATACCATTCGTGCAAGCCATATTCCACTACCGAATGGTATTCAATTCCATATTTAGCACAAAAATCAACATAATACATATTGGTAACATAGTTGTTGCCGGGTGCATTTATAGTATCTGGTACCACATCCCCGTTCCACCACGGGAAGGTCGTTTTGCCGGGTTTTAACCAACTCCAGTCTTTTGTTTCAGGCGGCTCATTTAAATTAGTCAGGATGTTCGATTCAATAAATTTACCTGGTTTATCCCCAATCATCAAAACTCGCCAAGGGCTTTTATTGGGCAGTGTCCATTTTACCTTAATTTCTTTCTGGTTTGGCAATGGCGATAATCTGCTTTCCAACACATTGTTATGCTTCATTAAATACATCCCGGCATAATCATGTAAAGCAGCTTCAGTAATTGCCATGTATTTACCATTTTTAAATTCAAATAGTACCGGCATATCCATTAAGGTATCTGCCTTTAAATCGTTCAAACTTGTCTTTGTATATAAACCTTCATGCGAGGTTGTATAATTGATTCTTAATAAAGCAGTAACTGTAGGATTTGGGGTTAAATTAAAGGTATCCGTTTCATCGGTTATGTTTATGGCAGAAGGCATTTGATCTTGTTTTGGTATCATATACCTGAAGGCAATACCATCATTAAATACCCTAACTTCTATGTTAATAATTCTTTTTTTGCCGGTTTTTTCACTTACCCAAACAATTACCCTATTGCAATGGCTATGTACTTTGCTTGTTTTTCCCGTAATGAGTTCATAATCCTCAGTTATTCGTTCAATTTTAGATGGCGAAATAGCCAAACTCTTTTTAAAAATACCACTTTCCTTAAAAGTTAAGTTTAGTCTTGAAATATCCACCATTAATGTATTTTGGTAGCTTACTTTGTAATATAAACCTTCCTTATCGGTACTTAATAAAAAACTTATTTGTTTATCGGGCGAAGTAATTTTGGTAACGCTTTGCGCAATGGTTTTAGAAAAAAACAATAACAGAAATGCGAAAACACAATTTTTGAGAAAAGTCATAACCAATTGTTATTAAAAATCTAAAAAAGTGCTTAAAGGTAAATAGTAATATTTACAATTTACTAGTAAAAAACGGGTAAAAGCAAACACACTAAACCGCAAGCCGTTGCAAGCTGATTGCTTATTTAGTTACTACCTAAAGCTTGTGATTGCCATTTACCCGTAATATGCTAAAACTTGATTTTTTTTGATGAGTAAACTTCAAAACCAATAACTGTTCAAAAGATGGGATATTTTTTGTTGGGTTGCACTAATGAGGTAAATATCTTAAAATCTAAAATAATTTCTTTTCCATTACAATTAATTCAATATGGTTTTTAGGAATTCCAAATTTTTCATCTTCATGAAATGGGAGAATTTCGCCAGTTGCATTGAACCCTCTTCGCTGGTACCAGGCAATTAATTCATATCGAGTACTTATAACGGTAATAGTGAGTGTGGTGCAACCTAATTCATGTGCGTGTGTTTCGGCAGCTATCAACAAACTCCGGCCTACTCCCTTTCCTTGTAATAAGGGCGAAACACTAAACATGCCTAAATACAATTTTGGGGTTCTGATTTCGAGGTATACAGAACCTATTATATCACCGGAAACATTGTCTGTATATTTTAATAGAATAACCTTTGGATTATTTAAATAACTTAACAGGGTTTCACTATCAATTCTTAATCCATCCAACAAATGGGCTTCGGTTGTCCAACCCAATTTTGAATTTTCGCCGCGGTAGGCGTCATTCACCAATGAATACAAAGCTGCCAAATCGCTTTGTGTGGCTTTACCAATTGCCATAATTTAATATTATAATGCCTTATAGTCTTCTCTTACAGGGCTAAAAATATCAATTAATTTGCAATTGGTAATGGCTTTTCCGTGATGCCAAGCAAATGGTGGAATTATTGCAAATATGCCTGGTTTTAATACTTGTGGTATATTATTCACAATTAATTGAAATTCGCCCTCTAAAATAAAAGTACACTGTTGGTGAGGGTGCTGGTGGTTTGGAATTATACTTCCAATCTTAACCTCAACAAAATTTATTGTATTTGTTTCGGTATGTATAAATTTAGAAAGAAATCCTGGTGCTACCTCTTTTACCGGTATATCATCAAAATTTTTAAAGGTATCTACTTCTATCATATAATTAAAAAATTATTGTAAAGGTGGTTCCTTTATTAATAATACTTTCAATGGTAATACTTCCTTTAATGCATTCAATAAACTCTTTTACCAATAGCATCCCAAGCCCACTACCCTTTTCGCTATTGGTGCCAAGCGTAGTATTTGATGAAGTTCCATTTAGTAATTCATTTGCCTTTTCCATTGTCATTCCCACACCGGTATCAGTAATGGTTAATATAGTTTGATTGCCATTCTTTTTACAATTGACAGAAATGGTACCATCATAAGTAAATTTATTGGCATTGCTGATTAAGTTTCTTAACAAAAATTCAATAATATTTTGGTCAGAATAAACTATTTTATTTTCATCCACTAAATTCAAAAGTTTATTATTCTTAATTAAGCTATTTAAAGCTTCCAGTTCAAATATTTGATTTATTAATTGATGTAAATTAAAGTCATTAAATTCTAATTTACTAAATTGCAAATGAAGTTGGCCCCAATTAACAACATTTTCCACCATTTGAAGGGTACTATCTAATTGACTTGCTACCATTCCCATCATTTCTGAAACATCCTGATCGTCCAAAACATTTGACTCTCTAAGTTCAATTGTGTTTTTTAGTGAAGTTAATGGGTTTCTAACATCATGGGCCAATACAGAAATAATACTCTTTTGTGTGTCAATTAAATTTGAAAGACTTTTATTTTTAATACGCAATTCAATGATACTTACAATATTGCCTGCCAATACTCGTAAACCCAGCTTTTGTTCATTATTCAATTTTCCTGGCACTATATCACCAACACATAAGGTTCCTAAACAACTGCCTGTACTTGTAACCAGTGGCATACCAGCATAAAATTTAACAAGAGGTCCATCAATAACCAATGGATTATCAAAGAATCTTTCATCACTCGTCATGTCATGAATTTCTACTAATTCATTACCTAAAATTGTATGACCACAAACTGAAATTTCTCTTGGTATTTCAGAAAATTTAATACCTTGTTTTGCCTTAAACCATTGCCTATCAACATCTATAAAGCCAATTAATGAAAGTGGTACCTTACATAATAACGCGGCAAACTTTACGATTTCATCAAATATTGGTTCCTCAGGGGTATCCAATAATCGACTATCATATAATTCCTGTAATCTTATTTGTTCATTAAAGGGTATTTTTGCTGAAACCATATTAATTTCCTCCATCATCACATTATGCGCTACTTATTTAGCAAATCTATTTTTAATGGTTGTGAGGTATTATGTAAGTATTAATTTTTATTATTAATATTTGCAAAATCGAGATTTATAATGATTGATTTTAATGTTTAACGTTATATTGCTAAATAATGTTGTAATTTTTTTGATTTTATAAGTTTTTGGTATTATTCAAAGTGGTTAAATTGTTAGATTTATATTTTTAAACAATCTTTTTGGGTATATCCACTAATATTTTTTTCAAAATATGTTATTCTGTAATATAAATAATACAATTAATTTTAATACCCAATCAACCTTGGGTAAAACTTAGTTACTAATCACAATATTATTCCAAATGAAAACCAATTTTAAATAAATTTGTTAAACAAATGAGTTTATTAAGTGCTAAGGAAATTATTATAAATATTTATGATTGAAAATAAATCAATATAAAACCTCTTTTTTTCATATAGTTACTTAATTTTTGAAAAATATATAGTTTAAGATATATGGCATTTATAGATTATTATCAAATTTTAGGCATAACAAAGGCAGCTTCCGAAAAAGATATAAAAAATGCCTATAGGAAATTAGCCCGTAAGTATCATCCCGATTTAAACCCAAATGACAAGGAAGCGAATAAAAAATTTCAACAACTAAATGAGGCAAATGAAGTATTGAGTGACCCTGAAAAGCGTAAAAAATACGACCAGTACGGCGAAAATTGGGAACATGGTGCAGAATATGAGGCCCAAATGCGTCAACAAAATCAAAAAAGACAACAGAATAGGAATTATTCAAATCCGTTTGATGGGGCAGATGGAGTTGGAGATGAAAATTTTTCGGATTTTTTTCAATCAATGTTTGGGCAAGGTAAAAGAACCTCGGGAGGGCGACAATCAAAATATAGAGGGCAGGATTTAAATGCTGAACTGCAACTAAATTTATCGGAAATTGCCGAAACACATAAGCGAACCATCACTGTAAATGGAAAGAGCATCAGGTTAACTATACCGGGGGGAATAGAAAATGGACAAACAATAAAAATTACAGGTCATGGCAATTCCGGGCAAAATGGAGGGCCTAATGGTGACTTATTTATTAAATTTAATATAATTGATGATCCACGATTTGTTCGAAATGGCAGTGATTTATTTTGCAATGTAAAACTTGATCTTTATACAGCTATTTTAGGTGGTGAGGTAACCGTTGATACTTTAAACAGCAAAGTGAAGGTTAAAATAAAACCCGAAACTCAAAATGGTTCCAAGGTTAAGTTAAAGGGCAAAGGCTTACCTATATATAAAAAGGAGGGTGAATTTGGCGACTTTTATATTACTTATGAGGTACAACTACCAACCAATTTGACCGATAAACATATAGAGCTATTTACAAAATTATCAAAAATTTAGTATTTATCAAAATATCTGTTTCAACTCGTTTATTTTATTTTAGATTTTTTAAATAATAAATAATTATTATGACAAAAATTAATTTAATACCCATTATGGATGTATGCAAGTTCAATGAAGTTGACTTAAACTTTATTAATGAATTACAAAATGCCGGATTAATAGAAATTGAGAAAGTTGATACTCGAAATTATATTTCAGAATTTGATTTAATAAAGATTGAAAAAGCCATTAGGCTAAATATGGAGCTTGAAATAAATATAGCCGGAATTGAAGCTATTTATCATTTACTTGACCGTATTGAGGCAATGCAATCAGAAATAATTTATTTAAAAAATCGTCGAATTTTTGAAACAGGTAAATAAATATAATCGATATCAAATACATTAAAATTTATAAGTAATGCCTGCACCAAAAATTTGCTTCACCTGTAACAATGAATGATAAGTAGTTATTCCATTAATTGTTTGACCTACTTTTGCATTTGGATCAGATACCAACTCTACTCCTGCATTTGCTGTAACCAATTTATTTACCTTCATAAATAAATTGCCTGAGTAATCCATAAATACATTTTGAGGTTTTGATAAATAGTTAGAATAAAGCTTTAAAATATTTTCGAAGGATATATTTTTTGCCAAATTGATTTTGTAATAGGCATCAAATGAAGCACCAAATTCATACAAGGCATTTTCGCCAGGTTTTACTCCGAAGGCCCCTTGAGCCGCCAGTAAATCATTTTCAACAAAAGTCAATCTACCTGCCAAGGGTGAAATATTGATCCTAAAATCATCCGACTTTTTAAAGGCAAACCCCGGACCATAAGTTAAATATGCCGGTGCAAAAAGAGCAGAAATGAGTGTGCCCTTATTATTGCTATCATAGGTATTGCCGTTTGTTAACTGAGTTTGAAAGTTAGCATAAAAAGTATATATCCAGTATTTAGCAGCTTTATAACCTAATAAAGAGTTTAAAATTAATCTGTCATCATTTTTTCTCCAGCCTAAACCAGTTTGGTTGCTTAAGCCATAACCTAAAATTGTTTTATTATCCCAACTCCAATTGGCTTTTTTATAGTCAAAGTCGTAATCAAGAATCAAATTAGCAGCAAAAGAATTTACGCCACCTGAGGCCCAATTTGTAAATGAACTTTGACCAATTAATAAGGTATTAACTCCATGTATTTTCCAATAACGATTGGTATCCCTTTTAATTGAATCTGCGTTGGTTTTATTTTGAGAAAAACTTTTAGAACTTATGGAAAGAAATAAAAAAAGTAGTAAAATTTGCTTCATAAGGTGGATAAAATTATGTAAAGTTTCAGTATAATTTTATATTATAGTTAGTCAAATATAATTATAAAATAAAAATGAACAAAAATGTTTTATCATAAAATGTTTACCTATAATTTGTTAGAGATCCATTAAAGATCATTATAACAAATAAGTTATTGTAAATTAAGGTATTATATTCAATACTAATTGATTTTTTATTTATGAACATTTAAATGGTAAAAAACATTCCTACCGCAGCAGCCCCCATCGTTATAAAAGTTATCCAAAGTAAAATATTTGTTTTCAATCCGGTTTTATAAACTCCCATAATGCTTTGCTTTGATGCTATTTGAATAATTAAAAACAGTAATGGGACAGCTGCAATTCCATTTAAAACAGCCGCGTAAACCAAAGCTTTGACAGGGTTAATACCTAAAAAATTTAAAATTAATCCAACTAAGGTCGCTGCAATTATAACCCCATAAAAACCAGGTGCTTTTTTAAATTTGAAATCTAAACTTGCCTCCCATCCTAATGCCTCCGAAACTGCATAGGAAGCTGAACCGGAAAGAACAGGTATTGCCAATAATCCTAAGCCAATAATTCCAACAGAAAATATTATTTTAGCCAAAAAGCCTGAATTTGGAAAGCTATTTACCAAAGGCTCTAAAGCTTTGGCAGCATCAGCAGCTGTTTTTACATCCTTCACTCCTGCATGGTTCAATACAGTAGCAGCCACTACGATAATACTCCAAGTTGCAAATTGAGAAAATAACATGCCAAAAGTATTATCAACACGCATTTTTTTTAATTCAAAGAGTCCTACCACCTGCTTCTTTTTAAATAATAGTTGTTTTTCATTTACTTCCTCAACCTCCTGAGAAGCTTCCCAGAAAAACATATAAGGAGATATAGTAGTTCCTAAAATACCTGTAATAATAAAAAAGAAGGCAAATGAAAGTTCAAAATGCGGTATTATTGTTGCCTTTAAAATGGTAAACCAAGGTTGTTTAACCATAAATAAGGTTAAAGGATAGGCCAACAAAATCATAGCCAACCACTTTAATATTTTTGAATATACTTTATATCTGGTAAATACTTCCAATAATAAAATGATAGTTGTAAACAATAAGGTGAGTAAAATAAATGGTATCGGCACTAATAATTGTGCAGCTGCAGCCATGGCACCAAGATCGGCACCAATATTAATGATGTTGGCGATTAATACGATACCAACAACCAAGTATAAAATTGTCTTATTGTAATTTTCCTTTATTATGGCAGTTATTCCTTTCCCGGTTACCAGTCCAATACGTGCACAAGCCTCTTGAACAGCAATCATTAATGGAAGTGTCCAAAATGCAATCCATAATTGACCATAACCAAACTGGGCACCGGTTTGCGAATAGGTTGCAATTCCAGAAGGGTCATCATCAGCTGCACCGGTTACCAAACCTGGTCCTAGCTTAGCCCAAAAACTTTTCATTTTAATAATTATTTTTGAACTTGATTTCATGCTTACAAAATAAATATTTAAGTATCCGATTTAGAACCTCAATTAAAATACTTATTGCATATAAAAGGTTTTAAATTTTGATGATTTTAGCTAGATAAAATTTCGATTTGTATATAAAATACCGAAATTAACCAATAATTATGGCTAAGTACTTTTTGATTTTATATTTTGTAAGTGAAATAATTATAGGATTAGGCTAATATAGCCTTATTTTAAATTTATAAAATAATTGGTTAATTCGGTAAAACCACTAAATTCTAAATCATAATTGATGGTTGTGCCATATCCATATTTTACAAAAACAAATGGTATACCTGCTTTGGCACTTTGTTCGCTATCACCAGCAGTATCACCAATATAAACTGGGTTTCTTAGGTTATGTTTTTTTATTAACAAGTCTATATTATGATGCTTGGGCATATTGTTTACACCATAAGCCAATTCATCGGTTATTAAATCATCTATTCCAGCCCAATCAATAAAGATTCGTATTATTCCCTTACCGCAGTTACTTAAAATAAATAGTTTATAGTAATTAGATAACTCTTTTAGACCTTCAATAACCCCATTATACATTATCCCACCATATTTTGGTATTATTTCTCTTCTTATCTCATTTACCTTATTATATAATTCGGCACGTTCCGTTTCATCGAATTCGGGTAATATTGCTGCCATCACTTTACTGCCCTCCCAGCCTATTCTTTTAACCAATTCATCACGTGTCATAACCCTATTTATATTCAATCTATTAAACAAAATATTCCACGACAAAACATAAGTATCTGCCGCATCCCAAAGAGTTCCATCCATGTCGAAAATAAGGCTGTCTGGTTTTTGCATTAATTTTTATATTTAAAGGTAATTTATGTGTTGATGTCAAACTTATAAGAATAATATCCATCAATTAAACTTAATTTTATAAAGCCAATAGCTTCATATAAACTTTGAGCAGTATAATTGTCTTCGGCGGTTTCTAACTTTACATAAGTAGCATTTTCAGATTTTGCGAATGCTATAGCTTTTCTTAATAGTGCTTCACCTATTCCTTGTTTTCTAAAGGAGGAATCTACATAAAGATCATTCAATAATCAATTTTTTGAGGCGCTTACTGATGAAAATATAGGATATAATTGAGTAAAACCAATTGGCTCATCCAGGCTATTTTGGGCTATAAAAATAACTGATTCATTTTTTAAAACACGATTCATAATAAAGTCAGCAGCCAGAACCAAATTTGAAGGTTGTTTATAGAATATGCGATATTGATCAAAAAGATGAATGACAAGGTTATAGTTGGAAGCGTCAATTTTAATTGTTTTTATTTGCATTGGTAAAAATTTGATTATTTGAAAAATAAAATCGAGATAATATCTAAAATTTTATATTAGGAATCCCTTTTTAAGTCTTTATCAAAATTCTCCATTACTAAAACAGCGGCCCCAATAAGCTCAGCTTCAAAACCTAAATCTGAAATCAGCAATTCAGTACCTTTAGCAAGCCTCGGGATACAATATTTATGAAGTGCCTGCTGTATGGGGGCAAGTAATAATTTGCCAACCTTAGCTCCCCTACCACTTAAAACTATTGTTTGAGGGTTCATTATATGTATTAAGATGGCTATTGCTTTGCCAATTTTAATACCTGCATCGGTAAAAAGTTCAATTGCAAACCTATCACCCTTTAATGCCTCTTCCATAATGGCATCACCTATTTGCTTTGAGTTCTCAATATCAATTTGTTTTAAGTTTGTAACGCGTCCTTGCCTTATCCCTTCTATTGCTTTGTTTGACACAACCAACATAGAAGCCTCCGCCTCTAAACAGCCTTGTTTACCGCAAGCGCATAATAACCCATTTTCCGACAAAGGAATATGGCTAAATTCACCAGCAAAACCATTTTTTCCCCTAAAAATTTCACCATTAACAATCATACCAAGACCAATACCCCATCCCAAATTAATAACCATTACTTCCTTTTGAAACTTAGCTACTCCAAATTTTTGTTCGGCAAGGGCTATTAAACTTGAATCATTATCCAGATAAACATCTAAACCAGTTTCATCAGTTATATATTGGGTTAGTGTTTTAAGACCAGGATCCAAATAGGTATAATTAACACCTTTTACAGGATTTATAAATCCAGGCATACCAATACCTATACCAGCAATTTTATCTTTGCTAACCGGCGAATTGTTAATGTAATGATTAATTTGAGATATCAATAAATCCAAAGCATTTACGCTTTCAGAGAGGTTCAGATCAAACATCCATAAATCAATAACCGGATGATTTTGTAAATCAACCAACTGTATACGAGTTGAGAGTTGATCCATGGCTACCGCCAAAATATACATTGCCTTGGCATTTATTGCATACAATAAAGGGCGCCGGCCACCGCTTGATTGGGCATAACCTTGTTCTATAACAAAACCTTCTTCAATCAATTCGTTGATTGCTTTTGACATGGAGGGAAAGCTTTTATTAAATAATTCGCATAAATCAGCACACGACTTTGCCTTATCAAAATAAAGGCTTTTGATAATCATATTTTTTAATTGATTGCTTTTAATGCTTTTGAGTTTTACTTCCATCTAATTATAAAAATCGCGATGCATTGCTTTTATGAGTGCAATACTATTTTTTAACTTTATAAAAGTAAAAATAAAGTATTGAAAATCAAGCTAAGGTATAAGTTTGGATTTGGAAGTGTTTTGAAAGGTATACAACCTACTATAAAATAAAAAACGCCCTTAACTTAAGGGCGTTTTGTTTATCAAAGAATAAAAATAATTATTTAGCAATACCAAATTCTCCGTTTGCTTTTACAGTTACTTCATCACTAACAATTGATGAACCGAAGCTAGAACCCATGTTAAAATCTGAACGTTTAATAACGCCAGTTACTTGAAAACCTGCATCACTTGCTTTACTCATTGGGTTAGTTATTGTACCACGGTACCATAAATCAAAAACAACCGGTTTGGTTACACCGTGTAAAGTTAAATTACCAGCTAATTTATAATGATTAGGTGAAGATGGTGTTAATCCTGTACTGGTAAAAGTAAGTGTTGGGAATTTTGCTACATCAAAAAAAGCATCAGATTTTATATGATTATCGCGTGGATCAATTCCTGTGTTAACAGATGATGAATTGGCAGTAAGGGTAAACTGAGCATCGCTAAAATCAGGTTTTGAAGCTACTATGGTTGCAGAAAAGTCTTTAAATTCACCATCAACGTCAGATACCATTAAGTGTGTAACTGTAAATTGTAATTTAGAATGCATTCTATCTGCTTTCCAAGTAGTTTGCGCAAACGCTACAGTGTTAAAAAGGGCCACTGCAACCAAAATAAGTGTTTTTTTCATGATTGTCTTTTTATGTTTTTAATGTCTATTAATTACATCAACAAAGTTACAATTTAAGTTTATAATAGAATAAATTATTTGTTTAAACATCTATTTTTACAGAAGTGTGAATTAACTCCTTATTTCTGTAACGATAAACTCTTTAAAACCAACAAAGCCCTATCAGCATCTTGGTAAGGTACAAAAATATGGTCATGGTAATACGCAGCTATTACATTACAACTTATCCCCTCGCTAGAAAGTGCATTTGAGAAGGCTGCGGTGAAACCAATAGCTGCTAATGATGAATGAACTTTAAGCGTGATCCAAGCAGCAATGTAAGTATATTTTAGATTTAAATTTTCAGCTTCTTCCCTTTTTAATATAAGTGTAATACCGTCACTTTCTTTAAAAAATCCCTGTACTGTTAAGGGATTAAATGAATAATGATGAGGTACCGTACAAAAAACAAATTCGCCTTCTTTTAATTCAGGTTCCATCTGTTTAAGGAGTTCATTAATATTTATTTGTCCATTCATAACTAATAAATAAAAAAGTCCTTTCCGAACAAACGGAAAGGACTTTGAATAAATATTTATAAAACCTTATACTTCTTCTTCAGTAGCAGGTTTTTTGGTTGCTTTACGGGCTTTGCTTTCTGCACCTTCCATTTGCTCTTTCAATTGTGCAAGAACGCTCAAATCACCTAAAGTTGATTTTTCAACAGATTCTTTCACCTTTTTCACCGCATTGTTAGCAGCTTTGGCTTCTTTTTTACGGGTTTCAAATTCTTGCACCCTTGCTTCCGCTCTTGCTTCTTCCCAAATACGTGAATGCGAAATAACAATGCGTTTATTTTCTTTGTTAAATTCAATTATTTTGAATTCAACTGCATCGTCAGCTTTCAAAGTTTTTCCGTCTTCTCTTACCAAATGTTTGGTTGGGGCAAAACCTTCAACACCATATGGTAGAGCAACAATTGCACCTTTTTCAGTTACTTTTAGTACAGTACCTTCATGTATTGAATCAATAGTGAAGATTGTTTCAAAGGTATCCCAAGGGTTTTCTTCTAATTGTTTATGACCTAAACTTAATTTGCGGTTTTCAACATCAAGTTCTAAAACAACCACGTTTAATTTTTCACCAACTTTGGTAAATTCATTAGGGTGGTTAACTTTTTTAGACCATGAAAGATCAGAAATATGTATCAAACCATCAATTCCGTCTTCTAACTCAACAAACACACCAAAATTGGTCATGTTTTTAACCGACGCTATATGTTGAGTACCTACGGCATATCGAGTAGAAGCATTTTGCCAAGGATCAGGAGTTAATTGTTTAATGCCTAATGACATTTTACGCTCGTCGCGATCAAGGGTTAAAACTTGAGCTTCAACTTCATCCCCAACTTTAAGGAATTCCTGTGGGTTACGTAAGTTTTGAGACCATGACATTTCTGAAACGTGTATCAAACCTTCTACGCCAGGTATAATTTCAAGGAATGCACCGTAATCTGCCACGGTAACAATTTTACCTTGAACCTTTGAACCAACAATGATAGTATCATCAAGGCTCTGCCATGGGTGCGAAGTTAATTGTTTTAAGCCTAAAGCTATACGTTTTTTCTCATCATCAAAATCAAGAACAACAACGTTTATTTTCTGATCTAATGATAATACTTCACGCGGGTGTTCAATGCGTCCCCATGATATATCGGTTATGTGCAATAACCCGTCAACACCACCTAGGTCAATAAATACACCGAAATCGGTAATGTTTTTAACAGTTCCTTCTAATACTTGACCTTTTTCAAGACGGGCAACAATTTCAGTTTTTTGATTTTCTAAATCGTCTTCAATCAATACCTTATGCGATACAACCACGTTTTTAAATTCGTGATTTATCTTAACAACTTTAAATTCCATTGTTTTGCCCACATAAACGTCATAATCCCTAATAGGTTTAATGTCGATTTGTGAACCTGGTAAAAAGGCTTCTACGCCCATTATATCTACAATCAAACCACCCTTTGTTCTGCTTTTTACAAAACCGGTGATGATTTCATCATTATCTAATGCAGAATTGATACGCTCCCATGATTGTTGAGTTTTGGCACGTTTACGAGAAAGTACTAATTGTCCATTAGCATCTTCTTGTGATTCAACGAATACTTCAACGGTATCACCAATTTTCAAATCAGGTGTATCACGGAATTCAGACACTGATACTAAACCATCCGATTTAAAACCGATGTTTAAAACAACGTCTTTTGAGTTTACGTTTACAACTGTTCCGGTAATGATTTCACCTTTGGTAATAGAGCTAAAAGTACCATCGTACAATTTCTCCATTTTTTCACGGTCAGAATCAGTATAATTACCGAATTTTTTTTCATCAGCGTCCCAATCAAAATCTGGTTGTGAGGCTGTGATTTTTGATTTGATCTCTTCGATAGAGATTGAATCAGCTTCTGATTCAATAGTTTCTTTTTCTTGGGTTGCTGTAATTACATCTAATTCAGCTTCCTTAGCTTTAAGTTCTTTTTCTGCTTCCTGTTTTTTTGCCATTAAATAAATTTTCTCCTTTTCCCAATTTGTTAATTGGGATTGCAAAGGTAGGTATATAATTTTAATCCAAAAAAATTAATTTACTGTTAATTGCTGATTTTTAGGAGATTTATTGATTATTTGTCCAGAATTCTTGTTTTAAAAGGTTGATGAATTTTAAAATATAAGAAAATATTTAAAAATTACAGATAAAATCAAAACCCACTATCATCCAACGCAAAAACATTTTTTCGATTATTCCATTTGCCCTTTGTAAAATCAGGAAATTGTTGTGGCATATTTCCTTCGGCAATTGATTTTTCCGACAGTGGGGTAATTACACTCATTGTTACCGAATCATAAACATCAATAGGTGTTTGCTTTTGTTGTTTTACTGCCTCAATAAAGGCATTAAAAACAAACCAATCCATACCACCATGCCCGGCACCCTCAGCCTTGTTTTCATATTTTTTCCATAAGGGGTGATCATATTTTTTAAACCATTCATCAACACTATCCCATTCATCATTGCTTTTAGCTTGATGGTCAATATAAATACTTTTGGCAACATCCATCCATAGTCCTTTTGTTCCCTGAACTCTAAAACCAAGTGAGTATGGTCGGGGTAAATGGGTATCGTGCGATAACATAACTGTTTCGCCATTTGCACAATTAATCATAGTGGTTACAACATCTCCATTTTTATAATTCAATTTAGTGTTTTTATTTCCGGGAGCAAGTTCTTCAACGTAAGCTGCTAAACCTCTTGCTTTGGAGCTAAATGAAACTAAATTGGTAAAACGATTGCCCCTATTTATATTGGCATACTGTATTATTGGGCCGGCTCCATGTGTTGGATAAATATCACCATCTCTATCAATGTTAAATTGTGTACGCCATTGTGCTTCGCTCAATGCTGTTGGACCGTATTCAACTCCATGACCATAAAAATGTTGCCCATCATTAAATAATACTTCGCTCAAATTATGCTGATATCCCCCTTCAAAATGAATAAGCTCTCCAAACAAACCTTGTCTGCTCATGTTTAATACTGCCATAACATCACGCCGGTAACAAACGTTTTCCAAAGTCATGTATGGCATCCCCGTTGTTTCACTGGTTTTAACTAAGTCCCAATGTTCATCCAAGGTAATAGCCGCAATTACTTCGCAACCAACATACTTTCCTGCATGCATTGCATCTATAGCCTGTTGATAATGGAATTGCCAAGGTGAGGCAATAATTACAGCATCAATTTCTTTTAAATCGAGTAATTTTTTGTATGCATCCAAACTACCTGTAAACTCCTTGGGCAAAGTTTTTCCAGCCTTAGTAAACTGATCACGACAATATTTTAGCGAACTTTCTTGAGGATCGCAAATTGCTATAATTTCAACATCCTCTCGTAATAATCCTTCGCTTATATGACTTCGACCTCTTAAACCAACACCAATATAGCCTAACTTTATTTTATCTTTTTTTAAATTAAGAAAATTTGAGGTAGGCATTACGGCTAAAGTTGCGGCTGTAATGGTGCCTTGTTTTATAAAATCCCTTCTTTGCATGTATTTAATAATATTTTATTTAAACTTTATAGCCCTAAAGCTATCATTTATAATCCAAAATATTTAGCCACTATATAAGGTATTTAAAAAATCAATTCAATTTTTAAACAAGAATTTATATACAAGCAATTCGAAATTTTCAAAATTATTATACCTTTACATCCATTAAAATATTATTTGATTTTATACTTTTAAAGATGAAAATTACCAGCATTCTACTTTTTATTTCAGGTGTAATATTTACCATTTATTGCGTTACCTATTTTAACCCTAGAATTAACGCGGCAGATTCTGATCCGATGACTGTAAACCCGAGTGGTGGAGTGGTTGCTGAGTGGCCTATTTTTATTGGCATTATATTAATTTTTGTGGGTTCTGTATTTTTTTATATTAGCCAAACCGAAAAGAAATAAATTTCAAGATTTAAATATTGAAATTTAATAACCACTATTTTAATTGAACGCAATAAATAAACAGTACATACCTTAACTAAACATATAAAACTATTTCAAGCTAATTAGTTCTCTTATTTTTCCGAATTTATAATGTTTGGAATAAATAGATTATGTTTTTTTAAAAGCACATTTTTTAAAATCTAACCTTTGAATGATTTAAATCACTTGTAAGCATTTTAAAAATGCTTATAAATCACTATCAATACAGGTTTTAATGTATAAATCTCGGAAGGTATTGTTCAATCACAATAAAATTTAAAAAAACAAGTTATTAAAAAAATATTTCCCGAATGAGCAAACTTTACGAATTAAACAGGTTTAACTACATTTATATAGTTATAATTTCATTGTTTATGGCTTCATGCCACAAACCCGATAACCCAACACCCAATAATGATTCAAAACCAGTTAAAATAGGTTTGTATGAAGTAAATGATGGGCTTGGAAGCGATTATCAAACATATTCATATTATCACTCTGATATTCCAATAACAACTATTGGCAATCAAAATGTAAGTTATAAAATTATATTTGATACAGGTTCCGGAGGGTTAGTAATAGATGCTTCTGGAATTCTACCAGCTTCGCTAATTACCGACAATGGGTTCAAATTTACAGGAGATTCAACAGTAGTAAATGGAATTACTATTACAAATCAAACTGCGGTTATAAAGTATGGTCCTACTGATGCTACCTCTGATAAAGTTTATGGAAACCTTGCATATGCCCAAGTAACCATTGGAGATAATAATGGTTCGGTAGTAGTTAAGCGCCTACCCTTTTTATTGTATTATAAAGCCATTAATCATTACAACCCAGGTCAAGATGCCCCTGCACATTCATTTGATATTTTTGGTTCTGCGGAAGTTTATGATTATGTTTTTTCAAATAATGTAAACCTAACAACGCCATTTAGCTTTTGCACTCCAGGAACAGGGCTAACTAAAGGTTATAAAATGGCTGCGGAAAGTGAATCAAGCTTTTCGACAATTGGCGATGGCAACTATGTGCCTGGAGCATTAACTTTTGGATTAACAAGTTCGGATCTTTCTTCTTCCTCTGGGTTTGTGCTACACCCCATCAACTTTATTTCCCAATTGGGTTATTTTCCCTTTATAAACGGAACTGTTACCTATAACGGAGCAACTTTTTCTACACACTTGCTATTTGATTCGGGTACCAATTTTGGGGGCTTGATAGAAGATCCAAAGTATTTAGGTTCTGGCGATTCACAATTAAGCCCAAATACCTCATTAAGTATGAATACCTATAATGGATTTAATTATAAATATACTGTTACAGGTTCAACAAATTTATCATTCGTTGCCCAACCGGTAAATGGTTTTAGCGAATCAATAATGGGAATAGAGTACTTCTTTTACAATGAATATTTACTTGATTTAACAAATCATCAAGTAGGGCTAAAAAATAATTAATCGTTAATTAATTCAACAAAAAAAGCCTACGAAAAATAGACATTATTTTTTATAGGCTTTTTTTGTTGAATATTATATTCCTTATATTATCTATTAAGCAAGTAAATATTTTCAAAAAACTTCTCCTAAATTTACAAATACACCTCTAGAACCATTTGTTCCAATACCATAATCAATACCTAAATTAGTGTTCGATTGTTTGTTTATTTTTATGCGAATACCACTTCCATATCCTGGAATAAATGAATTTAAGTTTTTACTAATACTGCGTGGATAACTTTCCAAATTACCAAAAACAACTCCACCTATTAAGCCATTTGAAGTAATATTAAACCTATACTCGCTTTCCAGATAAATCATATTACGACCTCTAAATCGGTCAATAGGATAACCCCTTCCGGTATTATTATAGGTATCATTGCCAACGCTGGGTAAATCTAAATACGGAGGTGAACCATTTACAATTAGCCAAGTATAACTCCAAAAAGCTAAAACATTATTAGAATTTTCAGATAGTTTGAAATATTTACGGATATCAAGCTGAATACTTGTCCACCTTGAATCACTACCCAAAAATTTAAAATTATCGCGAAAAATCAAATTTGAATAAAAGCCACCTATCGGATTAACAGGATTGACTCTATTATCATATAACAAACCAAGGTTAATACCTGAAGAGTGTGATTGCGGTTTTTTAATATATTTATTATAAAATGAAGCTGCTAATCTATTGGTTGCACCAGTTTGTATGATGTTAAAATGGTAATCTAAATCATAGCCTCCGCCTAAATAAAGATTTTTAGCCACCTTTTTTAAAAAGGTTTGGTAAAATCTAATATAGTTATAATCAATGCTATCGGCGGTAGAGCTTTTAGTGGCATTACCCGGACCATAAGTAACATCTGGGTATGAATTCACCCTTAAATCGGTAACTATTTTCCACTGGTCGTTTTTTGTCCAAATATTTGATTGTGTTATAAATGTTTGTTGGCTATGTGAATCGTAAAAAGCTTGGAGATTAATGACTGATTCATTGCCTTTATGTAAGGAATCACTATAGAAGGTACTAACACTGCTGGCTCCAATTGTAAAACCTGTTGATAAGGTATATCCTGCCGTTGGTACCAAAGAAATGATTACCTTTTTTTCATGTTTAGGCTTTTTTGTAGCTCCTTTTTTCTTAAATAGTTTGCCTAAATAATCACCTAAATCACGTTGCTTACTTGAATCAATTTTATTGGTGTCCTTTTTAATTTTAAAATAGCTGAATTTCTTAGTTGAGGCGAATAAATAGGAGTTAATAGCAAGCGTTAAGAAAAAGAAAAAAAATAAAAATTTAATGATTGTTTTAATATTCAAGGTGGTTAGGGAAATTATTAAAATTTACATTTAAAATAAATATGCTTTTTTTGGATGTTATACGAAATTCAGCAATTCTTTGTTTTTAAAATTTTGACTTTGAAACCTTATATCGTTTTAAATTTATTAAGTTTTTTTGCATTTTTGATTTATTCCAGTTTTTATGTAATACCAGTGCTGCACCTAAAGCGGTAGCCTCAGCTAAATTAGCCGAAAATACTTTCATTTCTGGTAAACATAAAGCAAGCAGGTTCGTAAATATACTATTATTACTAAATCCTCCATCAATAAAAATACGTTTAATATTAGAATTCCTTAATACCAAGATAGTTGATTCAATTTGTTTGTTAACTAAAAAAAT
Organism: uncultured Mucilaginibacter sp.; assembly: GCA_903927645.1. GTDB lineage: Bacteria > Bacteroidota > Bacteroidia > Sphingobacteriales > Sphingobacteriaceae > Mucilaginibacter. The sequence goes on from CAIYNX010000114.1 coordinate 25,610, forward strand.
CATCAACGCATGATAGGCTTCTTCATAATTTGAAAAAATACTCAAATCGATCGTATCAAAACTCAATGTCAAAGCTTTATTTTCTTTAAAATTATTAATTAAATGGAGGTCGAATTCTAAGGATTTATATTTTAACAAATCTTGGTTAAAATATTTAGAAATTCGAATACATTGATTGTCATGAATATTACCTAGAAAAAACCTAGAAGCTTTAACCGGCCTGCCTTGATATTGAAAATAGTTTAAACAATCTACCTTTAGTTCATCCGAAGTAAGCTCCGATTTATTAAATGGATTAAAACTTATGCTCCATGTTCCGGTAGATATTAAAACAAATGGTTCTTTGAATATCTTTAAGTATGGAACAAGCGCCGAAGAACTATCATGAATCCCGATTCCAACCATAAAACTTTGTCCATTATACTCAATTTGTTGAATCTTATTAACCTTTGCTATTGGAGCGAGTTTATCATTTACATGTTCTTTATAAACCCATGGATGATATTGATGCTTTTTGAAATCCCATAAAGCGGTATGACAGCCAATGCTGGTAATATCAGAAAAGCATTTACCTGTTAATAAAAAACTTAAATATTGAGGTAGGTGCAGGGCATACTTTAAATTTTTGAAGGCAATAGGATTTTCATTTTTTAATCGATAAAGTTGTAGCCCTGAATTAAGGCTACCTAACATAGGTGATGCCGTTATGGTACTGAATTTTTCTTCTCCCCAATATTTTTTATAAAATTTTTGAGCTAGCAATTCCGGGTATGGCTTTAAATAGTTAAATAGATTTGTTATTGTGGATCCATCAAAACCAAGGTTAACGAAACTAGCGCCATATGCCGAAAAGTTTATAGCCTTCACCTTATAGACATCCAATTTTAAAACCTCATTCAATGAATCAAAAATAAAACTATTTAAGTCCTTCAAGTTTTCGCAAGGGAAACCGTCTTCATCAACCGTTTCAGGTAGTGAAACTATTTTTTTATAAACTATTTGATAGTTAGCGTCAAACAGAAATAATTTCTTATTTGTTTTCCCGATATCAAAAATTAAAATTACGGGTATACTGCTCATTACTAAAAAGGCATTGATTTATAAACCAGTAGCAATAGTATTTATTCCTCTTTCCTTTATTAAATTTTCCCTCAACCTTAATTTTCTAAAACATTCAATTGGGTTAAGTGCACCGCCATTTCTTAAACTTGCCTCAGCAATTAGCACACTAACATCTATACGGAAAGCCGCTTGCAAAATTTCTTGTGCCATAACCACGTCATTGTTTTGTTGGGCCTCATTGAGCGCTTGTTTATTCACTAATAATGCTTGGGTGTAAGCTATTTTTATAGCTTGAACAGATTGTAACAAATCTTCTATTGGATCTTTAACATTATGTGAAGCATCAATCATCCATCCTAATGAATTTGCATGGTCAAGACCAACCGCATCCATCCCTTCTACCAATTCGTTAAATATTAAAAATAGTTGATATGGATTGATACTTCCAACTGTTAAATCATCATCACCATATTTTGAATCGTTAAAATGAAAACCTGCTAGCTTACCCTCCATTAATAAAAGCGATACAATTTGTTCAATATTGGTACCTTGTAGATGGTGCCCTAAATCAACCAATGTACTTGCTTTAGGTCCCAATTTACTCGCTAAGAGGTGTGATTGACCCCAATCGGCAATAGTAGTTGAATAAAAATTAGGCTCATAAGGTTTATATTCAATCCATATTTTCCAATCATCCGGAAGTTGATAATAAATTTTTTGTAAACTATCTAAAGTATTTTCAAAGGATCTTCGAAAGTTTAGCTGCCCCGGAAAATTGGAACCATCAGAGAGCCAAACTGATAACGCTTTTGATCCTAATTGAACTCCATAATTGATAACCTCTATATTATGATCAATAGCTTGCTGCCTTACCGCTATATCAACATGGTGAAGAGATCCATATTTATAACTTAGTTTCTGGTTGCTTTGATCCTGAAAAGTATTTGAATTAACTGCATCAAAATGTAAATCAAATTGAGCAGCGAAATCTTTTATTGAACTGGCATTTTCAGGAATATCCCAAGGAATATGTAATGAAATTGAATTGCTTGATTTATTAAGCGCATGGATAAGACCAACATCGGATATTTTTTCTTCTAAATTTCGAGGTTCGCCACCGCCAGAAAACCTTCCAAAACGAGTACTACCTGTGCCAAGTGCCCAACTAGGAATTGTAATATTAAAGGCTGATATTTTATTTAAAATATTTTCAATATCTGGTATCTGGGTCGAAATATATTCAAACTGTTGTTTGTGTTTTACGATTTGACGCTGATTTAATCTATCGATTTCGTTGCCTTGTAATTTCATACATTTAAAGTATTTTTTTATTCTGGCTAAATTGATCACCCATTTTGAACTAAAATTTTAGAGGCTTGTACTTGTTGATTTTTTTTAATTATTTATACAATTATAATTAGTTTGCTTAAACAATTACCTTACAAAGGCAGCTGCAATCCCACCATCCACATTGATTACATTACCAGTTGATTTATTCAATAATCCACCAATTAATACAAAACATGCATTTGCAATATCAATTGGCAAAATAGTTTGATTTAATAAGGTCCGTTTTGCATAAAAAGCCGGGAGCTCTTCTACTTTTATACCATATGCTCTTGCCCGGCCTTCTGCCCATCCACCAGCCCAAATATTACTATCACTAATTACAGCATCCGGGTTTACTACATTAACTCTTATGTTATCAGCCCCTAATTCTGAAGCAATTAAATGACTTAAATGAAATTGAGCGGCTTTTGCACTGCCATAACCAGCATTATTTGGCCCGCTTACCAATGCGTTTTTACTTACTATGTTTATAACATCGCCTCCAAAATCTTGTTTTTTCATAACTTCTACGGAGGATTGGGTTACAAAAAATTGACCTTTAACTAAAACATCATACAACACGTTCCAATCATTCTCGGTATGGTCTGCAATAGACTTTGAAATTGATAAGCCAGCATTGTTTACAACGATGTCAATTCCCCCAAAATTCAATATTGTAGTTGCTATGGCATCAATAATTTCATTCATTTTAGTTACATCCATAACAGCGGACGCTATGGCATCTGCTCCAAACTGTTTTTTAAATTCCTTTACAGCTCCTGCTAATCTTTCTGGGTTCAAATCATTTAATAAAACAACCGCACCTTCTTCCAAAAATTTTTTGGCAATTGCTTTCCCTATGCCTCCCGCGCTACCTGTAATCAACGCAATTTTTCCGGAAAGGGGTTTAGGTTTATGCATACGTTGCAATTTAGCTTCCTCCAATAACCAATATTCAATATCAAAAGCTTCCTGACGTGGCAAAGATGTATACTCAGAAATTGCCTCTGCCCCTTTCATTACGTTTATGGCATTGATATAAAATTCGGCCGAAACTCTTGCAGTTTGTTTATCCTTTGCAAAAGTAAACATACCTACCCCAGGATAAAGTATTACTATCGGATTAGGATCACGAATAACCGGACTATTAGCATGTTTACATGCATTGTAATAATTATGGTATAACTTTCTATAATCTTCAAAAGCAGGCTTAATTTTTTCATTTATTTGTTTTACCTCATTTAAATCTGCAGTGGCATCCAAATCTAAAACCAAGGGACTAATTTTGGTACGTAAAAAATGATCAGGGCAGCTCGTACCCATTGGTGCTAATCGTTTTAAATCATTGGAATTAATAAATTCTAAAACACGCTCATCGTCTGTAAAATGTCCAATCATTCTTGTATTTGAGGAACAAAAGCCTCTTAAAATTGGCGCCAAAGCAATTGCTTGCTTTTTTCGATCTGGGTTGGGCAAACTTTGTATTTTAGCACCACCAAATGCAGGCCCTTTTTTGCCATAATTTTGTTCTAAAAATTCGGCGCATTTTTCAACTACTTGTAATGTATTTAAATAACTATCATAAGCAGTATTGCCCCAAGTAAATAATCCATGCGAACCAAGCATAATCCCCTTAATGCCAGGATTATTATCCAAACATTCTTTTAACCTCAAACCCAGATCGAAACCAGGGCGTTGCCAGTCAACCCAACCAATGCTTCCGGAAAATAGTTCCTTGGTAATATGTTTACCATCTTTGGCAGCAGCTATTGCTATTGCTGCATCAGGATGCAAGTGGTCAATGTGCTTAAATGGCAAAAATCCGTGAAGCGGTGTGTCAATTGATGGTGCCTTTGAATTTAAGTCGAATATGCAATGATTGAATAATTCAACCATTTCGTCTTCAAAGGCAAGGCCTTTATAAATGTTTTTTAAGCTACGCAGTTTATCAACATATAGTGCAGCCAAACCACTTCTTTTAAGCGTCCCAATATCGCCACCAGAGCCTTTTATCCACATAACTTCTGTTGGGAGGCCTGTTAAGGGATCGTTACCGATTACCTTACATGAGGTATTTCCACCACCATAATTGGTTAGGCGCAAATCGGCTCCTAATAAATTTGACCGATATATTAATAATGACACCTCATCGCCTTCAAACTCGATAGCTTTACTTTCGTCCCATAAATAACTTACGTGCTTAAATGATTGTTTGTTAAATACCATTTTTGATGTGAACTAACTTATTTAATTGAATTACCATACCCAACAATCATAACTGATATTATAATTGTAACTATACCACTAATTACTGTAAATTTTGCTTTTCGGCCAACACCTTTCCATTCATTTAATAGCAGACCCCAAGTATTTGCTATGAGTATAATGAAAGCCATATGCAAAATCCATGAGCTTGCTCCATTCCCTAACCTACTTTCGCCCATGCCGTAAAAAAAGAATTGTAAAAACCATATAGTACCCGCTAATGCCGAAAAAAGGTAATTTTTAAGCAAAGGAGTTTTTAAATTTATATAATCATAAAACGTTTTATTGCGGGTATTCAAAATCATACACCATATAAAATTAGTTGTTAAGCCACCCCATAATATAACCACATAAATTACATTATTTTGGTAAAGGAAATTCCCTTGCCCTTGATGTCCTATTTTCCATAAAACATTTGCAGTATCAGCCATGCTTTTTCCAGCTTCAATCCCAAAATTGAAACACGCACTTAATACACCAGAAACTATAGCTACAAAAATTCCAAGACCGAACTTATACTCTTTATTATCAGCTATATCTGCCTTTCCGGCCTTTAACTCTTTTTCTTTCATGGTTCCGGCAAAACCACAAATAATGATACCAATAACGCAAATAAATATACCTAAAAGTACAAATTGCCCCCATTTTGTAGTAAAAAAAGTTATGATAGAATCCTTACCGGTTTGAGGAAAAAAATTGTAGTAAACTGACGGTATCAAAGCTCCAAATACAGCACATAAACCTAAAATGATGGTGCTTCCGAGCGAAACACCTAGGTACCTTACGCCCAAACCATAAGTTAATCCTCCAATTCCCCATAATAAGCCGAAAACATAGGTGATAATTAAAATTTTAGCTTGGCTATGAAATATTATTTCGGTAAAATTAGGTATGGTTATCCAAGCGGCTAGCGGTGGAACTATCAACCAAGAAAATATTCCCCCTATTATCCAAAAGCTTTCCCAGGCCCAGCCTTTTACTTTTTTATACGGAATATAAAAACTTCCTGAGGCAAAGCCCCCAAAAAAATGGAAAATAACCCCCAAAATAACTTGCATAACTCAGAAAAATATTGGTAAATAATTAATTGGCAATGGTAAATATAAATAAATAATTATCATTAGCCTATCACGGTACTTTAACAAAACCTAAAAAGAAATAATTGAGGTAAAAGGATTTGACAACCCTTATTTATTAAGAAAAATAAGATTTTATAGATAAAATTTTGACTGATTTTTTTTGGTAAGAAATGTTGATTCTTAATTTGAAATTGTGTTATCAATAATCAGGTAAATAATACAATTTTGTAGATTGATAACTTAAAACATTAGATGAAAAGATTTTTTGAAAACTGGACTGGTCTTATACAACCTTGGTTATGGAATATTATCATCATAATAGCTGCTATATTATTGGGCTTGGTAATAAAAACTATTATAAAGCTATTGCTTCGGCTATCAAAAAAAACCGAAGAGTATTCATTATACCGTAGTATATTATTACACATTGGTCAACCCATGAATCATTTGATTCCCTTATTGGTTATCAATATAATGCTCCCATTGGTAGATTTAGGGCATGAATATTATAATATAATTAGTCAATGTTTTTATATTGGCTTGATCATCTCATTTTCAATAACTTTAATCAGATCAATTAGGGTTTTTGAAGATTATGTGTACCACACCTATGACTTAAATAAACCAGATAATTTTAAGGAACGTAAAATTCGCACTCAACTTAAATTTATCAGAAAAGTTGCAATAGGACTAATTGTATTTATCACCATAGCAGTAATTTTATTAAGTTTTGATAACGTTCGAAGAATAGGAGCAGGTTTACTTACCGGGGTTGGAATTAGTAGTATTTTGGTTGGTTTGGCCGCGCAAAAATCACTTTCGAACTTATTGGCAGGTTTTCAAATTGCATTTACCCAACCAATACGTATTGACGATGTATTGCTTGTTGAAGGCGAATGGGGAAAGGTAGAAGATATTACCTTTACCTACGTTGTTCTGAAAATTTGGGACGAAAGGAGGCTAATTTTGCCAATAAATTATTTTATTGAAAAACCATTTCAAAATTGGTCAAGAATTTCGACAGAAATAATAGGCACTGTTTTTCTCTACCTCGATTATTCGGTGCCTATTGAGGCATTGAGAGTTGAGTTTTCGCGCTTATTGGCCCTCAGTGATCTTTGGGATGGAAGAAAAAATACAGTTCAAATAACTAATTCAACTGATAAAGCTGTCGAAATCAGATTTCTGTTAAGCGCTAGCAATTCATCTAATGCATTTGATCTTCGCTGCTATGTTCGAGAAAATCTGATTAAGTTTATTAAACAAAACTATCCGGATAGCTTACCAATAAATCGCGTATCTATCGAAAAAAACAACAGTTTAATCAATTCTAATAATGCTACAACATAAAAAAATTTAATTATTGTTTACATGCAACCGCAATTTTTGAATCTGCTGTTCCGTAATATAAATACCATTTGTTTTTAAAATTGGTTAACCCTTCCACAAAACATACTTGACCAACTTGACCGGTAATTTCATATGATTTGTTTGGTTTGATGAATGAACTATCAGATCGCTTTAAAATTTTAGTTGGATCGTTTTTATCAAATAAGACCTGACCAGCAGAATAAGTACCTGTTGGAAGAGATTTATCGCCGGTACTTTGATCATTTCTGCTATTGTAAATTAGTAGGATACCGTTATTTGTAAGCATTGCCGGCGGACCAGATTCAACCAAATCGCTATCAAATTGTCCGTTTCTGGTTGGTAAAATCACCTTTAAATTAGCCATTAACGCTGTACCCAGATTTAATTTACCATCATTCTTTTCATTTGTTGTAAGCGGCACAGGTGTCCAGTTTATTAGGTCATCAGAAGTTGCGACCCAAATTTGCTTATCACCCCAATACATCCAATACTTATTTTTAATTTTTGTGGCAATTATTCTACCTTTTGAATAAGTACTAACAATCGAACCAGATTTACTCCAAACATTGGCATACTTTCCATTATCAGCCTTAGCAAAAACGGCTCCATGCTTTTTCCAATTTAACAAATCATAAGAAGTTGCAATTAAAAGCCTCGCTGTTTTACCATCAAAAGCAGTATAGGTCATGTAATAGGTACCCTTGTCGTCTTCAACAATTCTTGGATCCTCACATCCCCCTTCCCATTCTAATTTCTTAAATTCATCATTGGCCGGGAAAAATACAGGCTTATTAATTCTTTTAAAATGTATGGCGTCTGTACTAATAGCTAACCCTAACCTTGATGTACCGGCTGGTTTACCAATTTTATCTTGGGCTCTATAAAGCATATAAATTTTACCATCCCTATTAACAATTGCCGGATTAAACACATCTTTTTCTTCCCATAAAACCATTTTATGCAATATTGGGTCAATAAATGATCCAACTCCTGGCGTTAAAATGGGATTAACACTATCTATTTTTTCAAATGGAAGTAATTGCCAGCTATTGAGTGTATTGATTTTAGGATTAGATCTGGAATCCGTGCTATTAGTTTGTGATGAATTGCAACTCGCAAACCAAATAATAAAAAAAATGATAATAAATAAATTTTTTAACATGAAAAAAGCAATAAATATTAAATAAAAAAGGCAGTTGGTAACCAACTGCCTCACAACTATATTTCATTGAATCTCACTACAATAAATAACAAATTTTATTTTATTAGTAAAGGTAGCAAGTGTAAATTAATGTAAAGACAACTTTTGTTTAGGATTTGATATTTTTAAAAAAAATATAATTA
>CAIYNX010000115.1 GCA_903927645.1 uncultured Mucilaginibacter sp.
ATCAGCGCGGTTTTTCCTTCTAATAATTTCATTTTAATAACAGAAATGTAATGGGCGAAGATATGGAATTTAGTTTGGAACTTGGAAATTGCGACTGCAGTTATGGTTGGTGATATTATGCAGAAAGAGACTATTCAATGAATGACCCGCTAGTTTGATAAATATATTGAAGTAAGGAAGCGATTGCCCTAATTTTAGGCGGCACCTACTCATTCAACAGCAGCAGCTTCATCATTTTTCTTTATCCATGTTGCTCCATCAGGCTTTAGTTCCAGCAGGTCGATAGGTGCACTTACTGCCATTGGACGTTTTTTAGCTTCTAATTCAACCAATTTCTCTACATATAACGCTGGTTTGCCAAGCATGGTTAGTTTATCGGGCAATTCCTCAGGGGCAGCATTGTCTATATCTTTAGTTATACCTAACACGGTTATATAGGCCACTTGCTGCACCTGGTAATTAATTTCCAGCTTGTTCTTTTTCAATCGCACCGTAAATTGTACTTCTTGTATTTTTGGTTCCCCGTTAATATAACCGAAAAAACAAACATCGCCCAAGCCGTTAATTAAAAAACTTTCCAGTTTTTCGGGGAAATATTTTTGAATTTGTTGCATCCGATATTGGTAGTGAGCCGTCATTTGGGTACAAAAAGCTTTCAAGGCATTATTAATGTCGGTATTTTGGCTTAAGGCGGTGGTAGCCGCGTTTTGTAGGCCCGCATCATCAAATCCGGAAACCGCGAAGTAAGTGTCGCCTACGTTGTGGATTTTGCAAATCGTTTCGAATTTATTTTTATCACTATCATCCAATAAAAATGTCCTTCTGGTATCGGCAGCAACATAAATATGCCCATTGGTAGCCACGTATATGGCTATACAGGTTGAAAAACCCGTTAGCGGCATACATGCCAATAAAACCAATGTTAACAATTTATTCATCTTATGTTTACACTAAGTTAACATTAAAATAACATTGGTACAAAACTTTTTTAAAAATTTTAAGTGATTAATAATTAAATAGTTAGTAATTTAAGCTGTTTATTATGAGGTATTTTAGGGTGATTTTAGGCGTGGAAAAATGTAATAATTATAAAATTTTAGGCTTCATAGCGAGGAATTTAATGAGAATGATAAATTAACAATAATCTATTTTGGAAATTTAAGGTACAAAATGGAAATTCTTGGGGAATTAGTTAACCAATCAACAAATCTTACTAGCCGCCAAATTTTATGTACATTCAATAAAACTTGAAAGCAAGAAGATGTTATATTATTAATGATCGTGTTAGATAAAATGATACCAACTCAGTTGTCATTCTTATTAGCAAGGTGAATTGGAAAGTATTAGGTTTGAGGGAGATGATTTGAATGTAATAATGAAGGATACAATTGGTAAACAGCTTGAAATAAATAATGAATCTTTCAATTTTATTGAAAATCAGGCTATAAAATGCAATAACCCTACGCCCCAAATTGCCTTAAATGATGGTCGATGTGCTTATAGGCCAAACAGCCTATTTGCTCGCGGGTCATGTTACCGAAAAAGAAATGGGTGATGCTTGGAGTATTATAATGTTCGTAGCGGTTTACCAATTCAATCCATTGTTTTTTGAGGGCTTGTAAATCGCCGGTGGTTGCTTCAATAATAAAATCGGGACTGGTGGGCGAATTTCTTCTCATTGGTGCTTCATCCTTCAGCAATTGTTTTAACGCTGTTTTACCAAACAATTTGCCTATAAAAATTTGCTTATAACTTTTTTGGGCAAGGTAGGTGCTATCGCCCTTAATGCAGTGCATTACCATTTGGTAAACATTCATTTTACCCCAAAGTGCTTGGCTGTCTTCGTTTAAGGTTTCTATACGGGCTATCAAGCCATCTCTTGTTGGTTTATCAAATATGGTTTTCATTTGCTTAAATTGGTAACTACAAATGTATCATAATCAAGTTAAATTAATCCACCCAAAAACAAAAAAGCCTGAATTTTGAAAATCAAAAATTCAGGCCATTGTATAATAAATTTAAGCGTTGGTTATGCCGAACATGTTACACAACCTTCCTCCATCGAGCAACTTGGTCCGGCTGGTATTTCGTCGGATATTTGGTCAACCACTTCTGGTATAACAGGCTCCATGTTTTTACCACCTTGGTTTTCAACCGTAAACTTAACCGCTTGCGATGCCGCTTGGGTACGCAAATAGTACATGCCTGTTTTAAGTCCCTTTTTCCAGGCGTAAAAGTGCATAGAAGTAAGTTTTGAGGCGTTTGGTGAATTTATAAACAAGTTTAATGATTGCGATTGGCAAATATACGCGCCCCTATCGGCAGCCATATCAATGATGTTACGCATCTTAATTTCCCATACGGTTTTGTATAGGTCCTTAATTTCTTGAGGTATTTCCGCGATATCTTGTATTGAGCCGTTGGCGGTAATAATCTTGTCTTTCATATTATTATCCCACAAACCACGGTTCACCAAATCGCGCAGTAGGTATTTATTCACAATGATGAACTCACCGCTTAATACCCTACGGGTATAAATATTGCTGGTGTACGGTTCAAAGCACTCGTTATTACCCAATATTTGTGAGGTAGAAGCTGTTGGCATAGGAGCCACCAATAAAGAGTTGCGTACACCATGGTTCATCACATCTAAACGCAAGTTTTCCCAATCCCAACGACCGCTGGTAGGTTTTACGCCCCATAAATCGAACTGGAACTGTCCTTTTGATAAAGGTGAACCTTTGAAGGTTGCATAATGACCTTCTTTGATAGCCAAATCTTTAGAAGCTGTCATGGAAGCGAAGTAAATGGTTTCGAAAATATCGATATTCAATTGTTTAGCCTCGTCACTTTCAAAAGGCAAACGCAATTGGATAAAGGCATCGGCCAAACCTTGTACACCTAAACCTATCGGGCGGTGCCTTAGGTTCGAATATTCAGCCTCTTTAACCGGATAATAATTATTGTCGATAATCTTATTCAAGTTCAAGGTAGCCTGATAGGTTACTTCGTACAATTTATCATGGTCAAATATACCTTCTCTAATATACCTAGGTAATGCTAAAGATGCAAGGTTACAAACCGCTATTTCATCGGCTGAGGTATATTCAATAATTTCGGTACAAAGGTTAGAGCTTTTAATGGTACCCAAATTTTGTTGGTTCGATTTTCCATTCGCCGCGTCTTTATATAACAAGTAAGGAGTACCGGTTTCTACCTGAGCATCTAATACGGCAAACCATAATTCTTGGGCCTTAATTACCTTGCGCGCTCTGCCTTCGCGCTCATATTGGCTATATAGGGCTTCAAATTCTTTACCCCAGCAATCAGCTAATCCCGGAGCCTCGTGCGGACAGAACAGGCTCCAGTCCTCATTGGCCTCAACACGTTGCATAAACAAATCGGATACCCAAAGGGCGTAGAATAAATCGCGGGCACGCATTTCTTCCTTACCATGATTTTTACGTAAATCCAAAAATTCAAAAATATCGGCATGCCAAGGCTCCAAATAAATAGCGAAGGCTCCTTTACGCTTACCTCCACCTTGATCCACATACCTGGCTGTATCATTAAATACACGTAGCATTGGTATAATACCATTGCTTGTACCATTGGTGCCACTAATGTACGAGCCCGTTGCCCTTACATTGTGGATGCTTAAACCTATACCGCCAGCGCTTTGCGATATTTTTGCAGTTTGTTTTAAGGTATCATAAATGCCATCAATACTATCATCCTTCATAGTTAACAGGAAACATGATGACATTTGAGGTTTTGGAGTACCGGCGTTGAATAAGGTAGGGGTTGCATGGGTAAACCAGCGCTCGCTCATTAAATTATAAGTTTTAATGGCGCTATCTATATCTTCTTTATGGATACCTATAGAAACCCGCATAAACAAATGCTGCGGACGCTCGGCTATTTTGCCATCTAATTTTAGCAGATATGATTTTTCGAGGGTTTTAAAACCAAAATAGTCAAAACCAAAGTCGCGATCGTAAATGATGGTACTATCCAATAGTTCGGCATTTTTTTCAATAATTTCCCAAACATCATCGGCAATTAGGGAAGCATTTTTGCGTGTTTTAGGATCCACATAGCCATGCAACAAACGCATGGTTTCGCTAAATGATTTAATGGTGTTTTTATGCAAATTGGAAACAGCAATACGCGAGGCCAATAAGGCATAATCGGGGTGTTTGGTGGTTAATGAAGCAGCGGTTTCGGCAGCCAAATTATCCAGCTCGGAGGTGGTTACCCCGTCAAACAAACCTTCAATTACTTTTTTAGCAACATCAATCGGATCAACCAAAGCCGGATTCAGACCATAGCATAGCTTTTCAATCCTCGCGGTAATTTTATCGAATTTTACCGATTCCTTTTTTCCATCTCTTTTGATTACGAACATCTTTATTGTTATTTAGTTGCCTGCTCAGGTATTGCTACCCAAACCAAATTAGTTAATTCTCTTCTTATTAATTATAAACCCCAATGGTACTTGATACTAGCATCTAGATACTAGCTACTGCCTCTCTAAAAATCTTCATCCAGCGAAAATGCCTTACTTTCCTGACTATTTAATACACCGCTTTTTTGGTAGTCGCCTACACGTTTTTCGAAAAAGTTTGTTTTACCTTGTAAGGATATCATTTCCATAAAGTCGAATGGATTGCTGGCTCCATAAACTTTATCATAGCCCAATTCACCCAACCACCTATCGGCTACAAATTCAATATATTGGCTCATCAGTTTGGCGTTCATACCAATCAGGTTAACCGGAAGAGCTTCTGTTATAAATTCTTTTTCAATTTCAACCGCATCGGTAATAATGGCTGTAGCTGCTTCTTTTGATAATTTATTCTCCAACATTTTATAAAGCAGACAAGCAAATTCGCAATGCATGCCTTCATCGCGGCTTATCAATTCATTGCTGAATGTTAATCCTGGCATCAGTCCCCTTTTCTTTAACCAAAATATAGAACAGAAACTACCCGAAAAGAATATCCCTTCAACGGCTGCAAAGGCAATAAGACGCTCTGCAAAACTTCCGTTGTTTATCCAACGCAAAGCCCATTCTGCTTTTTTTCCTACACAGGGTACTGTTTCAATTGCATGAAAAAGACGGTCTTTTTCGGCCGGATCTTTGATATAGGTATCTATCAACAAGGCATAAGTTTCTGAGTGGATATTCTCCATCATAATTTGGAAACCATAAAAACACCGAGCCTCTGGCAACTGAACTTCGCTCATAAAGTTAACCGCGAGGTTTTCGTTCACTATGCCATCACTAGCCGCGAAGAATGCCAACACATGCGAAATAAAATGACGCTCACCATCATTCATTTTCTCCCAATGTTTCATGTCGTCACTCAAGTCAATTTCTTCGGCAGTCCAAAAACTTGCTTCACATTTTTTATACATCTCCCAAATTGCAGGGTATTTAATTGGCAAAATAACAAAGCGATCTTTGTTTTCTTTTAGTAATAATTCGGTTTCCTCTTTCATGCAATTTTTTTTTAAAATCTTTTCAATTACCAAAACATTTTCAAGTTCCAATCCGTATAAAAGCCGATAAGAATTCCATCAGGGTTAAAAAATAACCCCAACAGGTAATTATCAATCTGCTTTTTAGTTTATTAGCCCGTGTTTTACAATGGCTCATTTTGCTTACCTCGGTAGCTAAAAGGTGATCGCAAATGTTTCATAAAACTTATAGTTCAAATATAGTAGCTACAACTTTATGATGTTAGTTTTAGTTTTTAACATCCCCTATAAGTTATAAACAATTATATTTTTTATTGGAAATTACAATCGGCTGATACTTGAAAAGTGTATCCATTATAGCCATGCTAGGTTTCTATTATATTGTATTTGAACCTCTTAAGTTTTAGGGTTAGTAGATATTAAATTTATACTTGAAAAATAAAGGTGGTTAAACCATTACTGATTGATAACCACCTTATCATTTTTTGGACTATTAAAGTTGAAAGGCCTGGCTTATCCTTTATTTTCAATAAATTTCATTGAAATGGAATTTACACAATGACGTACATTTTTTGGTGTCAAATACTCCCCTTCAAACACATGCCCTAAATGTGCCCCGCAATTGCTGCATACTATTTCTGTTCGGTGACCATCGGCATCGGGTACCCTGGTTACCGCACCCGGTATTTCGGCATCAAAACTTGGCCAACCACAATGCGATTCAAATTTATCCTCGGATGTGTAAAGCGGTGCATCGCAGCGTTTACAGATGTATAATCCTTTGGCTTTGTTATCATTGTATTCGCCACTAAAAGGCCGTTCTGTGCCTTTAAAATTTATTACGTATTCTTCTTCTCTGGTTAGGGTATTGTATTTCATTTTTATGTTTATTGATAGGATGGATGCTTAAATTAAATCTAAAACATAACTATATACGAAAAAAAAAAATAAATAGTTTTAAACGCCCGAAAATATGTTAATACCAAATACCTGTAATGGTTCTGGTATTGTTAGTGTAAAGTTCATCGGTAATTGCTATGGCAACATCACCTGTGTGTATGGTTTTGAAACCGCCCGTAAAAACGGGTTTCTTTTTAAATATCCCTTTAGTTTCTCCATCCACAATATAAGGGCAAGCGATTAGACTATAGTTTAAGTCAGATTTTATAATGGCATTGTAGGCATTTTGATGATCGTTTATGGCATGCTTTACCGGTGTTAGTTTTAATAGGCCGATACTTATTTTACCCAGAAAAGTTTTTTTCATTTGTGCTATACCAGTAATGGCTATGTAACGTGTGGAGTTTTGATTGAATATTTTACAAATACTCTTGGCAGTATCAGCAACCAATGATGAGTATTTTAAAGGGTTAGCACCAACTACATTTATTACGATATCAAAATTATCTTCGGCCAACTTTCTCAATATATGAAAGTCATAAACATCACCTTCAACAATACTTAATTGAGCATTTTGAAGTTTTATTTTTCTTTTATCGCGTACAAGAATGGTAAGATTTAATCCCTTGTCAAGAATAATTTTCAATATGGCTTCGCCAACACGACCAGTTGCACCCAAAAGTAGTATGTTCATTTTAATTATAAAGTTATAATTAATGTAATTAGTAGTAAAATTAAGTTTTACAAATTAAAAAACAAAAATAAAATTATAAAAATGCGTAATATTATTGTAAAACAATAGCGGTTATTGCCTGAAATGGTTGGCCTTGACGTTTTGGGCGGCCAGCCTGACTGTTTCTTCAATACGTTTGTTTCGGGTGGAAGGTTGCTTGGCATTGTTTATCCACTCCAATATTATTTTGTGCGACGAGGGTGGAAATGCCATGAAATTTTTTAAGGCCTCCTCATTTTCATTCAAAGCCATTTGTAAATCATCCGGAATTATTCTGTTATCAACTTCATCTAAGGCTGTCCAGGTTCCATTTTGTTTGGCAATTTCAATTATTTGCAAACCTGCCGCGGTCATTAGGCCAGCCTCTAATAAATAGGATACTTTTTGTTTATTAACCTTACTCCAATTGCTTTTAGGGTTCCGTTTGGCAAAAAATTGATAATAACTTTTATCATTTCTTCTATTTGGCTTACTATCTATCCAGCCAAAACATAGGGCTTCCTCAACCGCTTCCTGATAATATACACTAGGATAGCCTGCATCCTTATGATAGATGATCAACCAAACGTTTTTTTCAACATCATGGTGCGTCTCCAACCAATTGCGCCAAGTAGCTCTATCCTTGGCATAAAAACTATTTTCTTTATCCTCCAACATAAAAGTCAATCAATACCAAAAATTGTAATTAACACCAATATCGTTTAGCAATCAAGCAATATAGCCATTCTTTGAATCAGCAATAAATAAATTGGCGTGCATTCCCCTCCATTTACCGATAATTTGACCCATTTCGCCTAAATGTAATAACAGTTTTTATCATTTCAATGCAATTTTGGTGTATAAATCAATGCAATATGTTACATTCTTTACTAATTCAAATCATAAATGTTACCATACAATTGGTACATTTTGTACAATCAGTTATCCATACCATAGGCCACCTTATAAAATAAGGTTGGCTTTTTTTATTGGTAATGCAAGCTAAAAAAGAGTAATTTTACCCCAAATTACTAAAGAGTGCCCTTACAGTGATTCAAAGATAATATTCATTATAAAATGCTGAAACAACCTATTATTACTGTTAAAAATCTGGTAAAAAACTATGGCAGCTTTGAGGCTGTAAAAGGTATCAGTTTTGAAGTTTATGATGGTGAAATATTCGGACTGCTTGGCCCCAATGGTGCAGGCAAAACCACCACACTCGAAATTATTGAAACGCTAAGAGAAAAAACCTCGGGCGAGGTAACCGTAGATGGATTCTCTATTGATCAGGATGCTGATAAAATTAAACAACGCATTGGTGTACAATTACAAGCTGCGGGATATTATCCCAATTTAAACCTGTCGGAGTTGATTAAACTATTTTGTGGCTTGTACGGGATTGATAAATCGGCAACCGAAATGTTGGATAAGGTGGCTTTGACTGATAAGGCGAAAGCCAAATACAAGGACCTATCAGGCGGACAAAAACAGCGTTTCTCTATAGCTACCACCTTGATAAATAACCCTCGCATCATATTTTTGGACGAACCAACTACCGGGCTCGATCCGCAAGCACGACGTAATTTATGGGACTTGATACGCGAAATACGCGACCAAGGCACTACCGTAGTGATTACAACCCATTATATGGACGAAGCCGAAGAGCTTTGTGATAGGGTTGCTTTTGTGGATGGAGGGCATATAATAGGTATTGATACACCAAACAGCTTTATCGACCAATTGGTAGCCAGCGGATTTGAACGTAAAAAGCAAGTAAAATTGGCCAATTTGGAAGATGTATTTATAAATCTGACTGGCAAAGAGTGGCGTGAAGGGTAACAAAAGCCGAGTTTTATTAAATTTAAGCCAACACATTATTTAAAAAATTTACAATTTAATTCAGAACCTACTTTCCCGATTTTGACGAGATTTAGCGGTTTGGATTAGGCAACGAGAATCAACATAAAATGAAAAAATATAGTAATACCCGTGCAACATTGGCTATAGCGGCGGCAAGCTTTCGTTCTATCATCCGCAGTCCTTCGGCAGTTGTATTCAGTTTGGCTTTTCCGCTCATTTTTATCGTAGTTTTTGCCAATGTTGGCGGAAGCGCGGTAACGGTTGATGTTGGGGTTACTAAAACTTGCGATACATTGAATCCAGTATATAAAGTGTTGCAAAAAACCAAGGTTGTTCATTTTGTAAAGAGCCAATCGACCGCCGAGATGGAAAAAAATCTCTCTAAAGGTAATATTGATGCCATTATCAACATCCAAAAAAATAATGGTCGACCGCTTTACTCCCTCAATATAAAATATACCAGCGCATCTATGCAAAAAGACGCTATTTTAAAATCTCTATTAAACAGCGTTTTTTATCAATTAAACAGCATGGGTGGTAATCAACCCATGGCTATTGCAGATATTAAAGAAACAACTATTCAAGGAAGAGAATACAAATACATCGACTTTTTATTGCCCGGCATGCTTGGCTTTTCATTACTAAGCAGCGGGGTATTTGGTACCGCATTTGTGTTTTTAAGCTTGCGCTTAACCTTGGTAGTAAAACGCTTTTTTGCCACCCCCGTTAAAAAATACAGCATTGTTTTAGGCGAGGCCCTGGCACGTTTGGTATTCTCGTGGATTGGTGCCTTGTTTATTATTTTGGTAGGTCATTTTGCCTTCGGGTTTACCTTGATACATGGAGCGGTGACCGTAATTAACATGCTTATATTAGCCGCTATTGGTTTAATTGTGTTTATGGGTTTTGGCTTTATTATATCGGGCGTTGCCAAAAACGAAAGCACGGTACCGCCATTGTCAAACATTATCACCATGCCTCAGTTTTTATTATCGGGAACTTTTTTTGCTACCACCGCATTCCCTGGCTGGTTGCAATCATTAAGTAATATTTTGCCACTTACCTACCTTAACAAAGCCATGCGCGATGTGGCATTTGAAGGTGCAGGTCTTGGAGATGTTACCAAAGACTTATTGGTATTAGGTATTTGGTTTGTTATTGTTTACGCCGTAGCCGTTAAAACCTTTAAATGGGAATAGGTTAAACTCAAAAAGACAGTTTCAAAGTCCTCCCTTCCGGTGAGGATTATATCGAGAGGGTTTAGCCGATTAGTTGGGTCTTGAAATTTCTACTTTAAACCTATATTTCCTTGCAAATAGGTTTTAATTTCAAAACCTAATTAGGCCTAATTAGGTTTTTATGAACTTTTGGTGGTTATTTATGGACTAAATTCTAAAAACATCACATCCTTTCATGTTAAGTTAATGTTAATATTCAACTATTTTATACAAAATTTAACGGAATTTGTATATTTGGAGTGTAAAATTATAGGTGTAAAACTTACACTAAGTACTAATAAACCAGTAAATACTTTTAAATGAGCTTAATAATAGATGTACATGCCCGCCAAATACTTGATTCGCGTGGCAACCCTACTGTGGAAGTAGATGTTTTAACCGAAAATGGTGCTTTAGGTCGTGCTGCTGTTCCTTCTGGTGCATCAACCGGTGCACATGAGGCGGTTGAATTGCGTGATAATGATAAATCAAAATACATGGGCAAAGGCGTTTTAAAGGCTGTTGACAATGTAAACGATATAATTGCAAAAGAATTATTAGGTGTTGATGTGTTTGACCAAAACGGCATTGATAAACTAATGATTGAATTAGACGGTACCGAAAACAAAGGTAAATTAGGTGCCAATGCTATATTAGGTGTTTCTTTAGCAGTAGCTAAGGCAGCTGCGCAAGAAAGTCGCCAGCCTTTATACCGTTATATTGGTGGTGTAAATGCCAATACCTTGCCTATCCCGATGATGAATATTGTAAATGGTGGTTCGCACTCTGATGCGCCAATTGCCTTCCAAGAATTCATGATTATGCCGGTTGGCGCACCTTCTTTTTCGGAAGCTTTGCGCTGGGGTGCCGAAGTATTCCATAACTTGAAGAAAATTTTACATGACAGAGGTCTTTCAACAGCAGTAGGCGATGAAGGTGGTTTTGCTCCAACTTTTGAAGGTACCGAAGATGGTGTTGAAACCATTTTAAAGGCAATTGAAAAAGCCGGATACAAACCAGGTGTTGATATTTGCCTGGCTTTTGATTGTGCTGCATCTGAGTTTTATGTAAACGGAAAATACGATTATACCAAATTTGAAGGCGAAAAAGGTGCTATTCGTACCAGCGCAGAGCAAGCCGAATATTTAGCGCAGTTAACCGAAAAATACCCGGTAATATCTATCGAAGATGGTATGGCTGAGGATGATTGGGATGGCTGGAAACTATTAACCGACCGTATTGGTAAAACAGTACAATTAGTAGGTGATGATTTATTTGTAACCAATACAAAACGTTTACAACAAGGCATCAACGCACATACCGCTAATTCAATTTTAGTAAAAGTGAACCAAATTGGTTCATTAACCGAAACCATCAATGCGGTTACTTTAGCGCAAACAAACGGATATACCTCTGTAATGAGCCACCGTTCGGGAGAAACTGAAGATTCGACCATTGCTGATTTGGCGGTTGCTTTAAATTGCGGACAAATTAAAACAGGTTCATTATCACGTTCAGACAGGATGGCTAAATACAACCAATTGTTACGAATTGAAGAAGAACTTGGCGAAAATGCAAAATTTATAGGTAAAGACTTTAAATATTTTGCAAGCCGTAAATAGTTAATCAAATAAAACGGTTATAAATTTTTATAATCACACAAATTTATACAAGCCGGCTATATGGTCGGCTTTTTAATTTTTAATAACTTTGTATAATAAATACTAAAATGGATCTGAAATCCTTGCTTGCCCCTTTTGCCTTAAAATCTGAAGAACTTAAACCATATATATTAAAAAGGATTATCCTAGTTTTCCTGATACTATTTGTTGTAATTGGGCTCGATCAAGGCTCAAAACATATTATACGCCATGCCTTAACCAATGTATCTCAGTATAAATACTTTTATAATATACTAACTGTTGAAAAAGTAGAGAACACAGGCGCATTTTTAAGTTTAGGAGATACCTTAAAAGAACCGGTTAAAACCATATTAATGAATATAATTCCATTACTGGTGATGATATTTGGCTTGGCCTTTGTTTTATTGGCTAAAAATATTGACAAGGCAAATACCTATGGAATTGCCTTGGTTATAGGTGGCGGTTTGGGTAACCTTTATGATAGAATGTTATACAGCTCAGTAACCGATTTCCTGTTCCTTAAGTTAGGCTTTTTACAAACAGGCGTTTTTAACATAGCAGATATGGCTATCATGGCCGGTATGTTTACCATTTTAATACACTCGTATGTTAAAGATAAGCGGGCTAAACAAGGTTAAACTATCGAAATAATTGCCCTAAAAAGCAACATGTATTTTTAGCTGTTAACATACCGATAAAAAAACGTACCTTTGCATAAAATACCCGTTAGCTTACGGTTTTGATTTATCCGACGACTCTTCAGATCCGCTTATGCAACCGCGTTAGCACACATATTAAATACATTACATGTTATTTCAAGATTTAAAATTGATTGAACCCATATTAAGGGCTCTAAAAACCGAGGGTTATACCAACCCAACACCCATACAAGAACAAGCCATCCCCATTATACTTCAAAATAAAGATTTATTGGGTTGCGCTCAAACAGGTACCGGCAAAACCGCTGCCTTTGCCATCCCGATTTTACAGTTATTATACCAGGATAGGCTTCAACATAAAGAACAAAAAACCATAAAGGCCCTTATTCTTACCCCTACACGTGAATTGGCCATACAAATTGATGAGAGTTTTGCTGCCTATGGAAGGCATACAGGCTTAAAACATTTGGTAATTTTTGGTGGTGTATCGCAAAACCCACAAGTGGATGCCTTACGTAGGGGAGTTGATATATTGGTAGCTACCCCGGGCCGTTTGCTCGACTTGATGAACCAACGTTTTGTTCACCTTGACCATATCAGGATGCTGGTGTTGGACGAAGCCGACCGTATGCTTGATATGGGCTTTGTGCACGATGTTAAAAAAATAATTGCCAAAGTTCCGGCAAAACGCCAAACCTTGTTTTTTTCGGCTACCATGCCCAATGAAATACAGCAATTGGCCAATACCATATTAACCAAACCCGAAAAAGTAGAAGTAACCCCGGTTTCTTCAACTGCCGATACCATACAACAATCACTCTATTACGTTGAAAAAAACGACAAAAGAGCGCTATTAATTCATTTGTTAAAAGACAAAAATATAAAAACCGCACTTGTTTTTACCCGTACAAAACACGGTGCCGATAAGGTGGTAAAAGATTTAATAAAGGTTGGTATTACTGCGGAGGCTATACATGGTAATAAATCGCAAAATGCACGCCAAAGGGCATTAACCAATTTTAAAAACAGGACAACCAGGGTATTGATAGCAACAGATATTGCGGCAAGGGGAATTGATATTGATGAATTAACCCATGTTATTAATTATGAATTGCCAAATATCCCGGAAACTTATGTGCATAGAATTGGTAGAACCGGCAGAGCCGGGGCAAGCGGGATAGCCTTGTCTTTTTGCGATCAGGAAGAAATAGAATTTTTAAAGGATATCCACAAACTGATTGCTAAACAAATACCTATTGAAGAAGGACATCCATATCCTATGAGCATTCAAAACCTCACTGCTAAAATGGTAGAAGGTGCTAAGCCTGCTGCAAAAGGTAGGAATGGAGGTGCCCCAAAAAGAGGTAGAGGCTTTGGTAGTAAAGACAAACCCAAAGGTGCTTATGGCAATATGAGCGGGAGGCCGGGTGGCGGCCAACGGGAGGCCAAGCGATCATAAATGCTCAAATTGGCCTGTAAATATACTTTTAGGTATTTTTAATACTGAAAAGAGCTTCTATTGTTAATAAGTTTAAAAATTAATTGTATTGGCTTATTTTTAAAGAATATTTTTGAAATGATAAAATAGTGTTTATGAAACGGTTACTTGATTTATTTAAAAACAAATACTTTTTAATATCATTCGCCTTTGTTGTGTGGATGATATTTTTTGATAAAAATGATCTGTTTTCACAAAACCAATACCGCAAACAGGTTATCAAGTTAAAGCAGGAAAGAGATTTTTATAAAAAAGAAACAGAAAAAGTGCGAAAAGATTTAGACGAACTTACCACCAACCCCCAACGTCTTGAAAAATTTGCCAGAGAAAAGTACCTCATGAAGCGCGATAATGAGGATGTTTTTGTCATAGTAAATAGCAATAAGGCCAATAAATAAAGTAGTATTATAATCTATAATATGCTAACATATAAATAGATGCAAAAACAACCCCTATTTATTTACTAAGTTTTATTATTTTCACCCCAAATTTGTTAATAACAGGTGTTTTTGTGCTTAAATGTATCAAGTTTACACCATATTAACCAATGAAGTACTAACCCTCTTTTTTGATAATTTTATTTAAAAAAATGCATCATAAGCTGCCTTCAACAACGAGCTATTTATCTGATATTATGGCTGGTCTGCCTTACTTCAGACCCGAAATTTACCTTGTTGCTCTGTTTTTGGTTATTATCATTACCGATTTACTTTTTGATACCGACACTATAAAACCTAGCAGATATATTGCTATTGGGGGAATATTATTAGTGGCCTATATTGATTATACCCAATTTTCATTATTAAGATTAAACGATGGTATAAAAGGGCATTTTTTCTTCAACCAAATGCTTATACTATCGCAAACGGAGGTAAAATTTAAATTAATAATTGATCTGCTGGCCTTTGTGCTAATAATATATACACAGTTGGACCATCAATTAAGTAACCATAAAAAGGGATTATCTGATTTTTATACCATTTTGGTAGGATCAGTTTTTGGCATGCATTTAATGGTGATGGGAACGAGTATGGTATCCATATATATAGGTATCGAATTGGTTTCTATAGCCTCCTACATCATGGTTGCCTATAATACCGAAGGTATATTTAGTACAGAGGCAGGTTTAAAATACATATTGTTTGGAGCAGCCTGCTCTGGTATTATGTTATTTGGCATTTCATTATTATATGCTTTTACCGGAACTTTAAACTTCTTTTCGCCCGATTTTATAAACAACCTGAATAAAGTTGATCCACTTGGCTCAACCTTTGGTTTGTTGCTTGTTTTAATTGGCATTGGCTTTAAGCTTTCATTTTTCCCGGTACATTTTTGGGTACCCGATGTTTATGAAGGAGCGCCTACACCAGTTACTGCATGGCTTTCCACATTGCCAAAAATTGCTGGTTTTGCCCTTTTAATTAATTTTTTAACCCCTTATATTTTCTTTGCCAAATGGAAAGGTTTTGATTTTCAGCTATCCCTATCGTTAGTTGCTATTCTCAGCATGGTTGTTGGCAATTTTGCAGCCATAATGCAGACCAATGTAAAAAGGATGCTTGCTTATTCAAGTATAGGCCATACAGGATTTGCCATTATGGCAATAGTTACCTATAATCCTTCAGGTATTTCGGCACTTATTTTTTATTTGGCGGTTTATGGTATTGCTAATATTGGGGCTTTGCTATTAGCTTCCTACTTTGCAAATAATGCAGAAGTAACAACTTTACACGGATATAATGCACTAGGTAGTAAATATCCTTTGGCATCTATTTGTTTTATAATTATGCTCATATCATTGGCAGGGCTACCAATTACAGCAGGCTTTATGGGCAAATTTTTTGTATTCTCATCAGTATATGGGGTTTATACAAATGGCCATAATATTTGGATGTTATTGCTACTTATTACAGGTGTCATTACCACAGTGGTTTCTTTGTTTTATTATATCAAAATACCATGGAGTTTATTTATAAAAAAGAGTGAAACGGTTATAAATGGCAAAAAAGATTCACAAAACTTATTGATTATAGCCTCTGTTTTAAGCTTTATAATTATATTATTAGGGCTATTCCCTAATTTATTTTACTAGATATTTTTTGGTTAAACTTGAGCAAATTTTAACCAAAATTCAAAATTGGCAAACAAATAGATGGCCAATAATTTGTTAAAATTTTAAACAATTTATACCAAACAAAAAAATCCCGGGCAATGCCCGGGATTTTATTTATCATTTAAGAAATATAAGTCTTATTTTAATTTAGCCAATTCTTCGGCCATAGCGGCACCAATTTCGGCTGGCGATTCAACTACACGGATACCACATTCGCGCATAATTTTCATTTTGGCAGCGGCGGTATCATCGGCACCACCCACAATGGCACCAGCATGACCCATACGGCGACCCGGAGGCGCTGTTTGTCCGGCAATGAAGCCTACTACTGGTTTGGTACCATGTTCTTTTATCCAGCGGGCAGCTTCGGCTTCCATGCCACCACCAATTTCGCCAATCATAATAATACCATGTGTTTCTGGGTCGTTCATCAGCAATTCAACCGCCTCTTTTGTTGGAGTACCAATAATTGGGTCGCCACCAATACCAATCGCGGTAGTAATACCTAAACCAGCTTTCACCACTTGGTCAACCGCCTCATAAGTAAGCGTTCCTGATTTTGAAACCACCCCAACGTTACCTTTTTTAAAGATAAAGCCCGGCATAATACCTATTTTACTTTCGTCGGCAGTAATAATACCAGGGCAGTTTGGCCCAATTAAACGTGAGTTACGGCCAACCAAATATTCCTTCACCATAATCATGTCCTTGGTTGGTATACCTTCGGTAATACAAACAATTACTTTTATACCAGCTTCCGCGGCTTCCATAATGGCATCGGCAGCAAAAGCAGGGGGAACGAATATGATAGAGACATCGGCACCGGTAGTAGTTACGGCATCCTGAACAGTATTAAACACAGGGCGTTCCAAATGTTGCTGACCACCTTTACCCGGGGTAACACCACCAACCACCTGCGTGCCATAGGCAATCATTTGCGAAGCGTGGTAGGTACCCTCGTTACCTGTAAAACCTTGAACAATAACTTTTGAATCTTTATTTACGAGTACACTCATTGGTTTTATATTTTGTTGTGCAAAGCTAAAAAAAAAATGCCCCTATACCCCCTACCAAAGTATTTTTTTTGAAATTAAAGAGAAAAAAATGAAAGATTAAAAACAATGGATAAGGCCTTTTTAAATTTAAATAAGTTAAGCACTAATATTTAGCATTGTTTGGTTTATTGGTAACCATTACAATCTTATAACTTTAGTCTATAAATTATAGAAAGTTCTTTTAGCCCCCTCTAAATCTCCCCCGGTTGGGGAGACTTTTAAACTGTGCATGAATAATTTTTACACCATCGATTAGTAATTAGAACATAAATAAAAGCGCAACAGATTATTTTAAATGATAAAAAACGATAAGTTTAAAAATCTATAACCTCTTCCATCTTTACATACTCCCCTTCACTCTTCGCCACCACAATCGTAGCTATGCCGTTGCCTATCATATTGGTAATGGCCCTGGCTTCCGACATAAACCTATCCACCCCCAATAAAATAGCCACGCCCTCGGCAGGTATAATTTTAATGGCGGCCAATGTTGAGGTAAGGATAATAAACCCACTTCCTGTAACACCAGCCGCACCTTTGGAGGTAATCATTAATATACCTATAATGGTTATCTGCTGACTAAGTGTAAGCGGTACCTGAAACACCTGCGCCAAAAATATAACCGCCATTGACAGGTAAATAGTAGTGCCATCCAAATTAAAGGAATATCCGGCGGGTATAACAAGTCCAACTACTGAACGCGAGCAACCAAACTTTTCCATTTTGTTCATCATCGCCGGTAGCACAGATTCGGAAGAGGAGGTACCTAAAACAATGAGCAATTCTTCTTTAATAAAACCCAAGTATTTCCATAAGCTGAATTTATATAAATAGCAAATGAGGTTTAATACGCCGAATATAAAAAAGAAGGAAGTAAGGTAAACCGAACCCATCAACAAGCCCAATGGTTTTAAGGTCGCGATGCCATATTTACTAATGGTAAAGGCCATACCCCCAAAGGCCCCTAAAGGCGCTACCCGCATTACCATCCTCATGATGTTAAAAAATACGGTGGAAAGTTTCTCGAACAAATCAATAACAGGTTTGCCGCCATCGCCCATCCAGCTTAAACCAAAGCCAAACAGAATGGCAAAAAATAGGATTTGTAAAATATCTCCTTGCGCAAAGGCCTCAAAAATATTACCGGGGATGATATGGGTAATAAAATCGGCCCAATGCATATCGGCTGCTGCTTTTTGGTAGGTGGCTAGTTTGGTATGGTCTACAGGGATATTATTTACAAAACCTTCTCCAGGCTTTAGCACATTGGCAACGATTACCCCTATTACCAAGGCCAGGGTACTCACAATTTCGAAATATAAAAGTGCCTTACCTCCTACCCTTCCTACTTTTTTCAAATTGCCCATACCGGCAATGCCCAACACAATGGTTAAAAAAATGATGGGTGCAATGAGCATGGTGATCAGCTTTATAAAAGTTTTGCTGATCATTTCGGCAGTTGGTCCGAATTGTTTAAAGTACAAGCCAACAACTACACCCAATAAAATGCCCAAAATAACCTGAAAATTGAGGTTGGTAAAAAGTTTCTTCATGTTAAAACAAGTATACAATTAAGTTTGTGATAAATAAAGTTTTTGACCCCGCACTCTTTTTTAGTAGCTAGTATCTAGTAGTTAGTAGCTAGTATTTTTTTGAAAAATAATTTAGCTCCCTTTACGCCAATAGTATTCAAGATGGGAATAGTTGGATTTTTGAGATTTACCAACCTATTTGATACTCAATATTAGCGACTTGTTGATGCCTCACCCCGGCCCCCTCCATCCCGATAGCCATCGGGAGAGAGGGAGCTAGATTTCGTTACTTTTAAAACTTTTCTCAAATCTAACATCTCAATGCTCATGTCCAATTTGGCCTCACCTTGGCCCTCTCCATCCCGATAGCCATCGGGAGAGAGGGAGTTAGATTTGGGTTCCTTTGAGATTTATGGTTCGATTGTTTTTCTTTTGTTGGAGAAATACTTCTCAATTTCATTAATCGCATTTTCAAGGCCGTTTTCACTCCTAATTTTTTCACCTACTAAGGCAACATTTTGCTTTACTTGTGGTGATTGTATTTTTGTTAAGGCCGAGATAAATTTTGTGTTTGTGAGTTTCTTTACTGGGATGTGGACACCTAAATTCATTCTTTCAATTATTTTACCCCATGTTGGTTGGTCTGTATAAAAGGATATAATAATTACTGGTAAGTTATTTCTGAGCATAGCGGCCAAGGTGCCTGCACCACCGTGAAATACACCTGCTTTACATTGAGGTAAAACCGTGTGGTGATTTACATATTTAGCAACAAATAAGTTTTTGTGAACTGGTAGGTTGTTAAAAACTGACCATCCAGTGCAAAATAAAATCCTTTCGCTGGTTTGCGTTAATACAGCATTTAGTAGGGATTCAAATTTTTCGGTATTGCCAACTCCATTACTACCAAAGCCAACATAAATTGGCGCATCACCTTTTTGCAACCACGTATTTAGTTCTGCATTATCTTGTTCTACATTTTTCTTTGAACCCGATATCTCCGGAACCGTTAAAAAGCCAGTTATTTTATGGTTTTTGTCCCAATCTGTCGGCTGGGGTATTAGGGTTGGACTTAAACAATATAAATCCAATAGGTTTAGTTTACCAATATGGTCAACCAGGTTTTCCTTTAAAATAGGTAATCCTAATTCTTGCCTAAATTCATTCACCTCCTCTTTTACAAATTTCCAAAAAAACAGATGAGCCAGTTTATAGGTGAATTTATTGTACCAAGGGAAATCCAAAAAATCAAAATCACCCAACGGGAATTCCGTAGTTGGTACTACAGGCGGCATAAAATAAGTAAGCACTATTGGCTTATTTTGCTTTTCGGCAATGGCACTTGTTATAGTAACAGTCGCGGTGTTTGCGATGATAAAATCAACCTTTTTAAACCCTTCCAAATAGCTTTTACGTAAGGGTACCCGCATATTATGAAGTACTTTAAAAAAATACTTCATCAGTTTAATGGTGTTTTCTGTTTTTAAAATACTTTTACCTTCCGCAGAATTCATATTCATTTCTGCATCACCATAAAGCGGATGGAAAGTGATGCCATAATCTTCCACTAAATCTTGAAAATTTTCGGGTGCTGCTAAGGTAATTTGGTGACCTTTTTCCATTAGTCCGAGTGCCAAAGCAATGTAAGGTTGTACATCGCCCCGGGTTCCGTAAGTAAATATACCTATGTTCAATGTGAATTGTTTATATGCAAAGGAACTGATTTGATTTGTGAATTTGGTGAGGGGTGGATAAAAAATTTGGCTTCACCCCCGCCCTCTCCATCCCGATAGCCATCGGGAGAGAGGGAGCTAAATTGGGGTTCTTTTAGAATGAGTTAAAGCCTCACCCCCGCC
>CAIYNX010000116.1 GCA_903927645.1 uncultured Mucilaginibacter sp.
AATTTAGATAACCTAAAAGTTGATTTTACCCAAATGGTAAAGCGTAAAACCGAAGTGGTTGACCAAACAACCGGAGGCATTACCTTTTTGTTCAAAAAAAATAAAATTGATTCCTTTCAGGGCTTAGGTTCTTTTAAAGACAAAAACACCATCAGCATACAAAAAGCGGATGGCAGTGTAACTGAAATTACGGGTAAAAATATCATCATTGCTACGGGTTCAAAACCTTCTGCATTACCATTCATCAAAAACGATAAAAAACGCATCATTACTTCAACCGAAGCTTTAAAGTTAACCGAAGTGCCTAAACACTTAATTTTAATTGGCGGTGGCGTTATTGGTTTGGAGTTAGGGTCTGTTTATGCGCGCTTGGGTGCCAAAGTCTCTGTAATTGAATTTATGGATTCCATTATCCCAACCATGGATAAGAGCTTGGGTAAAGAGCTGCAGAAAGTATTGCAGAAATTGGGCATGGAATTTTACCTGGGGCATAAAGTTACCGGAGCTACCGTAAAAGGTAAGGAAGTTACCGTAACCTTTGATGACCCTAAGGGAGAAAAGAAAGAATTAAAAGGTGATTATTGCTTGGTTGCTGTGGGCAGGGTTGCCTATACCGATGGTTTGGGTTTAGAGAACATAGGCATTACAGTTGAAGAAAGAGGCCGTAAAATTACGGTTGACAATCATTTGGAAACCAGTGTAAAGGGGGTGTATGCCATTGGCGATGTGGTAAAAGGTGCTATGCTGGCCCACAAAGCCGAAGACGAAGGGACTTTTGTTGCTGAAATTATTGCCGGACAAAAGCCGCATATTGATTATAACCTGATACCCGGAGTTGTTTATACCTGGCCGGAAGTGGCAGCTGTTGGCCAAACCGAGGAACAATTGAAAGAAAAAGGCATAAAATATAAAGTTGGATCATTCCCTTTCAAGGCTAGTGGCCGTGCAAGGGCAAGTATGGATACCGATGGTTTTGTAAAAGTTTTGGCCGATACCAGAACAGACGAAATTTTGGGCGTACACATGATTGGGCCTCGAGTTGCTGATATGATTGCCGAAGCAGTTGTGGCTATGGAGTTCCGAGCATCGGCAGAGGATATAGCGCGCATTAGTCATGCCCATCCAACCTATACCGAAGCATTCCGGGAAGCATGTTTAGCGGCTACCGAAAACAGAGCGATACATATTTAAACAATAAGTTGTAATAATAATTCAATAACTATGGGCACCTAAAATTTATATTTTAGGTGCCCATAGCTTTATTTCAAGCCGTAAACCAATACTTCTTTCGAAAAAGTAGCAAGGTAAACATGCCCGTTGGCAATGGTTGGAGGGCAAAATTTTGCAAAATAACCTACTCTATCAGTCCTATCGTTTAAATTACTATTCCATAGTTCTTTTGTAATGTCGCTGGCATCAAAAGCCCTTAAAACGCCCACAGAGGATTCATTTTCGGCATCACCTGAAATTGCATAGCTAGCCCAAAGAATTCCTGTACCGCTAATATTGCCATTTGATGATACTGATAACACAGCCCCCGATTGTCCGGTTGGGCCAAGTACCGATGAAGTAACTTGGTTGTTATCAAATTTATTAGTTGTACGGTTAAAGGGTAGTGCTCGCAAAACATCGTTTTCGGCCCAAACGTATACAAATTCCTTAGGCCCACCGCCGTAGTAGGCAGGTTGACAGTGCATGTTTTGATTAAGAGGAATAGTTTGTTGTACTAAATTAAATGAATAAGAATATCCACCCATATTGTCTTTATTCAATAGGTATAAATTGCCATCCTTACATCCGCTAAGATAAAAATTTGAGTTTGGGATTAATAAAGTCCCCATTACCCCAAAATCAAGGTCGTTTACATTTAAATCTAAATAGTTTAATGGCGTAAAATAACTGCTAACCTGCAATGTTGAACCATTAGGTGTTAATTTTAAAGCACTTTCGGCCCTATTGGTTAAATCATACGGGTTGGTACTTGTTATGGTTTCCGCAGTACCGTTTGCAATTGGGTTATAGGTTGTTGGTTTTCCAACTGTTCCGTTTCCTGATACTACATACAAGCTACCTTGGTTATCGGCTGCAATGCCCATACCACTTTCCCATAATCCTCCCTCTTCGCCATTAGGGGTGTCATTATAAACTATTTGTTGTTGAAGTGTTTGTGCATTATAACCTAAAATCCAACCATGATAAGGGTTCCAATCACAATGAGAGGCAAATGAAATATATACAATACCATTTACCAATACCAATCCTTGGCGTTGGTTATTATGCAGAGGGTCAAATTTTAAAATACCGTTTTGCGAACCATCACCTGTACCATTAACAGTGGCATCAATTTTTACCGGACTGCCAGTTTGGTCGTTTCCTGTTAATAAATTTACGGCATGTAGGTATTGAACAAACGTATTTCCATCGGTACTGCGTGATACAAAATAAATGGTTTTTGCAATGGTATCAATTACTGGGGTGCCAATAATCCCAATATTATAGGTAATATTTGTATAAGGAGCACACCATGAAGAAGCCATATCTTTTGAATTTGGTGCCCGCATACCCGAGGCTGTGAAGTTTTGTTTCCAATATAAAGTTCCGGTATCCCCATCATAAGCATATACTGTATTATTTACGGTGGCAATAAATACAACATTATGTTTACCCGAGGCGATACTTAAATTTCCTACTACAAGGGGTTGGGCATAAACCTCATCATCAACCACCATTTTAAACAGTTTGCCAAATGTTTTAGTGTTAACATTGGAGGTTGTTAAAACCGTTTCTTGATTATTTAACCCGGCTCTGGTATTATCATTATGCTGTGTTGGAACAGTAATATGTTGTGTATTGGGGCTTTTGGGGTTATAGGTTACCCCTACATTATAGTTTGTTGTATCAACAGGTGTATTATTTATTGTTGAGGGCGTTTTTTTACAGCCTAAACAAAAAAGCAATAATGAAGCAGCCAAATAGGTGTATTTTTTCATAACCGTTATAGAATTATTTTACGAATGCTATTATTTTCAAAATCTGTAATATATAAACAACCATCATGATCAATGGCAATACCCATAGGCTTAAAAAATGAGGAAGACTTTAAATCGCCATTAATAAAGCCTCTTTTATGATTGCCAGCAAAAGTTGACACCATTCCATCGGAGCTAATTTTTCTTATAACTTGATTGCCTGTATCGGTAACGTAGATATTATCATTTTTATCAATTGCCAAGCTGGTAGGATGCAAAAAAGCGGCTGTTTTACCCGGTCCGTTGATAAGTCCTTTTTTCTTTTGTCCGGCAAGGGTAATAACTTTTCCATCAGCACTAATTTTCCTAATCATATTATTAAAAGTATCTGCAACGTATAAATTACCCTTGCTATCAAAAGCCAAGCCTTCAGGTATATAAAATGTTGCCGAATTGCCAATACCATCCTCGTTGCCTGCTGCGCCATTTCCTGCAATAATACTTAGTGAACCATTTGGTGCTAATTTTCTTATCTTATTATGAAAGCTGTCGGCAATATAAATATTCCCAATTTTATCAACGGCAATACCCGAGGGGTAATCAAGCAATGGAAACTTGCCTCCATAATCTTCATATTTTTCATTAATACCTAATAAGGTAGTAACATTGCCTTTGCTATTAATTTTTCTGATTAAATTATTGTGTGTATCTGCAATGAATATATTCCCATTTATATCGGTAGTTAGGGCTGCCGGATAAAAAAATGATGAAGCTAATGCCAGTCCATCATTTTTGCCTTGTTCTCCGTTACCTGCAATGGTGCTTACTATTCCATTATTAGAAACCTTTCTAATCAAGTTATTCAAAGCATCAGCAATAATTAAGTTTCCATCCTTATCAATCGTTATTCCAATAGGATTAGCAAATGTTGCCCTATCTCCTTGGCCGTCATTTTTGCCCATCTGCCCACCACCGGCAAGGGTAATAACTTTACCATGCTTATTGCTTTTTGTACATGAAATAATAAAAAATGAAACAATTAAAAGTTCAATTGTTATTTGTTTTAACATTGTTATTTGGCCCCTCAATAAAAGATTTTACCAACAATTTTACTGTTATAGGCAAAAAGATATTGGTTTAATAATTGGTTTATTTTCAAATGTAACATATAATACAATAAAATACTAAGGGGCAACAAAATCAGCCCTTAGTAAAAACCAAATTTTAAAATATATTACAGTAGAATAACAATACTATTTAATTGGCTTATTAATAAAATATGAAAGTTTTGGCTGTTATTTAAGCTTCATTTGGTTGGCATCCCAATTAATTACTTTGTTCTGAAAATAACTATCATTACAGGCCAATGCAGGTGCTGCGGCTCTAAAACCAAATTCGGCATTCTCAACAACAGGTTTACCTGTTCGTATTGAATCAAAAAAATTGGCTAAATGTTCATTGTGCGCACTATAATCGGCAGGAGCTTCAAAAGTTACTCCCGGAAGTTTTATAGCTTGCTGGTCGGCCGCCGAATATTTTTTATTATAATCGTCCATTAGTGCTTTTTGCATGGCATCAGGGTAGGTAGAAAATGAATCCCATCCGCCAATACCCGGAGCAACCGTTAGTTTATTTTTGCGGATAGTAAATCCTTCACCTTCTCCCGAAAGTTCAATTACTCCTTCAGAGCCTATAATTTTTGTAACTGTTTTGTCTCCTTCTCCACTTATAAAGTTTACCCTTAATGTTGCCTGAAAAGGTGCATGTTCAGGAGTTTCCGGGTAATTAATTACGGCACTCATTACATCAGGTACGTTGCGACCATCTTTCCAATAATAGGTGCCACCAATGGCATATATTTTATCAGGTCCTTTTGAGTTTGTTATAAAATGAATACCTGTTAAAAGATGTACAAAAAGATCGCCTGCAACGCCTGTTCCATATTCGCGGTAATTGCGCCACCTAAAAAAACGATTACTTTCATAGGCGAGCTTTGATTTTTCCTTTTCTTGGAAGCGATCCCACCAAACAGTTTTTGTAGAAGCATCCAAAGGAATGGTATATTGCCATGCACCCAACGCATCCTGTCGGTTAAAGGCCGCTTCAATTGAATTTATTTGTCCGATAGCACCTGACTGATATAATTCTTTTGCTTTTTGAAAGGCAATACTGCTAATGCGCTGACTGCCAACCTGAAATACTGCTTTTGTTTCCTTTTGTACCTTTATTTCCTCCAGACCCTCACTAAGCGCCTGCACCATAGGCTTTTCGCTATAAACCGACTTCCCTTTACGCATGGCTTCGATGGATATTTGGCTATGCCAATTATCGCTGGTAGCTATTAGTACCGCGTCAATATCTTTACGGTCGAGTATTTCTTTATATTCATTTGTAGTAAAAATATTATTTCCATAAAGCTCTTTTGCTCTTTGCAATCTTCCTTGATATAAGTCACATACCGCTACTAATTCAACCCCCGGAGCAGTCAATGCTGCGCGTGTATCATTAAACCCCATAATGCCCATGCCTATGGTAGCTATCCTGATTTTATCAGAAGGGCTAATTCTTTTTTCGGCATAAAGCCTTCTTTTTTCATAAGCTTCCTCAGCAGCAAAGCTACTTAATGAGGCGGAGGTAAGCATAATGGTACTACCCAATTGCTTGATGAATTTACGGCGGTTAGTTGACATAGAATTTAAATTTGGTTATGGTAAATTGGTACTTTTATTTTATTCCGTAATGGTCGTTCATTAATTTAATAAAAATAGATTTAGGTAAAATCTTTTTAAGTCCCGGTACCATGGTTTGATCAAATTTACCAACCAAATAATTTTGAGCCGGACTAGCAGCTTCAACTATTTGACAAAGTTTTTTACCGATCATTGCCGGATCTGAACCTATACTTTCATCTTTTTCCATGCCAGCAACCACGGCATTAAATTCAGCAGCCAATTTTTCATTTTTTATGGTAAAAGGAACTTTTTCACGGTTTTGTGTAAAGTCTGATTTGAAATCGCCCGGGTTTACCAAAGCTATTTTAATTTTGGTGTTGTTCAATTCCATCCGTAAACTTTGCGAATAACCTTCAACTGCAAATTTAGATGCACAATACATGCTTTGGTAAGGCAAGCCAAAAAGGCCAGCCAATGAGCTTATGTTGATAACCAAACCCTCATTTTTTTCAATCATGTAGGGCAAGACGGTGCTACACATGCGTACCACACCGAAAAAATTGACCTCAAATTGTTTTTTGGCAAAATCAACCGGCATGGCATACGCTGGTCCGGCAACTCCATTACCGGCATTGTTTACCAATACATCAATTTTACCTTCAATTGCTATAATTTTTTCAATTGCAGCCTTTGCTGAAGCATCATTGGTAACATCAAGCTCGATAGGTTTAAACGAAACCGACTTTAGCCTATCTAAATTGCGTGAGGAACCATAAACAATATGGCCTTTGGCATGAAGCTCATTGGCGCACGCTAAACCTATACCTGATGAAGCACCGGTTACAAGAATTACCTTTCCCATTTTGAATTATTTATTTATAATAGGCTATAAATATGCAAATTATTAAAATGATAAAAAATGTTTTTTATTTGAGAAATAAAATGGCTAAAAGAATAGAAGTATGGAAAGTAGCAGTTTTTAGAAATTGTCCCTGAAATTTAGTTTGTTTTATAAATTTTTAGGGTGGGCTTTTTTTAAAACAAACTCTCAATAATATCGTCGGCAGAGAGTCCTTCTGCTTCTGCATGGTAACTGCGTACAATTCGGTGTCTTAAAATGGGTTTTGCAACAGCTTGTACATCTTCAATGTCGGGGGCGTACTTACCATTTATAACTGCATGACATTTGGCACCTAAAATTAAAAATTGCGATGCCCTTGGACCGGCACCCCAGTTTAATAACTTTTTTATTTTTGCCGAAGTAAATTCGCCATCTGGGCGGGTTTTAGAAACTAATTTTACTGCGTACTCCAATACATGATTGGTAACCGGGATATTCCTAACCAATTGCTGAAAGTATATGATTTGTTCGGCATTAAGTAAATGGTTTACTTCCGGTTTAAGTGCGCTGGTAGTATTTTTTACCACCTGCAGTTCTTCGTTAAAAGTAGGGTAGTTTAATGCTACATTAAACATGAAACGATCTAATTGTGCCTCAGGTAAAGGATACGTACCTTCTTGTTCTATAGGGTTTTGAGTAGCCAATACAAAAAAAGGCTGTGCAAGTTTATGGGTAACCCCGGCAGCAGTAACCGCTTTTTCTTGCATTGCCTCTAACAAAGCCGCTTGGGTTTTAGGCGGAGTACGGTTAATTTCGTCGGCCAAAATTATATTTGAAAAAACCGG
Organism: uncultured Mucilaginibacter sp.; assembly: GCA_903927645.1. GTDB lineage: Bacteria > Bacteroidota > Bacteroidia > Sphingobacteriales > Sphingobacteriaceae > Mucilaginibacter. Next base: position 7,328 of record CAIYNX010000116.1, read on the forward strand.
ACCCTTAATAAATTTAAAGTTGCGGTCTTCACCCAAAATTTCAGAACCAATTATATCTGATGGCATTAAATCAGGGGTAAATTGGATACGTTTAAAATCCAGATCTAATACTTGTGCTACTGTTTGTACCAATAAAGTTTTGGCCAAACCCGGTACACCCACCAACAAACAGTGCCCATTGCTAAAAATAGAAATAAGAACAAACTTAACCACCTCTTGCTGGCCAATAATTACCTTCCCTATTTCCTTGCTTATTTGCTCATAAGCTAGTTTTAAAGCGTTTGCTGCTTCAACTTCCGAGCTATGTTGCATATTAAGGCTTTACTTCGTTTTCGGCTGTAATAGGAGTAGGCCATCCGGTTAGTGTAGGGCATCCCTGATATTCCGGATCAATTTTTATAAATGTTTGCTTTCTCCTTTTTTGAAACCATTCGCTTACCGTACGGTTTATTTTATCATTTGTAGCGTATTCTTTTATTTTTGGATAATCGCTTGTTAAACTAGCTTTGTGCGCATCGGTACTTGATTTTAGGTACAAAATCCTGTAGCTTTTTTTACCATCAGCACCTGTATATATTTTTGCAGGGGTAATATTACCCGGCTTCATCGTATCAACAGTCAAAGCAACTTCCGGCTCCAATCGGTCGGTAGGGATATAGGTAGTTCGCGCTTCAACATTTTGAGCATTCAACAACATGCCACCATTGTATTTTGTTTCTTTATCGTCTGAGTAAAATGCTGCAGCTGTAGAAAAATCAATTTTTCTGTTGTGCATCATTAAAGTATAAATACTATCAGCTTTTGCCTTGGTACGGTTTAAACTCTCTTGTGTAATGGTTGGAACAATTAAAATATGTCGTACATGTACTTGTTCGCCTCTGCGGTCAATTACTTGTAAAAAATGAAAACCAAAATCTGTTTCAAATACCGGCGAATATTCGCCTGCTCTTAATTTAAAAGCCCAGGAAGCAAACTCTTTTACAAAGGTATTACGATCTGCAAACCCAAGATCGCCGCCTTCAATGGCCGAACCCGGATCCTGAGAATATAAACGTGCCAAGGCACCAAAATCTTCCCCCTTTTTAATCCTGGCCAATAATTCTTCGGCCTTTTGTTTAAATGCTTCTTTTTCTTCCTTATTTAGTTTTGGATTAAAAACAATTTGACCAACTTCAACTTCTTTATTAAAAGTTGGTAAACTATCTTTAGGAATTTTGTTAAAAAAAAGTTTTACATCCTGGGGTGTGGTATTCACATTGGCTGTAATTTTTTGCTGCATTTTTTGGGCAGTAAGTTCTTCCCTGATATCTGGTCTAATTTCATCCTTATATTGAATAACAGACCTTCCCAAAAATTTCTCAAGCCGGTCTTGTCCGCCAGCTCTTTGTATCATGCTCCTCATTCTTCGGTCAACATCATTGTCAACTTCATCATCCTTCACATCAATACTATCAATAACTGCCTGTTGTGCCAATAACTTCTGAGTAAGAAAGTTTTGTAAAATTTGGCATTTTACGGCTGGGTTTGGTGGATTACCTTGTGCCAAATAAGAAGCATACTTTAATTCAATGTCTGATTGTAAAATGATACTGCTGCCAACAACACCCGCAATTTTATCAAGCGTATGTTTTTTTGTATTTGTTACAGAATCTTTCGCAGGTTGCTGTGCTTTTGCTACGGCAATAAAAAGAATAAAACCTACAATGGTTGCCCCAAGTTTTCTCATGTACCTATATAATTGTTAATAACCCTGCTAAGCAAAGGGTTTAAAAATCACAAATTTCGATAAAATTTATTAATTACAGACGCTTTATTCAATTCAATTTGAAATTCATGCCTATAATTGTGCTAAGGTGGCAATAATGCATCAAACTGTTTAGTTACTTTTGGTTAAAATTTGTTAAATGAAAATAGATAATCCAATAGCCTACCCTTATTTTATCGGGAATGAAGTTTATATTTTGGCATCCGAAAAGGAAGCACTAAAAAATAATGTTTCTGAAATTTCCGAAGTTTCGGAGGCAGTTATTTCTTTCAATTACCAAGGCAATAATAAAAAGAATTTTTTAGTGATTACTAATTACCCCGATCAAGACTTTATTGCTCCTAATCATACTACTGCATTGGAGAACACCTTAAAACGCCTTGGTTTTGAAATGGATGATTTGGCTATATTAAATTCAGCCAATTACCCAAAAATTGTTTTCAATGAATTGCTAAAGTTTTTTAATCCAACAAGAATTTTAATTTTGGGCAATAGTGCTATGCCCGAAATTGAAACTGCTATCCCTTTCAATAAGTGTTTCAGATACCAAAATATACATATACTATTAACTTTTAGTTTTAATGAGATGATGGATAATACTGATGATAAGAAGCTTTTTTGGGAACAAATGAAACAACTTTAACAGCATGAAAGATTTGGTTTTTGCCACAAATAATACCCATAAATTAAAAGAAGTTGCCGAAAAACTAAATGGCAGATTTAATTTACTTAGCTTATCGGATATTGGATGCATAGATGATATTGATGAAAACGGACTAACTTTTGCTGAAAATGCCTTGTTAAAAAGCAGATTTGTTTTTGATAATTATAAACTAGATTGTTTTAGTGATGATAGCGGTTTGGAGGTAGATTTACTAAATGGAGAACCTGGAATTTATTCGGCAAGGTATGCGGGTAAGCATGGCGACCATGAAGCAAACATTGACCTGTTGCTAGCAAATCTGAAAAATCAAAACAATCGAATTGCCAGATTTAAAACAGTTATCAGTTTAATACTTGCCGGGAAGGAATATTTTTTCGAAGGAGCAGTAGAGGGTGTAATAAGAAAAGAGCGGTACGGTAATGATGGTTTTGGTTATGATCCAATTTTTCAACCAAATGGTTATGATATAACCTTTGCCCAAATGAGTTTAGATCAAAAAAATAATATAAGCCACAGAGGAATTGCAGTTGAAAAATTAGTAAAGTTTTTAAATATATAGCATACTAATTTTCGGGTAAAAACTCAATTTTGATAATTTCCTAAACATAGCTTGTTAGCTGATTTCAATAATTTCGTTTTTAAAACCCAAAAAACTAATTAATCATTTTGAAAAACCAACTATCAAAATGATAATTGCCCTTTCATTTTGATAGTTAGCGTATCATTTTGATAGACATTCAATATATCTTAAAGAGCTAATAATTAATTATTTATATTTTATAAAAGTAAGAATTTTGATTCTTGGCATAGCAATTGCTTTTGTTTTAGAAAATTAAAATTGACTTTAGCTGGATGAGCCATACTTTTCTATTATTTTTGCCCACCAAAATCCGGATGG
>CAIYNX010000117.1 GCA_903927645.1 uncultured Mucilaginibacter sp.
AATGAAAATGATGAGGAAAATAGCCGTTGCAGTGCTGGGATTGGTAATAACAGGTTCATCTGTTTTTGCACAAAGTTTAGCCGATGCTAAAAAAGCAATTGATGGAGAGCAGTTTCAAAAAGCTAAATCAATTCTTAAAAATTTAGTTGTTACACAGGCTGATAAGGATGAAAATTATTTTTATCTGGGTTGGGTGTACATCAATCAAGATTACGTTGATTCGGCAAAAACTGTATTTGCCAAAGGTTTATCAGTAAACCCAAAATCAGCTTTAAATACAGTTGGCTTAGGTATTGTGGCTCACCTTGATCATGATAACACCACAGCCACAACAAATTTTACACAGGCAGCAGCATTAGCCGGTAAAAATAGTAAGCCATATTTATATGCTGGTTTATCATACTTAATTCCGCATGGTGGTAGAAGCGCCGGACCAAAAGGACCTAAAATAAGTCAATTTGATGCTGATGCTGCAATTGCCATACTTACAAAAGGAAAAACAGTTAACCCTAAGGATGCCGAGATATTCTTAGCCATTGGTGATGCTTACAGGTCACAATTAAGTAGTTCTGAAGCTTATGGTGCCTACCAACAAGCGCTGGCACTCGACCCGAAATTGACTGCCGTTTATGTTGCAACCGGTGTGCTTTGGAAGTTTGCCGATAATTTTAACGATTCGGAAGGTCAATTTAAAAAAGCCTTGGATATTGACCCAAATTTCGGTCCTGCTTATCGCGAATGGGCCGAAACAGATATTCGCTGGGCTTATTCAGATCCTGCACAGCATGACGCTAAAATTAAAGATGCTGTTGAAAACTATAAGAAGTATATCAGCCTGACAGATTATTCGGTTGAATCGCAAATGCGATATGCCGACTTTTTGGTAGGCGCAAAAGATTTTGTGGCACTTCAAAAAGTTTCTACAGATCTTGCTGCATCTGCCAAATCAAATTTAAGGGTTCAAAGGTATTTGGCAATTGCTGCCCTAGAAAACAAGGATTATCCTACAGGTATTACCGCAATGAATAAATGGTTAAGTGAAGCTAACCCGAGCAGAATTATTACGCGCGATTATTTAACTTTAGGCCACCTTCAAATTGGAGCGAAACAAGATTCATTGGGTGTACTATCATTGAAAAAAGCATTAACATTAGATACCTCGCAAGTTGATATTTATGGTGAGATTGCTAAATCATTATACCAATTAAACAAATATGATGAAGCTGGTGATGCCTATCATACTTTTGGCGAAAAGTCAAAATTAGCCAAGCTCACAGATCATTATTATGAAGGCTTGAGCTATTATTTAGCTTTTGATGCACAAAAGGATAAACTTGAAAAAGACAAGACTTTTAAATTAGACAGTACTTTATTAATAAAATCTGATTCTGCTTTTACCTACGTTGAAAGGAAATCAAGTAAACCTATTCCGGCAGTTATTCTATACCATGCTTATGTTAAAGATATCGAAGATAACGACCGTAACAATATTAAAGGTTTGGCAAAGCCCTTTTACCAGCAATACATAGATTTAATTTTAGCTAAGGGAGCACCTGATGAAAAGGCTAAGAAAAATTTGGTAAATGCGTATACTTATTTAGGTAACTATGCCGATAATAAAGATAAAGACGATGCCAAGGCGCTTGATTATTACAATAAAGCAAAAGATTTAAACCCCGACGATCCATTGGTTAAATACTATTTTGCCAAGAAGGCACAAGTAAAGAAAAAATAAATTTTTTTAAATAATAAAAAGCCTCCAAATTAATTGGGGGCTTTTTTATTATGGTTCCATTTGTATATTTGCATTATGGAAATTCAAAGCTTGCCCATCAATTATTTGCCCATCATTTTTCAAATGCTGGTTGCTTTAGGTTTTGTGGTGTTTACCATGTTTATTACCCACAAAATAGGTCCAAGACGTATTACTTCTGATAAGCTTACCCCATTCGAATCGGGTATTGAAGTAATAGGCAACGCACGTACCCCAATTTCGATCAAATATTTTTTGGTTGCCATATTGTTTGTTTTATTCGATGTAGAAGTTATTTTTATGTACCCATGGGCCGTAAATTTTAAAGATTTAGGTAAGGATGGCTTGATTGAAATGTTCATTTTCATGGCTACCTTATTACTTGGCTTTATTTACGTAATAAAAAAAGGCGCCCTCGATTGGGATTAAATTAAACCTTGATCTGGCATTTTATAATGA
>CAIYNX010000118.1 GCA_903927645.1 uncultured Mucilaginibacter sp.
TCATTATAAAATGCCAGATCAAGGTTTAATTTAATCCCAATCGAGGGCGCCTTTTTTTATTACGTAAATAAAGCCAAGTAATAAGGTAGCCATGAAAATGAACATTTCAATCAAGCCATCCTTACCTAAATCTTTAAAATTAACGGCCCATGGGTACATAAAAATAACCTCTACATCGAAAAGAACAAATAATATGGCTACCAAAAAATATTTAATTGAAATTGGAGTACGCGCATTGCCAATTACCTCAATACCCGACTCGAAAGGGGTAAGCTTATCAGAAGTGATACGACGTGGCCCAATTTTGTGGGTAATAAACATGGTGAACACCACAAAAGCTAATGCTACCAATATTTGAAAAATGATTGGCAAATAATTTACCGGCAAGCTTTGAATTTCCATACTGCAAATATACAAATGGATGTATAATAAAAAAGCCCCCAATTAATTTGGAGGCTTTTATTTAATAGAATATTTTTAATTATTTAGCTTTTACTTTTCCCTTCGTTGCGAAATAATAAACCGCCTGTGGGTTGGTAGGATCCATGTCTTTCGCTTTGGTGTATAAATCGAGGGTTTTGGCGTCGTCTTTTTCTTTATATTGAGCTATTGAACCCAAATAGGCATAGGCTTCAGCCATTTTTCCTTTGGTGTCGTCATCTAATGTGCCGCCTTTGGCTAATATCAATTGAATATATTGCTCATAAAAAGGTTTTGCTAAACCTTTAATATTATCACGATCGCCATCTTCAAAATTCTTCACATTTGCATGAAAATAGATGATGGTTGCCTGCGGAGTTTTGGCCTTCGATTCTACATAAGTAAATGCACTATCCGCTCTAATTAAAAAAGAAGTATCAGCTTTAATTGTTGGATTAGTTTGTGCTTTGATTAATTGACCTTTAAAAGCTTGATAATAGCTAAAACCTTCCTTAAAATGGTCGCTCAATTTGGCTTGTTTAGATTTTTGACCAAAGGCATGGAACGCATCACCAGCATCTTGATATTTTTTAAGGGCATAAAAAGAATTAGCTATTTCACCTAAAATATCAACTTGTGATGTGTCTAAATCCAAAGCTTTTTTCAAGGAAAGAATACCTAATGAATCTTGCTTTGAATTAATCTGCAAACGACCTAATGTTAAATAATCACGAGGGATAATTCTACCTGGATTAGCATCGCTCAACCATTTGTTCATTGCGGTTATGCCAGCTGGATAGTCTTTGTTTTCTAAAGCGGCAATGCCTAAATAACGATAAACCCTTAAATTAGTTTTAACAGAAGCGGTTAAATCAGTTGCAACCTTTTGAAGTGTAACAAAATCTTTAGCACTTACCAAAAAGTCGGCATACCGCATTTGTGATTCAACTGAATAATCGGTTAAGCTAATGTATTTTTTATAGTTCTCAACGGCATCTTTAATTTTGGCATCGTGTTGTGCAGCATCTGAATATGCCCAGCGAATGTCGGTTTCGGCCCATTCGCGGTAAGCAGGACCATAATTCGGATCAATTTCCAATGCTTTTTTAAACTGACCTTCCGAATCGCTAAAATTATCGGCAAACTTCCAAAGCACACCAGTTGCAACATAAACTGCCGTCAATTTAGGGTCGAGTGTTAATGCTTGTTGGTAAGCACCATAAGCCTCAGAACTATTTAATTGCGACCTGTAAGCATCGCCAATAGCTAAAAATAATTCAGCATCCTTAGGGTTTACGGCTTTGCCTTTTGTTAAAATAGCGATGGCTGCTTCTGCATCAAATGAGCTAATTTTAGGACCTCTAGGGCCAGCACTTCTTCCACCATGTGGTATTAAATAAGATAAACCGGCGTATAAATAGGGTTTACTATTTTTACCCGCCAGCAAAATTGCTTGATTAAAATTAGTGGTAGCTGTTGTATTATCATGATCCAAATGGGCAACAATACCCAAACCAACCATATTTAACGCGGATTTAGGGTTAATTGCTAAGCCTTTGCTAAATAAAGCTTTTGCAGAATCGGGATAATCTTGGTTTACATATACCCAACCCAAATAAAAATAATTTTCATCCTTATCAGCCTGTGTAACGGTTAAATTTTTAAGAATTGATTTTGCTTTTTGAAATTGCTCGCCATCAATTGCTTTTTTAGCATCGGCTAAACTTTGTGCAAAAACAGATGAACCTGTTAATACCAATCCCAGCGCTGCAACGGCTATTTTCCTCATCGTTTTCATTTAATATGCTATATAGATTTTATTTTTATGATGCTTGTTTTAAAACACTAACTTATTTTAAAGAAGTGTATGCTTTTAAATGCTAAATAACTGAATTAATGTTTAAACGTACAAATACATTTAAAATTTTATTTAGAATAATTAAAAGCATATATATTTAGCAATAATATGATTTTTTGATTTATTTTCAATTCAAAAAAACATTTTTACTATTAAATTTTAATTTTCCTTTGGATTGATATCCTTCTGCTCGGAATATTATCGGGTAATAGCCCTGATTTGAGGATAATTCTTTGACCACGGTCGCTCCTTAAAAAAGCGGCAAATTCAATTCCCAACTTACTCGTATTATATAAAATGTATAAATTCCTTGTTAATGGATATTGCTTTAATGCCAAGGTATTTTGAGAAGGTGTATAATATTTATGGTCTGAATTTTTATTAACATCATCACTAATACCCACAATTTTAACACGATTCACAAAGTCAATCATGTCCTTATCTGGGTCGTTCAGCCAGCTAAAACCAGTAATCCCAATGGCATCAGGATGAGCGGCCACATATTTTATAACTTCTTTATTTGATTTAAGGGAATATATATTGCTTTGCTGTAAATTTGTACTCTCTGCCAATTGCTGTAAATACCTTACCAAACCAGAATTCGGGTTATCAAAAACAATTGATTTGCTAATGTTAGCTTTTCCCTGGAGCATTTTTACAATTTGGCTAAGGGTAATAGTAGTATCGTTGGAGGCGTTATTTACAATTAAAGCAATGGCATCAATGGCAAACCTACTAATTTCGGGCTTCGAATTTCTTGATTTAAGAAATTGATATTCCTGAGCTGTTAAATCCCGAGATAATATGGCTATACGAGCACTATCTTCCAAAAAAAGCTTCAAGGCACTATTTTCGGGAGCATAAGTAATGGTTGAATTTATTCCACTAATCGCGTGTATGTCATCATCAAATTTTTCTCGAACATCCTTTTTTGCTGTCGAATCATTATATAAAGCGTTGAAAATATAAAGCTCTTCATCAAAAATTGGTTGTAATGATTCATCAACAACAATTTTGCTTTGATTGGGTGATATTTTCGTGCTTATTTCCTTTTTATGTTTACACCCTATAATAGCCAAGCAAAGAGCAAGAAAGACAATATGTAATGATGATTTATTTTGCATTAGTATCCTTTTTTAAAAGTCTTGAAAACCTTACTAAGGCGTAAATAATGATTACTATGCCAAAACCAATTTTTTGAATTTTAGGTAGGTTGGGTAACATTTTATCCCAAAAAATTATCATTAAACCAAGCGAGCAAAAACTGATGAAAGCGGTAACTCCTAAAATAAGCAAAAACCGCCTTGTGAGCGATTTTTGCTTGTTATCATCTGGTAACATATACTAGTTTATTCACCTGCTAGTGAAAATGAGATTGGTACATTGTATGAACAACGTACCGGACGTCCGTTCTGAATACCTGGCGACCAATGTGCTGCCTTTTTCAAAATCCTAACGGCTTCTTCATCGCAACCATCACCAATTCCTCTTACTACTTTAATATCAGTAAGGGAGCCATCACGTTCAACTACGAAAGAAACAATTACTTTACCTTGGGTATTGTTTTCACGAGCTATCGCCGGATAATTGATATTTTTACCTAGAAACCTATAAAAAGATTCAATACCACCAGGATACTCCGGGTTTTTCTCAACAGATGTAAAAATCTTGTTAGGATCTTCTTCTGTTACTTTCGCATCGGATGTGCCTACCGGTTCATCTATAACAACTTCGGCATTTTTATCACCTTTCAGGTTTTTCTGTCCAGGGTCGGCCACTTCCAATTCCTTAACGGTTGGTGGTTGTTCCTTTACCTCATTATCAGGTTTTACAACCGGAGGAGGGAACTTAACCTGATCAACCTTTGGTTTTGGTGGGTCGGGTGGTGGCGGCGGAGGTGGTTTCTTTGGATCTACCGGCGGAGGCGTTAGAACCACATTGGTTATTAATACTTTTTGTTTCCCTTTGGGAATAAAACCTGCTATAGCATTAATAATCGTATTGGCCGAAATAGCAATAACAAAAAATGTAACACCTATAATAAGAGCAGTCCTGGAATTCCTTCCATTTTCTTTTCTTAATTCATAAGCGCCATAAGCTTTATTACGATCAGTAAACACGACATCAATCCACTGCTGGTTTAATATGTCTAATTTTGATTCAAGCATCTTTTTAGCTTTAAATTAATTATTGTAATTAATGATTCCCACTAATAAATATTATTCTTTTTTAAATCTTCAACTTCAATAGGCAATATTTGCACTATTGCCCTTGATTTTACACCTGTAATGTTTGTTTCATCCAGTGTAGTAACCAGGTTTTCGTAAGTCGACTTATCGCTAGGCTTGATAAGAACAATCATAAAATTATCCGGAGCCGAATGTGTGGCTGCAACATTTTTACCATTTTCTATCAAGGCCTTACGCAACCCGTCTTTCCCATAGTTATCAACCGTTGGAGCTGTTTTACCGGGTAAACCCATATACCATTCAA
>CAIYNX010000119.1 GCA_903927645.1 uncultured Mucilaginibacter sp.
AACAAGCTATCTTTCTTTTGTGCAGGATAACTTCTCGAGGTTTATATTATTGGGAAATGCCGGTAAAACACCTACTGCTGGTTTTATAAAAAGCAATATGGAGCATGTTGTAAACAACTACAACCTGCATAAACCTATGACCTTGCTGATTACTGATAATGGTAGCGAAAACAAAGGCGAACTTGACATCTATTTGCAAAATGAAGCCCGAATCATAAAAAAAATTATTGCCCGTGTAGATATACCCCAAGCCAATAATATTGTGGAAGCATTGCACAAAAAGTTTAAGAACGAATTTTTACAAGGTAAAAGGTTTGCTAGCCACGAAGCGTTGATTAACGCCTTACCTAAACTTATTGAAGCTTACAATAACCAATGCCACGACAGTTTGTTTGGGCTTACGCCTTTAGAAGTTTGGAACGGAAAATTACCCGATAAAAACCAATACAGAACTATGCTTTTACATGACTGCCATAAAAGAAAATTGGCCTAAAGCGAGTTTAATTGTTGTGCCAATTTACGTACGCTTTAGCGTGTTGTCTCCGTAAAGACGCGGCGCTTAGGTCTTTTAGTTAACAATTGTTTAAAAAAAAAATAAAAATACCGTATAAATACGGTATTAAAATACCAAGCAATATAATAATTTTATAAAAATTTATCATAAAGCAATAAATAAATGATGTGCTTTGATTAATTTATTGGTTATGTACAAAAAAAAATCAATTAATAAGTTACCGGATGATTTCATATTTGGAGTTGCCACTGCCGATCACCAATGTGAGGCATATGACCCAAGGTATGAAGACATTCAGGATTTATGGGAACATGAAAGAAATCTTACAAAACGTGAAAAAGCAACCGATTTCTGGAACCGTTATGAGGAAGATATTATGCTTGCCCGTGACATGGGATGTAAGGCTTTTAGGATATCATTTGCATGGTCCAGATTAGAGCCTGCTCCGGGCGAATTTAACAAGGCAGCATTTGACCATTACCGAAAGCTACTCATAACTATTCTGAGCAACGGAATGGAGCCCATTTGTACATTACATCATTATACTTGGCCAATCCATATTGAAAAAAAAGGTGGATCTGTTTCCTCAAATTTTCCCTCTTTATTTGCAAATTATACTTTAGAAGTTGTTAAAAGACTTGGCGATTTAGTAAAATACTGGATAAGTTTTAACGAACCTAATCAGCTTGTATACGGATATTTCAAAACTGGCGATTATAAATTGCCCCCAGGGTTGCCATTGGGTACTTCCTATAAGGAGCAAATGCAAAAAGTGCGTACGGTTATTCCAAATATTTTTAAAGCGCATAAAGCCGCAAGGGATGTTATAAAAAAACATTATCCGGATGCCAAAGTAAGTGCTAATCCATTTTTATTTGGTTTGCCAAGATTTTCACGCTGGTTTATTGACTGGCAGGTTTGCAGTCTGAAAGAAAGTTCTTGGGAAAAAAAGGGTTACAGGTATACAGAACATTCACCTTTTAATAAAACAGATGTTGATTTAGTATTGGCTATGTTAAGCATTACGGATGAACGTAAAGAGAAAATTGATTTTTCAGAAGTTTATTATGTTGATGGATTAAGGTTGTTAACCTCGGCA
>CAIYNX010000120.1 GCA_903927645.1 uncultured Mucilaginibacter sp.
TACCTATATTGCCATTGCGTAATACTGTTTTATTTCCAGGTACTGTAATACCCATTACAGTTGGAAGAGATAAATCAATAAAACTAATTAGAGATGCCAATAAGGGCAACCGGATGATTGGGGTAGTTTCGCAAAAAGATGTTTCTATTGAAGATCCAAGTTTTAGTCAGCTTAACAAAGTAGGCACCATAGCGGTAATTATTAAAATGTTGCAAATGCCCGATGGCAATACAACGGTAATAATTCAGGGTAAAAAACGCTTTATATTGAAGGAAGAGGTGCAAAGTGTACCGTATATAAAAGCAACTATTGAGCCCTTTAAAGAAATAAAGCACAAGGCTGATAAGGAATTTAAAGCCATGGTTTCATCCATTAAGGATATGGCGATGAATATTATACAACTTTCTCCAAATATCCCAAGCGAAGCCGGTATTGCCATTAGAAATATTGAAAGTACCTCATTTTTGATAAATTTCATATCATCAAACATGAATGCAGAAATGGCTTCAAAACAAAAACTATTGGAAGAAGCCAATTTAAGAAATAGAGCCAATTTGATATTAGAACACCTAACCCAAGACTTACAAATGTTGGAGTTAAAAAACCAAATTCAAAGTAAGGTAAGGGTTGATTTAGATAAACAACAACGTGATTATTTTTTAAATCAACAACTTAAAACCATTCAGGAAGAACTGGGTGGCAATACCCCCGATTTGGAAATTGAGAGCTTAAAAACTCGTGCCGCCAAAAAGAAATGGGCAAAAGAAGTAAAAGACCACTTTGACAAAGAACTTGAAAAACTTAACAGAACCAACCCAGCCGCAGCCGATTATTCGGTACAGGTTAATTATTTAGAGCTTTTGGTTGATTTGCCTTGGAATGAGTTTACAAAGGATAATTTTGATTTAAGGCGTGCTCAAAAAGTATTGGATAAAGATCATTTTGGTTTAGACAAAGTAAAACAACGCATTATTGAATACCTGGCTGTATTAAAATTAAAACACAACATGAAGGCGCCTATACTTTGTTTGGTAGGCCCGCCGGGTGTTGGTAAAACATCTTTAGGTAAATCAATTGCCAAAGCCCTTGGACGAAAATATGTGCGGATGGCATTGGGAGGTATAAGGGATGAGGCTGAAATAAGGGGGCATCGTAAAACTTATATTGGTGCCATGCCGGGCCGTATTATCCAATCAATCAAAAAGGCAGGCGCTGCAAATCCGGTATTTATTTTGGATGAAATTGATAAGGTTGGTAATGATTACCGTGGCGATCCATCATCGGCACTACTAGAAGTATTGGATCCGGAACAAAACAGCACCTTCTATGATCATTACGTAGAAATGGATTTCGACCTATCAAACGTAATGTTCATTGCAACCGCCAACTCACTCAGTAATATTCAACCTGCCTTGCTTGATAGGATGGAGATTATTGAGGTAAACGGTTATACCATTGAGGAAAAAGTTGAAATTGCCAAACAACATTTGGTACCAAAACAACGAGAGGCTCATGGTTTAAAACCAAAAGATGTAATTCTAAAACCCGAAATAGTTGAAAAAGTAATTGTTGATTATACACGGGAGTCGGGTGTTCGGGGTTTAGAAAAGAAAATTGGGTCGCTTGTTAGAGGTATTGCCAAAAATCTGGCTATGGAAGAACCCTATACCCCTACCGTTACAAAAGCTGAAGTTGAAAAAATTTTAGGTGCACCCATTTTTGATAAAGACCTATATGAAGGCAATGAAGTTGCGGGTGTTGTAACAGGCTTAGCTTGGACATCTGTGGGTGGCGACATATTATTTATAGAAGTAAGTTTGAGTCCAGGAAAAGGGAAATTGACCCTTACAGGTAGTTTAGGCGATGTTATGAAAGAATCGGCAGTAATTGCACTGGCTTATTTACGATCACATGCATCATTATTCAATATTGATGTGAGGCTTTTTGATAATTGGGATATACATGTTCACGTTCCGGCAGGGGCAACACCTAAAGATGGTCCTTCGGCTGGCATAACGATGCTTACTGCTTTAACATCGGCATTTACTCAACGCAAAGTAAAACCACATTTGGCAATGACTGGCGAAATCACCCTTCGTGGCAGGGTTTTACCCGTAGGTGGCATCAAAGAAAAAATATTGGCTGCAAAACGCGCGAATATTAAAGAGATTATCCTCTGCAAATCGAACAAAAAAGATATTATGGAGATAAAGGAAGAATATATCAAAGACCTTACCTTCCATTACGTTACCGAAATGCAAGAGGTAGTAGAACTTGCTTTGTTGCATGAAAAGGTTAAAAATGCATTAGATTTGACTGTAAAATCGGAACCCAGCAGCTCTCCAAACAAAGGTATTTTGGTTGAAAATACCGTTTAAGTCAATAATATTTTCCAGTATATAATAATAGAAAAAGGCCTTTTTAAAGGTCTTTTTCTTTTACTTTACATTTCAACAAAAATAATCCTTGAGGTTTTTACATTTCATATAAAATTCATTTCATACATTTACTTTTATATTGCAATTTAATTTAAAGCCTAATTTATTTTTCAATATAAAATTTATTTGTTTAAAAGAAACCTAAAAATAAACCATGATAAAATTCAATTATTTAAAATTCTTTGTTATTTTCGTAATTATAACATTGTCAAGTAATTATATATTTGCCCAAAATGCAATTAATACTAAAACAGATAGTTTGGATAATAAACGAGCACAAAACGTTTATGCTGAATTAGCAGGTCCGGGTCTGATATTCTCTGTAAACTATGATACACGTTTTTCTAATAAGCAAGATGGTCTTGGTGGTCGCATAGGAATTGGGGGGCTTAGTTCAAATGGCTCATCTATTTTTACCATACCGGTTCAGCTAAATTATTTATTAGGTAAAAGCAACAAATTTTTTGAAATTGGCCTTGGATTTACCTACATGAGTTATAGCGGATCTAATTTTGATATTTTCAATGATTCTCAAATCAATGTTAACAAAGTAGTTGGAACCATGAATTTTGGTTACCGATACCAACCAAAAGAAGGCGGCTTTAACTTTAGGGGTGGTATTTCCCCTATTTTTGATGGAAATAACTTTATACCTTATTATTTTGGTGTAAGTTTCGGGTATACTTTTTAATCATTAAGTTTAAATCGAATTTATTATTTGAGAGCATTTACATAATTATAATTATTATGTTTAAACAAATAATTTTTAAAATAATAGGGGCAATTGGTTTAATCACCATTGTATGTAATATTGGTTTTGCTCAAATTGTTGACTCTACAGCGCTAAATAAAATTAGCCCCAAAATTGGTCAATGCATTTACATTGAATCTTCTGGACCGGGTTTGCTTGTATCTGCAAACTATGACGCACGATTTTTGAAAGGTAATAATGGCTTAGGATATAGGGTTGGGGTTGGTTTTTTTTATCTATTTGATGATTTCATGTTTAGTTTACCAGCACAAATCAATTATCTCATTGGTTCTAAAAGTAAATATCTTGAACTAGGATTAGGTATAACTTATGCTTCAAAAACCTCCATTTATAATGGATTATCAACAACCTCATTATTAGGATTTAGATATCAACCAATAAATGGCGGGTTTAATTTTAGAATTTTTATAAGTCCATTAATAAACAAGCAAGAATTTAATCCTTTATGGGCCGGATTTAGTTTAGGGCATACTTTTTAATGAATGCTCAATTTTTTTAATAAGATTTTGCATTTTAATAAAAAGTTTAATATTTTAGTGTTTAAAAATAGGATAAAAATTATCAAAAAAAGTTTCAGTTGTAATTAATTAAAATATAAATAACTAAAAAATTATACCATCATAAAACTTATTATTTTAAAATCATTCGGAATTTCAGCAATCATTATATTGCTTGGAAATTATGCAATAGCTCAAAATGCAGCATTGGTTAATAAAGTTGATACTTTAATTAATAAACGTGTCAAAAACATTTATGTTGAAATAATGGGCGCGGGGCTTGCTTTTTCTGCAAATTATGATACCAGATTTGAAAACAAAGAGGATGGCATAGGCGCCAGAATAGGTGTTGGTGGCTATAGCATTGATGCTTCTTCCATTTTAGCAGTTCCAGTACAATTAAATTATTTAGTGGGTAAAAAAAATAAATTTCTTGAATTGGGTTTGGGATTTACCTATTTTAATTTTTCAGGAAGTGATTTGATTTTCTTTAAAGGCTCAAAGGTTAATACCTCTAAAGAAATCGGTACTTTGACTTTTGGCTACAGGTATCAACCTAAAGAAGGTGGCTTTAGTTACAGGACATTCATTAGCCCATTTTTTGATGGTAAAACCTTTATTCCTTACTGGTTTGGGGCAAGTATGGGTTACTCTTTTTAATTTTTGCACTAACAATTTATTTAAATCATGTTGAAAATCAGCTTTTTTAAAATATTTCTAATCATTGCTTCCAGTACATTATTTAATAATATTTTATTTGCTCAAAATACTTTAACGTTTAAAAGGGATAGTTTAGATAATAAAAGGGCACAAGGCATCTATTTAGAACTATTCGGACCATCCATATTTTATTCCTTTAATTATGATACAAGGTTTTTTAAGAAACAGGATGGTTTAGGAATGCGCATTGGTTTAAGTTATGCTACAAATACTAGTTATGGTGCAGAATATGATACTGTAGATAGTTCGTCAGTATTTTCAATTCCATTTCAACTAAATTATTTATTAGGTAAAGACAACAAATTTTTTGAAATCGGTTTAGGGGTTACTTATTTTAATTATTCAGGGAATGGCATGGTTTTTTTAAATGACTCAAAAGCGAATATTAACAAGCTTCTAGGAACAATGACCTTTGGGTACAGATACCAGCCAAAAGTAGGTGGATTTAGTTATAGGTATTCTATCAACCCAGTTTTTGATACTAAGAGTTTTATTCCGTGGTGGTTTGCATTTAGCATTGGCTATACGTTTAATGCTAAATAATGTTCAACAAGCCAATTTATTCAAAAAAATAAGCAATTTTTAAATTATTCAAGCTGTTTATTACAACAGTTCATTAACTTATGGTAAGTTTGCCAATCTTACTATTTACCAATGATTCGTTGTTCTTTATTTTTATTGCTGATATTTTTTTCTATTTCTGAAGTTTATTCACAAAATCATACTACCGAAATTGGCATTCAAAGCGATAATGATTCCTATTTATTTCAAGGGTCCGACCGGTATTATACCGATGGGATATTTTTGTTTTTTCGTAAAGCATTAAAAATCAATCAAGACTCAACCAAAAAACTTATAAATAAGGTGCTTGGCTTTGAAGCCGGACAAAAATTGTTTAACCCCTACACCGGAAATATTAAAATTGCAGGATTTGACCGACCAGAGGTGATTGACAGACCCTTTGCTGCCTATTTATATATTGGCTCTACCTTAAATTTACTTTATAAAAACGAAAGTAATTTAAACATCGGAGCCCAAATTGGATTTATTGGCCCTGATGCTTTAGGTAAACAAACACAGAACTTTGTTCATGACAATTTTGGCTTTTACCACCCTTACGGTTGGGAATACCAAATAAATAACGAATTTGAGCTTAACCTATCCGCCCAATACAATCAACTTATTTTACGGAAAGGATGGTTTGATGCCTCGTTTACCAGTTATGCCAATTTGGGTAATGGTTTTACAGGGGCAGGTATAGGGCCATTGTTACGTATTGGCAACCTTAATCAATTATTTAATTCAATTAGCACCATGAGTGTGGCTACTCAAAACAAACAAATAAGACCATTGCATAAATACGAATTGTTTTTTTACTACCAACCAGTTATTAATTATGTGGCCTATGATGCCACTATTGAGGGTGGTTTATTTGATAATGGGGGTAGTTTGGAAGTTACTAAAACGATAGAGCCTTTCATTGTAAGCCAAAAAATTGGTTTGGCCTTTAATACCAACCGGTTCATTTTTGATACGGCAGTTATTTTTCATACCAAAGACGATAAAGAAATAACCAACTCCCAACAATGGCTATCCCTAAGCTTGATGTATCGGTTAAAATAATTATACAAGAAAACTAATTTTCGAAATTATTTTTTCTGGTTTCCTTTTTTAAAGCATTTAAACGTTTTGTTTTCAATCTGGCTAATTTGGCTGCCTTGCTTACTTTTGAAGGCTTACGTACCTTTTGAACATGCAATGAATCAATTAATAAATGGATTAGCCTATCAAGTGCCTTCTCTCTATTCAAATACTGGCTTCGTTCTTCATCACAAATAATTTGAACCAAACCATCCTTATTAAAGCGTGATTTTAACTTTTCATTCAACCTTGTTTTTTCCTCCTCGGTGAATAATAAGGAGTTATTTACAGAAAATAATAACTCCACTTTACTTGATACCTTGTTTACGTTTTGCCCACCCTTGCCCCCACTTCTTGAAGCCGAAAAGCTTGTTTCTGCTTTAAGCTCAGCCTTTGTAAAATTCATAGGTCAAAAGTAGTAGTTTATTGATGTATTAAAAACAACCGAGAATTGAAATAGTCAATTAACTTCAATATCCTTTGAAAAATCACCATCAATAATCTGTTGTTAAACCTTATAAATCAAATAAACTAATTTAATTACATTTGCTTTCAATGGGCAGTCAAATTGTTATAGCTATTGATGGGTATTCATCCTGTGGTAAGAGTACCCTTGCCAAAGCATTAGCCAAAGAATTAAATTTTATTTATGTTGATAGTGGTGCTATGTATAGGGCTGTGGCCTTATATTTTCTTCGTAATCAAATTGACCCCAATAACCATACCCAGGTAATAAGCGCGCTTAATAATATTCATTTAAACTTTCATTCGCGCGATTATGAAAGCCATATCACTTTAAATGATGAGGAGGTTTCGGCCGAAATCAGGTTAATGCCTGTATCTGAAACCGTTAGTGCAGTGGCGGCCATTAAAGAGGTACGGCGTGAAATGGTGAAACAACAGCAACGCATGGGGCGTTCAAAAAATATAGTAATGGATGGGCGTGATATTGGTACAGCGGTATTTCCGAATGCACCGATAAAGATTTTCATGACGGCCGACCCTAAAATAAGAGCTGAACGCAGATTAAAAGAATTATTGCCAAAAAATCCGGAAATTACTTTAGAAGAGATATTTGAAAATTTGGCGCATCGCGATTACCAGGATACCACCCGATTGGAAAGCCCATTGGTACGTGCACAGGATGCGATTATTTTAGACAATACAGACCTAACCCAGCAAGAACAACTACTATTTGCCTTGAGCATAGTTGAGCCATATTTAAAAAACAAGTAACATAATTGAAAAATAATTACCTAAACTATTCCCTTTCAAGTTTAACAGCCAATACACCAAATTTATTTAAAAAATCAACCCCTTCATCCCTGGCTATTCCTTTGTATATCGCATACGATTTATCAAAATAAACTTTCTTAATACCTGCCGAAAAAATAAGGCGCGAACATGGCAAACATGGCGAAAGGGTAGTATAAAGCGTTGCCCCTTCTAAATTGGCTCCATTTTTTACCGCATATAGGATGGCATTTTCCTCGGCATGCAAAGCTAATGAACAGCTCCCTTTCGAGTCGCGCGGGCAACCTGTATCGGGCCATTCAATATCGCAATTGTGCGTATGCGCAGGTGGCCCATTATATCCTATCGAAATAATCCGGGTATCTTTTGTCAATACTGCCCCTACATGTGCTTTTACGCAATGCGAACGGTTTGCCAAGTCGGTGGCAAGGTTCATAAATATTTGGTCGAAACTCAATTTACTCATTCTACAATTCTAATCAATCAAAAGGTAATATTAATTTCAATCATAAAAAAACATCGAACAATGAATATTGAAAAATTCAATTCAAATATTCATCATTCGATGTTAATTTTTTAATTAATTACAATTAGTGCGCTGAACCCACTTCAATTTCGTGTTCAATTCCTTGTTTTTTAAGGATGCCAATAATCCGCCAACCATAAAATGCAAGATATGCGAAACATAATACCGGAATAAAGTATGATTCGTGAATGCCTAGTATATCGGATAATTTTCCTTGTAATAAAGGGATGATACCGCCACCCAAAATCATCATTACAAGGAATGCGGATCCTTGAGACGTATATTTACCTAAACCGGCAATAGCCAAAGCAAATATAGATGGCCATAAAATACTACAGAACAAACCACCGCTCATAAATGCGTAGGTAGCAATGGTACCTGTAGTTAATAAACCTATTACCATGGCCGCCATACCAAAAATACCAAATATCATAAGTGTGCGAGCTGGACGATCTTGACCTAAGAAGAAGCCAATAACTTGGAATGCTACTACTACTGCATAAGCATATAATGGTCCAATATTTTGTCCTGAAATGGAATTTACAGTTAATACCACCCCAAATGCAACGTAAGGAACTACTATTAGTAATATTTTCCTTAATTGATTTGAAGGATTAAAAACAGCAATGGCACCTGCCCATCTGCCAATCATTAAACTTCCCCAATACATTGAAATATAGGGCGCAATTGCAGAACCTGTTATATTTCCAAATTCTTTGGTGCCAAGTAATGCACCTAAATTACTTTGAATGGTAACTTCAACACCTACGTAGGTAAAAATACCTATCATACCTAAAACTAATTGTGGGTATTTCATGGCACCCCAGCCTTCCGGCTTCTTTTGGGCGGCCATATTGGCAAATAATAAAGCAAATAATACAATTAATAGAGTACTTATGGTTAAGCCCAAGCCTAAAAAGTCCTTTTCTTTATTTGTTATAAAATGAGCAATATAATCTGGTTGTGTATAGCGAGAAAAGATATAAGCAAAAATAGCTATCAATAATACAGTAATGATAATAAGGGTTGACATGGCCTTTTTTGCAGGCTCAAAGGTATCGTCGCTTTTCCCTGAAGGTACTTTTTTCGAAAAGAAAAATAATGCTGCTGATAAAAGAAATAATACACCTACAAAAATGTAGAGAATCTCCATTTTATCTAATGAATTTGCATTTTGGGCAAATTTCTTTATATAATCAGCATTAACATTAGCTACTACGCCAAACAAGGCAAATGAAACTACTATAGGGCCTATGGTTGTTCCAAATGAATTAACACCTCCCGCTAAATTTAATCGATTAGAGGCCGTATGGGGCTCGCCCAGGGAGGCAGCAAATGGCTGTGCAGATGTTTGTTGTAATGAAAAACCTAAACCAACTATAAATAGAGCACCTAAAATAAAATAATAATTACCGGAGGTTACTGCCCAAATCATCATGGCCGCGCCAAATGTGCTTATTAACAAACCATTAATAATACCTTTTTTAAAGCCCCAGCCATTTAAAATATCTTTTTTACTTAAGCTACTGAAAATGAATAGTAATAAAGCACCTATGTAATAAGCACCATAAAATGCAAAATCTATCAATTGGCTTTGAAATTGGTCGAGACCAAACTTAGCTTTGCAAAATGGGATAAATACACCATTTGAGGCACCAATGAAGCCCCAGAAGAAAAATACCGTTATAAGGGTATAGAGCGCCGACTTTAAATTCTTTGAATTATTCTGTTCCATTTTTTAGAGGTTTATAATTTTGGTTTAAAAAGATAAACATAACTATTTTTTATAATTCCCCTATTATTTTTTATGAATTAATCTTAATTTTTAGTTTGGTTGTTTAGCAATTAAAATCTGATATTAGTAAAATATTATTGGATATAAACTGATCAAAGTCCTGCATAATGTTTGAAGCCGTTATTTCAGGTATCGGAATTGGGTTAGTACTAACTTTTTTAACCGGACCTGTATTTTTTGCACTCATTAAAACCAGTATCGAAAAAGGTTTTCATGCGGGTGTTGCGCTTGCTCTTGGTGTGGTATCAAGTGATGTGGTGTTCGTTGGCGCCATCTTATTTGGTTCGCAATATTTTGATATTTCGGCACATGATAAAACGATAGCAGGCACCATTGGTAGCGGAATTTTATTTACCATTGGTATATATTATCTGTTTAAAAAAGCAGACTTAAATTACGAAAACAAAACCCCTACCGCCTTGAACCGGGCAGGATACTTTTTTAAAGGGTTTTTAATGTGCATATTCAACCCAACCATTCTTTTCCACTGGATTACCGTTATCGGTACTGCAAGTACTATTTATCATCAGGGCATACCCAACCGTCAGCTTAAAATCGCAATCATGTTTTTAACCATTTTGGTGGTTCAATTTGGGCTCGATACTATTAAAGCGTTTTATGCCAATAAACTACGCGACCGTATATCAGAAAGGTTTGTACACCGCTTAAACTATGTGGCAGGTGCAGCACTTATTATCGCATCGCTAATTTTGATGGATAGGTTGATCACCCATATTGTTT
Organism: uncultured Mucilaginibacter sp.; assembly: GCA_903927645.1. Lineage (GTDB taxonomy): Bacteria > Bacteroidota > Bacteroidia > Sphingobacteriales > Sphingobacteriaceae > Mucilaginibacter. The sequence goes on from CAIYNX010000120.1 coordinate 10,385, forward strand.
TTTAGGTTGAATTGACTTATTTTGAGATAATAAGTTGAGTTGCTTCAGTATTAAATTGAATGTCTAATTTATCCTACCTTAAATACACCGCGTCCTCTACCCCATCTTCATCTAAAATAACATCTACATGCTCTTTTAATACTGTGGAGAGGGCTATGCCGGCAAAATTGGTAGTGATGGGGAAGCTTTTATGATCGCGGTCAACCAATACGGCTGTTCTTAGTTTTTTAAGTGGGACATCTAAAAACACGCCAAAACCATAAGCCAGCGCCTTGCCACTGTTTAAAACATCATCTACCAAAATAACTACCTTATTGCTGCAATCATTTACATCAAAGTCAATTTCGGCATGTAGGTAGGTGCTTTGCTTATCGAGTGCTATGGCTAACAGCTTGCTTTTAAATGGGGCAATTTCATCCAAAATAGCTTTTATGCGTTCGGCTATTTTACGACCACCAGGTACAATTCCGGCTATTAAAATTTCTTGCTCATCA
>CAIYNX010000121.1 GCA_903927645.1 uncultured Mucilaginibacter sp.
CAGTTTCAATGGGTACACCGTTTGAAAGTGTAATGGTAGTAGCGAAAGTATGCCTGGCCAAATGAAAGGTGACATTTTTTGTAATGTTACAGACCTCCGAAATCTCCTTTAAATAGCTATTCACTTTTTGATTAGACATTACCGGGAAAACTTTACCTCCTGATAGTGAGCGTATATTGGCTTTGTATTTATCCAATATTTTTAGTGCTTGTGGTAATAAAGGTACGTTAACAGGAATCATTGTTTTTTCGCGGCAAGTCCTGATCCACTTTTCTCCATCTGCACCGGCAACAATATGGCCAGGCGTTAAATTGATCACATCTACATAGGACAGCCCTGTATAGCAGCAAAAAACAAATAAGTCCCTGACCATATCAAGGCGCTCAATGGCAAACACTTTCTTTTCCATATCGGCCAGTTCCGTTTCGGAGAGCTGTTCCCGGTTCACCTTTTGTATCTTCAACTTATAAGCGGCAAAAGGGTCATTGTCGATCCATTGCAGGTTCATCGCCAGGTTGACCATTTTTTTGAGCCGGATAATATGCTTCATCACGCCATTGTTATTCATCTGCTTTTGGTGATCCTTTGGTTTATGGTTTCGCAGGTAAACTTCAAAATCTTTCACAAATTTAAAATTCAATTCATGCAGGTATATATCGGATGATTTATAATGTTCCTCCAGGAACTTCACGATATAGCGCTGGGTGACATAATAATGTTTCAGGGTACTCCACTTCAAATCTGTGGTAGATGTTTCGTTATGGTACTTAATAAGGCTACTCATGGTAAATACATCATCCTTCTCACCGAGGAAAAGACTTTTGATCGCCTTGGCACTAATCATCTTACCTTTTAACTGGAGGTCCTTGTAACAATTGCCCAAAGTAAGGCGAACATCATCAAGATAGGCGTTCAATTCCTTTGCTTCATTTTTGGTACCCTTTGCAGCACCTTTGCCGCAATCCCAAATATTAACGTCTACCATTAATTGCTTTAAGGCGATAAAGCATTTTTCCTTGTTGACCGTTACCGACGCGTAAATAGGCGCTTTACCATCTTTTTCTTTATCACTTTTCATGGTAAAATAGATGCGGAATGACTGTGATGTTTTCATAAAATAATTTTTTTAGTTGATTATCAATTAGTTACATCCTGTTTTTAGCTCGTTTCCAGGTGCTCGAAAAGGTGCTCAGTTTTTTGCAGCTTTTGGGCTGTTTTAGGCCATTTTTAACCTATCTAACAGATTAAAATACAGCGACTTACATCACTTTCGAACACCTAAGATAAAAACTAATCTCAGGTAGTCAGTTAGGTGTTCAGAAGTCTGGTTTTCTTTAAGGTTGTTGAAGGGATAATAAATGAAAAAACCCTCTAAATCAGCGACTTAGAGGGTTTTCGAGGGGCTTTAAAACCCGTTTTGTGCGCCCACCTGGGCTCGAACCAGGGACCAAAAGATTATGAGTCTTCTACTCTAACCGACTGAGCTATAGGCGCGGTTTTATGATTTAAATTTAAAGTTTATCTGAACACATTTGAACTTTAAATTTCAAATTGAATTGCAAAGGTAAAAAAAAGTTGATTAGAGTGAAATGAAATATTTAAATAATCTATAACTGAACTGGGCTTCAATTTATTAAATTTCGTATAGCTGTAAAATAATTCCCCTATTCAGGGTTGTGCTATTTTCCTTTGGCTTTAAACATTACCTTAACGGTTTTATAAATAATATCAAGATCGGAGTTTAAACTGATATTTTGCAGATATATCAAATCATAGCGAACGCGATCACGCATCTGATCAACGTTCTCTGCATAGCCATAATGAACCTGGCCAATAGAGGTGATTCCTGGTTTCAGACGAAGCAATTTTTTGTACTGCGGGGCTTTTTCAACAATTTTTTCAATAAAATGTTGTCTTTCAGGTCGCGGACCAACTACAGACATTTCACCTTTTAAAACGTTCCAAAATTGAGGCAATTCATCAAGCCGTGTTTTTCTGATAAAGGTTCCCCATTTTGTAATCCTGGGATCATCAGTTCGTGACAATTGTGGCCCATGTTTTTCCGCATCAACATACATACTCCTGAATTTGTACATATAAAATGGTTTCTCATTTCTGCCAATTCGTTCCTGTCTAAAAAAAGCTGGTCCCGCAGAGGTAGTTTTTGTTATTAAGTAAAGCAATATGTAAACAGGCGCTCCAGCGATTAAAACGGTAAGAGAAAATAATATATCGAAACATCGCTTTAATAATCTTATTTTTAAGCTAATCTCGGGATGTGAAGTAATTTGTAAAACAGGTACCGTATCGTAATTTACCAAATGGGCAAAATTATTGCTTAATATAAGATCCGAAACCACTTTTATTTTAATTAAGTTTTCATCGCCGAAATGTATGAGCCGTTTTAATAGGTCCGCATTTAATTGTTTGTAGCAAATAAAAATTTCGTCGGGTTTTTTGTTCAAGATATTTGCAAGTAGTTTATCTTCGGAAATGTTGTTGATATCGTCCTCAGATATAAAATCAGTGAGGTCATATCCATATTCCGGGTGTTGGGTAAATGATCTGACCAGCCTTTCTGCAATGTTTTGATCACCAATTATTAAAATTTGGCGGTGGTTATAACCTTTTTTACGGTAGTAGTCCAGAAAAAAGAATAAAATAGAGCGGTGGATGATAATTAACAAAAAAAACAGTGAATAACTGATCATCACTTCGGACCGGGATATATTGTAAATTTTAAAAAAATAAATAATCCCGAACACCAATAGCAGGTGGTAAATTAAGGTCAACAAAAACCGGTTAATGTTATCTTTTAACTCAAGTGGTCTTTTAACAATAAAACTTTTCGAGGCGTAGGAAACAAAAACCCAGGCTAAATTTACAAGTAAAATGATTGTTGCCGAGGTACTCTGAGGATGGTAAGCATTAAATGCTATTAAATGGGAATTGTATAAAGCTATATTTAGTAATAAAATATCGCTAAAAAAAATAGAAGCTGGCAGGTGTTTAGAATATCGAACTGACATAGGCTTTTTTTTACAAAGTTATAAATAATAAAGCTTAAAATGTCAATATTTATAAAAAGAAAAAGATTATGATAAAATTATTCCATTATTCTGAGATTTCGTTTAAAGTTTGGAAGCTTGTTTGTTGGCGTTTCTTCGGATGGTCAGTAATGATTTTTGAGAGAAAATTGCTCATTTCAGTTACAAAACGCGTTGTTGAGAATTGGGATGCTTGTTGCGCAATTTCAATCGGATTAAAATATTCAGGATGGCTTTCTAAATATGCAACAGCATCAATTATCGACTGCACCGTTTGCTCATTAAAAAATACACCGGTTTTATTTTCAACCACCGTTTCTGTAACCCCACCTTTCCGATAAGCAATAACAGGGGTACCACAAGCTTGTGCTTCAACTGGTAAAATACCAAAATCCTCTTCTGCAGCAAATACAAAAGCCCTGGCTTTTGATAAATAATGTTTTAAGACGTCAAATGGTTGATAGCCCAGTAAAATGATATTGGCCGTTGCTATTTTTTTTATTTTTTTAAAATTGGGACCATCACCTATCACATATAGTTTCTTTTCTGGCATTTTTGAGAATGCTTGAACTACAAGGTCGATTTTTTTATAGGGAACAAGTCTCGATGCTGTAACATAAAAGTCCTCTTTTTCCTCCATTACGGCAAAATCATGAATAGCAACATTAGGGTATATGGTAATGCTTTCTTTATTGTATATTTTTTTTATACGTTTACCAATATAATCTGAATTTGAAATGAAATAATCTACTCTGTTTGAACTTATAAAATCCCATTGCCGCATCCGGTGCAATAGTCTTTTTACAAAAAAACCTTTTATACCCTTATAGTCTTTAATATATTGGTGATAAAGATCCCATGCATAACGCATGGGCGAATGGCAATAACAAACGTGTATTTGCCCAGGGTGGGTTAATACACCCTTCGCAACCGCATGTGATGACGAGATGATCAGGTCGTATGAAGTAAGGTCGAATTGTTCAATTGCCAAAGGGAATAAGGGGAGGTAATTTCTGTATTTAGTTTTAGCAAACGGTAAGTCCTGAATAAATGAGGTGTGGACTTTATGTTTTTCGAAACCAAGTTTTTTGATCGTTTCGTCCTGGGCCACCAGTGTATAGATGTCTGCATCGGGAAACAAAGAGGCAATTTCCTTTAAAACATATTCGGAGCCGCCAATTATGGTAAGCCAATCTTGTATGAGCGCTACTTTCAAAATTTATTTATTATATGTAACAAAATGACTGTCTGGAATTTTGTAAACCTGGTTTGGGGCAATATTATGAGTAACTACACAATTTGCCCCGATTGTTGTATTTTTACCTATAGTGATATTGCCTAAAAGTGCCGCACCTGTACAAATTATACAACCTTCATTGATGGTTGGAAATCCATCGGTACTGCTGATTGTTGGACCGATGCCTCTTCTACCCAAAGTAACTCCATGAAAAAGAACCACATTTGAAAATATCCTTACCCCAGAACCTATAACTAAACCAACACCATGCACAATGATTATTCCTCCCTCCAGGTTTGCTTTAAAGTCAATATCGATGGCATACAGAATTTGTATGATCCGTGTAAAAACCAAGGGCAAAATAGGGATTTTCCAGCGATAAAACTTGTTTGATAGCCTGTAAAATAATAGTGCATGGAACCCACGGTTAAATAAAACCGCAAATAGATTTACTTTATAGAACTTTTTTGCAACGTTAATATCTTTATTTATATTTTTCAACAATTTCATTAATAATCTTTAATACCATATTACCTGAATTAAACCAGCTAAACCTGTTAAGGTTTTCTTTTCCTGCTATTATTAAATCCTTTTTTAGCCGGGCATCGCTTAACAGGAGTTCGATTTTGTTTTTTACATCATCTACATCAGTTGGATCAGCATATAGGGCCGCATCGCCACATATTTCCCTATGCGAAGCAATGTCCGATACGATAACCGGGCACCCCAAACTCATTGCCTCGATAGCGGGGATTCCAAAGCCTTCGTACAAACTTAAAGATATAAATGCTTCTGCATTGGCCATTAGCGAACCTAATTCCTCATCGTCAACATATCCTTTCATTATTATATTACTATCCAGCAAATCTTTATTTAATTCAAAATCAAAATGATCGCTCGCTAATCCTGCTATCTTCAATTTAACTTTTTTATCAGTTTTGTTAAAAGCTGCTATTAAAGTATTCAAATTTTTCCTCGGGTTAAGTGTCGAGACACTCAATAAATACCGGGTACTATTTTTGTAGCCAAAGTTATTGTTTGTATTCAAATATGACGAATTATAAATCACACTGATCTTATCCGCTTTTAATTGTAAATAGTTTAAGATGTCGGCTTTTGATGAAAAACTTACCGTAAAAATTTTTAAACTGCTATTTGCAATCCGGGGAATCAAAAAGTTATACCATAAATAAAAAATTTTTGAAAACCATTTGGGATTAACCTTATAGGACATATCATGAATGGTGACAATTTGCTGACGGTAAAAAAGTATGCCGGAATTACAAAAATTAACAAGCAAGGGTTTGTTTTTTAAAAGCAGATAGAATCTCAGGTCTATCTGTTCCCATAAAGCACCTTTATTTTTACCAATAACAATAGCACCAAGTTCGTAGGCCAGTTGCTGGTCTAAAATACCCGAATGGGTAATAAAAATTATTTCTTTATTAAGGGTTCGTAATGTTTTGGATATTTCAATTGCAAAGCGTTGTACGCCAGTAATTTTTTGTGTCAGGAATCTTGCGTTTACAACGATCATCAATGTCTGGCTGTTTTTTTAAGTTTCAGGTAGTTTTAAATCGAAATGCATAAAACATGAGCACCAATACGGGAGGCAATGCATAAATAGATAATGTAAAGAATTCAGCAATCGGCCCAAAAATCGACAGATTAAAAATAATGAGTACACTGGCAACTAATAAGGATTTTGATTTATATATCCAGTACTTTGTAAATTTAAGTAATATCCCTTTTATAATGCCCGATAAAAAGCAAAACATGATAACACCAGCCCATTGAAATGATACATAACCCCACATAGGGGGCGAAAGTCTTAGCCCGCCTGAAATTAAGGTGTTCAATTTTTCGCCGGGATTAGTCACTCTAAGTGTATATACTGCGGGATTCCATGCAAAGTGACTAGGTACCAGTCCTCCAAGTATTGTTCGTCCATAGGTCCAGATAGGATTTTTATTGAAAAATTCAAGGAAATGGAGTTGATCCTGAATATCAATAGACCCACCTGCAACTACCCGCCAAAAAATATGGTCTGTTTTTATTCCAGTACCCACTTCAGCAAAATCTTTAACGCCAACTATAAAATAAAATACAGAACTCAGCAGGTAAATTGAAATGAGCATAAAAATCAGCAAAAAAAACATCCTGCGACTTTTAAATGACATGATGATAGCCAATGCCAGCACAACACCACTAAAAGCCGGGCCACGGGAGAGGGAAACCATCATTAAAGTAACAGCCAAACCAGCACCATATAAAAATAGTGTTTTCTTCTTATTGGTATACCAAATAACTATGGCAATTGGGGTGATGGTTGTGAGGATAAAATAGGATGAATAATAAACAATAGAAACGTAAAAAGGTACCTGATAAATGCCTCTGAAGAATTTCGCAGCCACCGGGTCGGCAGCAAAAGCTGGCACAAAGCCCATTAATAAATAACCAAAGCCAAGACCGATTATTCCAACAAGTAAAAACAGGCGGGTAATTTTAATAATACGTTCTTTATAAACGTCGGCATCGAGGGTGATAAACGAAAAATTGGCAATCCGTAGCGGTTTTAATAAAAAACCGAAGTAGAGCCCCAATACATAACAAATAGCCCCCGCAAAAAGAATAAGCGTATACAAAGAAACAATTTTTTTATCTTTTGAAACAATTTGATTATTGTTAGATTGATTA
>CAIYNX010000122.1 GCA_903927645.1 uncultured Mucilaginibacter sp.
ATTTTATTAGCCTTAACTTCCTCTACCGGAAGTAAAGATTTTCAATATCTTCAAACAGAAAATGGCTTATTGTACGAAATTGTATTACAAAAAGCAATTTCATGGGCCGGTGATCATCGACTTATGTTTGTGGTTGGAGCCACTAAGAATACCGAATTTATAAATATCAGAAAATACGCGCCCAATAACTTTTTGTTGGTTCCGGGAATTGGAGCGCAAGGCGGAAATCTCTCAGAGGTTTGCCATTACGGAATGAATGCCGATTGTGGTTTAATTGTGAATGCCTCACGTTCAATTATCTACGCTTCAAACGGAAGGGATTTTGCAGATGCAGCGAGGCAAGAAGCATTAAATTTACAGCAACAAATGGAAATTGAATTGCTGAAAGCAAGCATAATTTAAACCTGGATAATAGCTTTCTAACTAACATTTTCATCATTCAAAAACTTTATTAACTACTGAAATTCAATAAATTAGGCAAATTGTGTAATAGAATTTTTACACAGCATGATGCATTATTTATTTTGTTTTATTTTTTATTAAACGTAACTTTAATGAAATTTTAAATCAAAACTTCACCACAACCGATAGTTTTTTGCCTTTATGCCTAACAAAACTAAATTCCTTTATTTAACCTTTGCGATTTTGATGTTCATGTCAACCAGCATGTATGGGCAGGTTAAAATAATAAACATTGACGCATTTAAAAAAATTAAAAGTGGCCATACCCATGTTATTGAATTTAAATGGGATTTTAAAGGCTCTGAAAAATTCTTTGCTGTTTTTAAAAAATATTGGAAAATAACCAAAAGTGTTGATTTTATAAAGGCGGTAAATCTCCGTAAAAATTTGAAACACGGCGATTCATATTTTAGTTTGGAACATTATATTGAAGTGAATGAAAAAGGCGATAGCTTGGTTTATTTTTACCTCAATTATTGGATTTTAACCGACAATTTTTACAAGCGAAGGGTTGAAGTTTCGTTAATTGATGAAAAACCTATTGCACAAATTCCGTTAGCTGTTGATACAATGGTATTAAAAAATGTGGGTAAAATTCAAAATGGCGTTTACCCTAGGTTTGATTTTGATGGCAATGGATATTTCACCAACTGGTATGCAGGCATTTTAAAAAATAATTTATTAGAATTACAAAGACTACTTAAAGCTGGCAAAACGTTCGACTTATCTGACAATATAGCCAATATTGCCGAGTTAAAGAAAATGAAGAAAGCCTTATTATATTGCCCTGAGGAAAATTTAATGAACAAAAACTTCTTAAAAGACAGAAATGAATACGAAAATCTGTTTTTTGGTAATTATAAATACCGCTACAAAGTGGTATCAAATAAGATTTTAGAAGAAAAAATAGCAGCTGGGTATGATAATACGTATTATTTATTATTTTATCACAACACTACCTCGGGTAAGGTAATTGCTGTAGTAAATGCACTTTCGGGCGAAACAATTTATTTGTATCATAAAGAATCACCTTCGTTTTATTTGCAACCTTATGATTTAAAAGATTTATTTGATAAATTAGATCAATTAAGCGATTAAGCAAATACTACTTTTCTTTCAGGAAACTTGGCTGCATAGCCAGATATAATGCCTTTTATATAATCATTACCAGGATATGGCATTAAATGGGGCTTCAAATTTTCAAGGCTATTGATGTTAAAGTAATTTGAAACAAAGCCTAAGCCATAAAATTTGCCCTTTTCAATTAACAGGCAACTGCATTCATTGTCTGTGCGTCCTGCATCTTGAATAGCGTATGTGGGCAATGCTTCATTCAACTTTTCAATGGCATTATTTACCTTGCTATTATATGTTGCTACTGTTTCAAGGCCTCCGCAGGCACAATTTTCCTTATTGGGCCCTGTACATGGTTCGGTATTGGTTTGAATAAAACAAAGTTTAGGGCATAATTCAAACCTATCAATTAATTGAATTAGTAAATTACGTGCCTCGGCCATGGTGTTGCAGGTGTAAATTGCATTCATAGCTTTATGATGCTTGTCTACAGCTAAACGTAATAGCCCGCGTTGGTCTTCAAATGTGTATATGCCAAAAGCATGTTCATACTTTTTTAAGGCACGGTTGTATTTAGGCCAAAGTCGTTTAATTTCAATTGCTTCTAAAACAAAGGCTACTAATTCTGTTCCACATAATTGAAAAGAAACCTTGTAAATATTTTTTAAAAATTCTTGCCGCTGCGGTCCGGGGTTATTGCCGCTAAAATGGCTGCATACTCTTTTATATAAACTTTTTGCCTTTCCTACGTAAATAACTTTGCCATGCTGATCATGAAAATAATAAATACCCGGTAAATTAGGCAAATTCTGTACATCCTGCTTGGGTAAATTTGGGGGTAAAACTTGTTCTTTTGAATTTTGCTTTAGTGCTTTTAAAATTTGTTTTTCTATATCCTTTTCAATCAAAAGTGAGAAAAGGATGGAGGTAGCTTCAGCATCACCCATAGCTCTGTGTCGGGCATTGTTTTCTATGCCTAATTGATGGCAAAGTTTACCTAAACTATAAGAGGGGTAACCGGGGATAATTTTTCTACTTAACCGCAATGTACATAATTTGCTATTTTGTAAGGTATAACCACACGAAGCCAAATGGTAGCGAACAAATGAATAATCAAAATTAACATTATGCGCTACAAAAATTTTGTCTTTTAGTAGTTCATAAATATCGCCTGCTACTTGTTCTATATACGGGGCATTTTTCACCATATCATTACTAATACCGGTTAGTGTAGTAATGTAGGTTGGGATTTCTACTCGAGGATTTATTAGGGTAGCGTATTTGTGGATTACTTTTATACCATCATGAATACAAATAGCAATTTCTGTAATCCCATTTGCACTAGCGTGGCCACCTGTGGTTTCAATATCAACAATAGCATACATTGAAGTAAATATACAAATTGCTAAAAAAATTAGCGGATTTATAAAAATATAAATCCGCTAATTTTATAAATTCTAAAAATTGGATTATGATCTGTCCTTTATATCAACATAGGTTCTGTTTACCTTACCGGTATAAATTTGACGCGGACGGCCAATTGGCTCTTTATGTTCTTTCATTTCTTTCCATTGCGCAATCCAACCCGGCAAACGCCCTAAAGCAAATAATACGGTAAACATATCAGTTGGGAAACCCAATGCTCGGTATATAATTCCCGAATAAAAATCAACATTGGGATATAATTTTCTTTCTATAAAATAAGGGTCTTTAAGTGCTACTTCTTCCAATTTCTTAGCAATTTCCAAAACCTCATCATCAATGCCTAGCTTTTCGAGAATCTCATCGCAGGCTTGCTTAATAATTTTAGCCCTTGGGTCGAAGTTTTTATAAACCCTGTGCCCGAAACCCATCAAGCGGAAAGGATCATTTTTATCTTTTGCTTTGTTTATCCATTTATCTGTATCACCGCCATCTTCTTTAATTTGTTCAAGCATTTCAATTACTGCTTGATTGGCACCACCATGCAATGGCCCCCATAATGCTGAAATACCTGATGATACAGATGCATATATGTTTGATTCTGATGAACCAACTATTCGTACTGTTGATGTTGAACAGTTTTGCTCATGGTCGGCATGCAAGATCAACAAGGTATTCATGGCCTTAACTATAACGGGATCGAGTACATAAGGTTCTGTACGCTGACCAAAAGTCATGTAAACAAAATTCGAAACGTAATCGTACTTGTTTTGAGGATATATGTAAGGATGGCCCAATGATTTTTTATAAATCCATGAAACCAAGGTGGTCATTTTGGCAAGCATTTTAATGATGCTTAAATGAAGTTCATCTTCTGTTTGAACCTGCTTTAACGACTCAGGGTAATAGGCCGACAATGAACAAACCAATGAAGATAATTGCCCCATGGGATGAGATTTTGATGGGAAGCCATCAAAAAACTTTTTCAAATCCTCATGTACCAAGGTATGCCTGCTTATTTCATATTGAAAATAATCAAGCTGCTCTTTATTTGGTAATTCGCCGTGAATTAATAAATATGCTACTTCAATAAAACTTGATTTTTCAGCCAATTCCTCAATTGGATAACCCCGATATTTTAAAATACCCAATTCACCATCTAAAAAAGTGATGGCACTGGTAGTTGCTCCTGTATTTTTATACCCAACATCAAGGGTAACATAGCCTGTTAAGTCTCTGAGTTTTGAAATATCAATTGCTTTTTCACCTTCAGTACCCTCTAAAACAGGAAAGCTATAACTTTTATCACCAATTATTAATTGTGCATTTTCGGCCATGAGAAAATTGTTTTGTTGCAACAAATGTAAAAAAATCTCTCCATAAATCCGCCCTAATTAAAGGGGGTTTACAACATTTTTTTAATAAATTAAAGTAAATTTTTTAATACCTTGTAAAGCTTTTCTGTTGGTAAACCAACTACATTGGTATAGGAGCCAACTATTTTTTCAATGCCAACTAATCCTATAAATTCCTGAATTCCGTACGAACCTGCTTTATCAAATGGTTGGTATTTATTTACGTAATAAATAATGTCATCATGGCTTAGTTGGTTAAAATAAACCTCCGAAACATCAAAGAAGCTATGTAATTTTTGTTGATATAATAAACTAACCCCGGTAATCACCCGATGCATTCTTCCTGATAATAGTTGCAACATCTCAACTGCCATCGAAGCTGATTCTGGCTTACCGAGTATTTTATTGTCAATACATACAATGGTATCGGCAGTTAAAACAATCTCATTGGTTACAGCTTCATCAAAAGCATGCGCTTTTTTTTCAGCAATATAAACGGCAATTTCTTCGGGTTGTAATGTTTCGGGATAGGATTCATCAACTTCCTTTAAAATTACTCGGAATTTAATATCCATTAGCTTTAACAGCTCTTGCCTGCGTGGCGATTTGGAGGCCAGTATAATTTCGGGAAAATTACTAAATGGATGATTGCTCATTAAAAATTTTTATATCGGTTCAATAAAGATATTGGGATTATCCATATTTTGATAGGCTTAGAACTCAGGAATCTTAAATTATCAAAATTTATTACCAACTAAAGGCAACTTCTGTCATCCATTTACCTTGAATTTTGAGCACTTTTTCAATAACATCTCGCACACAACCTTTTCCTCCCTCAATGGGGGAAATATATAAGCTTATGGCTTTTATCTCTTCGGCGGCGTCAATAGGGCATACGGGCAAACCAATAACTTTCATTACTTCCATTTCGGGTATATCATCACCCATGTACAAAACGTTTTCGTGAATGATGCTTCTCTCTTCCAGGTACAGCCTGATTTTTTCTATTTTTGTATGAATGCCTAAATAAACGTCCTGTACACCCCAGCCGTTAAGGCGGTATAAGATACTTTTTGATCGGCTTCCGGAAACTATACAAACATTATAACCGCACTTTATAGCCAGTTGTATAGCATAACCGTCGCGAATATTAAAGGCTCTGCTTTGTTCCCCATTTTCAGAAACATAAACCTCACCATTGGTTAAAACGCCATCCACATCAAAAATGAAAGTGGTTATATCTTTCAATTTATTTAAAAATGATTCCATTCTCTAAAATTCAGATTGAGTTTTATGCGGTAATTGATATAATGGATCTTAAATTATTGATTATCACGCCATTCATATACCCAGGCAGATTGTATTTGCTCCAGGTGTCCTTCTGTTGATTCTTCACGCGTACCGGCAAAATTTGGTAAGGTAAGTATCCATTCAAGCAAATCGGTAAACCTTATTCGGTAAATTTTTGCTTCATCAAAATCATCGCCAAATTTTTCATACAGCTCTATCGCTATATCTTCATGGTCGTTCCAGTGTATTGGTAATGAAAATTTTGTATCGCTCATTTTTTCTATTTATTGGCTCTTAAAATTTTATTGAATTTGTTGAACTTATCCCAAGGATTAATGACCTAAAAACTGAGACTGATCTGGCACAGTAATTTCTATATCACCATCAATCATAATGCATTGACAGCCAAGGCGAGAATTAATGCGCGGGTTTACTGCCCGGTCAATAAAATCTTCTTCTTTTTCAGATATTTCCTGCAAATTGTCAATTCCTTTATTTACATATACATGGCAGGTACTGCAACCGCAAACCCCACCACAGTTATGCTGAAGCTCGATACCATTTTCGAGACAAACATCCAAAACCGACTCACCAACCGCAATTGGAAGCTCAATGGATTCGTGCTCTTTAGCCTCAAAATTTATTTTAACTTTAAAAATATTCATTTCAACAAAAGTAGTAAAATTACCTAAGTTAGTGTTTCGCTTCTTGGTTTTTGATAATTAGCTGACTTATCAGCTTATACATGTTTTCCAATACCGGGTTTGCCCCTAAAAGTTGTAAATGTGCATCCATGGTAACTGTATCATTTCGGGCTGCCGGACCAGTTTGTGCCTCATTAGGCAGAAATTGTTGCACCTTTTGGGCTGTTTCCAAAATTAAAGGGCGAATGATGTCAAAATCCAAGTTGTTTTGTTTTAACAATTGCTCGGCAACGGAATATAGATAATTAGGAAAGTTACAAGCAAAAACCGCCGACAGATGCAATATTTTCCGCTGTTCGGAATTTACCAAATATACTTTATTGCTTATCGTCCGCGCCAAATCGAGCAATTGTTTGGTGATGGTTTCATTACACCCTTCAATGCAAATAGGTACCGTTAAAAAATCGACCTCCCTGTTTTTACTTAAAGTTTGCAATGGATAAAACACTCCCGAAAGTTCAGTATATTGTGATAGGGTTGCTAAACCAGTAGCTCCCGAAGTATGTACCATAGTTTTATTGTATATTGATAAAGCCGAAGCAAGCAAATCAATCTGACCATCGCTGGTGGCAATAACAAAAATATCTGTTTCTGTGTTAATGGCCTCCAAATTATCAATGGGCTCGGCTTTAACATGGTAAGCCAACAAGGCCGCATGATCCAGATTACGACTATAAACCTGAACAATTTTATGCCCCGCATTTTTAAACGCCGCCGCAAAATGGGTAGCCACATTGCCCGAACCTATAATGGTAATTCGCATTGATTAGAGGGGTTAATTGTTGAATGTTCTGTATAAAACTATATTTACGACCGCCATTTCAAGCGTCTAAGCTAAATATAATAAATCAGCCAGTTCAAGCGTCCAGGCTTGAACTGCCGCTAGGTTTAAGCGCAAACGCTTCAAAAGGCAGTTGGGTTAATACTTAAAATCCAAATTTAAACTCAATCCCCATCCTGCTTGGTAAATAAATAGGTATCAATATTACCGCTTGGCTGGTTGCTTACATCGCTATGCGGCTGTTGCCACCAAAATTGCAA
>CAIYNX010000123.1 GCA_903927645.1 uncultured Mucilaginibacter sp.
AACTACCTCAAATTCAAACCAAAATATTTTCAAATTTTTCATAATTATTTAGACCGCAAATTTGTGCTATTGTTGGTGTTCCATGTGCGAGTCGTTGTTGTATCTTATGACCAACAACCCGCTGTTCCTAAATTACTTCCACAAATTAACCATGCAGGTAGTTTACAAAACCATAACAAAGCTTAGAAAAAAGCCTAACCAAAACTCCCTATTTCTTCGGTATCCCATCCATGGCTTTTTGATAGCTAATATTGTTTTGAAGCAAATAGGCTACGTAGCGTTCCCACCATTGTTGCCATTCGGCGTTTAATGAATGGTTGCTTTGTTCGTCGTATTTGTCTTCCATTATTTGCCGGGAGGTTTGCAGGCGGGTAAATATCTTTACAATGTCGTTTCTAT
The DNA here is from genome assembly GCA_903927645.1 of uncultured Mucilaginibacter sp. Classification (GTDB taxonomy): domain Bacteria; phylum Bacteroidota; class Bacteroidia; order Sphingobacteriales; family Sphingobacteriaceae; genus Mucilaginibacter. The sequence continues at coordinate 400 of CAIYNX010000123.1, forward strand.
AATCACTGGTGTATTTATAGGCATTAAAATCATCCAATAATTTACGGGCAAAAAATTCGGAGATATCAAAATGCAATTGTTCGTGCTTTAACAACCTGGGTTTTTGAAAGCCAGTCCTAACCCATGATTTATGCTTATTTACAAAGCTATTAACCGTAAAGCTGAACTTGCTGGAATCGCCTTGAAAATTTACTTGCCAATGGTATATTAAGCCCGAATTGGTATTGGCATCAAAGCTTGATTTTGCATCCACCAGACCTTGAAAATCAGACCATTTCAAGGTATCTACCTTGCTCCAGTATTTTATGGTATCACTCTGCCCATAAACCGACTTTATAAAAAAGGTAATGAATATAATAAGAGCAAGTTTTGAACTTTTCATATTTATTTTGAATGTTTTTATAAACCTAAATAAACAAAATAAAGCTCAAAAAACAAATGCCCTATTGCTTAGTGAAAACTATACCTCGTAAACTTAATTAACCATAAACCACCCGCTTCTGCCTACTTAAACCCTAAACTTACCGAAAATACATCCGAAACCAAATCGGTGGTTTGGCTATAATGGCCATATCTAAATTCCAGCTCGTGCAGGTTTTGCCAGCCAAATACGCCTTTGGGTGGGGCCAACCTAATCCCTAAGCCAAAAAACTGACTATTAAAATTCGAAAACTCATAATTGCTGGTATAATATTGATCGGTAGGGCTATGACCTTCATAAGGTGCAAAATACTTGGCTTGTGTTTGGTTATAATACCTGTAAAAAGGCGAAATTGAGAAGAATGGTGTTATTTTATAAGCAACCTCCAAATTAGCAGTATTTGAGCGGATGCCCCAATTGTCAAAAAAATAACGGTAATAACTACGCAGAATGATTTCATCACCAAGGAAATAATTTAGTCGGGCACCAATGGGGAGTTTAAACCTTGATGCGGGTAGTTTTTCGATGGTATCTTTCCCGTTCGAAAAATACACACGGTGAAAAGGTAAACCCAAGTAGCCGTTCTGACCCACCACATCACCCAATAAAGCCACTTGCAGCTTTGAGTTAATAATTTGCGAATAAGCAAAAGAAGCCGTATATGTTTGCCGCGGACTCGTACCCAAATTACCCCTATGCCCGTCTTCGCCTCCATGATTGCCATAATTAGTGGTTATAGAGCCCGCCGGGATAAATTCTGATGGATAAATCAAGGTCACCAAATCATAATAGCCCTGCAGTTTAACACTAAATTCGCCGTTTTTGTTATCGGTTTTCAAGGCATAATGTAAATCGCCACCTATAGAAGCATAATTATATTCGTATGAAATATAGCCACCCAACCCAAACGCGTTACCGGTTTTTGAATTTTCTACTGTCCAATCCAACGAAGGGTACAGTCTGTTTCCTGTAGCATGCGAAGCCCCCGTTTTTGAAACGTAAGCTTGCGAAGCAGAAGAATGCGCATCAAAACCAAGGGCGGCGCTTAGCGTGTTTTTGTTGAGGTTACGGTTTGTCCAAACAAAGTTCAGGCTTATTCCATTAGAAAGATCTGTTACTTTTTCTGTGCCTATGCCACCGGTAACGGCAGAATGATCGCCATTTTGAGTATAATAACTTGAAAATAAATCAACTTCATCCAACCTCAATTTCCTGGGATTGTATTGGGTTGAATCTTTACCCGTTGCATTGTGTAAAGCAATGGTCGGCTTATTAACCACACTATCCTGCTTTGTTTGCGACAAAGCATTTAAATGGCAAAGTATTGAAAATCCGATAACGGTTAAATATATCTTTTTCATAGTTTTTATAAACTGCAATGGTAAGGTTGAAATCTGAAGAAGGGATGAAGTTTCTGGTATTTAAGCGGAGAATTATATGTTTTAACAATAATTAACACAACTATATTCTTTATTACATCGAGCTTAAGGAATTGAATTTGAAGGTTAATCCTTATTTGCCAATGCAAAATTTGCTAAATATGTTTTCAAGTAAATCATCAGTTGTCACCTCACCGGTAATTTCACCAAGGTAGTGCAGGGCTTGTTTAATATCCATCGAAAGGAAATCGGATGTGGTGTTGTGCAAACCCTCCATCACACCTTTCAAGGCGTCTTCCGTATGTTGCAAAGCTTCAAGGTGACGAATATTGGTTACCAGCGTTTCGTCGTCATTTATTTTGCTTTTTATGGCAGCTTGGTAAATATGTTGCTTAAGCTCCTCAATTTGAAGTTTTTCTTTGGCGCTGATTTTTAGGTATTCTATATCAGTTTTTCCTTCCTTTAACAAATCCACCTTATTAGCCACCACCAACATGGTAATACCCGGCTTTTGCAAACTTTCAATATCCAGTTGCAGTTCTTCGGCGGTAATGGTACTGGCGTCAAACAAGTAAACCAACAAGGCCGACTGATTAATTTTTTCCATGGTGCGCTGCACACCTATTTGTTCAATGGCATCGGTAGCCTCACGGATGCCGGCAGTATCAATAAGGCGGAAATTGATCCCGTTGATGTTCAGTACTTCTTCAATCGTATCGCGTGTGGTGCCGGGTATATGGCTCACTATAGCACGTTCTTCGTTTAAAAGGGCATTTAACAAGGTCGATTTTCCGGCATTTGGTCGCCCTGCAATTACCGTATTAACACCCTGCTTCATGGCATTCCCCAACCCGAACGATTGAATCAAGCTGCCTATCACCCTTAATATTTGGTGGATAAGCTTGCTCAACTGCCCGCGGTTAGCAAATTCTACATCCTCCTCGGCAAAATCAAGCTCCAACTCAATCAACGAGGCAAATTGTACCAGTTGTTCGCGCAATTGTTGAAGCTGGTTGCTAAAACCACCACGCAACTGCTGCATGGCAACCTGCTGTGATGCTTTGGAGTTGGATGCAATCAAATCGGCCACGGCCTCGGCTTGCGATAAATCCAACTGCCCATTCAAGAAAGCTCTAAGGGTAAACTCACCCGGTTTTGCCGAACGTGCCCCATTTTTTATCAGTAATTTAATAATTGATTCGATAATATAGGCCGACCCATGGCAGGATATCTCTACCACGTTCTCGCGGGTATACGAGCGTGGGGCAACAAACAACGACACCAATACTTCATCCAACACCAAACCCTCATCCATAATTTTACCCAAATGTATGGTATGTGAAGCCTGCTTACTCAAATCCTTCCCCTTAAAAACTTTGGCTATTATAGCAATGGCATCCGGCCCTGACAGCCGAATAACTCCTATTGCTCCAGTTCCGGCAGGGGTGGCGAGGGCTACTATGGTTTGATTATTGGTCATTTCGTGTGTGGTGAATGGTCAGTTGTGAATAGTGAGTTGTAATTGGTTACTAGTCATTATTTCATTTTAAATCAACTATTCTTTTGCTAAAGTTTCAACTTATCCAAAATGCAAAGTTCGGAATTTAACAGTAATCTTTATGGCAATTACCAAAGTCTTGAAAAATTGTTAATTTCGGCACTAAATTTTTAATTAAAAAACTTCATCAGCTAAGGTAGAAACAAAAAGCTATCTGATGAAGTCAAACACGAATGAAGAACATCCACGAGACTATTAGAGAAGCCATTTTTAAAATAATCGATTTTTTTTATCCGCTTTTTAAACGAATATTTCCACTACAAACCTTTAGGTATGCCGTATGTGGCGGCGTTAATACTTTTTTAGATATTTTCCTGTTTTTTGTTAGCTATAACTTTATCCTACAAAAAAAACCGCTCAATTTATCATTTATAACCATTAGTCCGCATATAGCCGCCTTTATTATAGGCTCTAGTATTTCATTGCCCATTGGCTTTTATTTAAATAGGTTTGTTGTTTTCCCTAAATCGGGTTTAAAAGGGCATCACCAATTGCAACGCTATCTGCTAGTGGTTGCCATGTGCATAGTACTCAATTATATATTTATTAAACTATTTGTGGAGTATTTTGGCTGGTACCCAACCATCAGTAAAATTGCCACTACAGTTATAGTGGTTATATTTAGCTATAGCATCCAAACATTCTATTTTTTCAAGGTAAAAGACGAATTGGATTAATCATTTGGCCTCATCCCTGCCTTTCTCCATCCCGATAGCGATCGGGAGAGAAAGGTGAGAAGAATTTTTGTTCTGTAAAAAGATAATTTATAATATAAACAATCTAAAGTCCTCTCCTCTGGAGAGGATTTAGGTGAGGCCTTAGAGGATTACTTCGTGAGGGCTTCGCAGTTTAGTTGAAGCTTTTTTGCCGTTTAGGAGAGCCTAAAATCAATTATTAAGAAGAAATATTATATTCTAGGAATAATCTAAAGTCCTCTCCTTTGGAGAGGACTTTAGGTGAGGCTTTAGAGGATTACTTCGTGAGGGCTTCATTTCCTATTTAGGTGAGGCTTTGAGGCTCCTTTCCCCAAAAAACCATTAACTTGCCGCTTTTATTTTATGGTAACATTTTTCGAAGCTTCGCTCCAAACTATCGCCGTGCACCATGTTGGTAATGCCGCG
>CAIYNX010000124.1 GCA_903927645.1 uncultured Mucilaginibacter sp.
ATCAATGAACAATAGTCACGCTTTTGTGATGGGTGTAGAGCGGATGATGGGGATTGATAAGGATATCCCGAAAAGGATTGAATATATACGCGTATTGGTTTGCGAATTGAACAGAATTGCATCGCACCTGATTGCCATTGGAACCTATGGAATTGATATTGGCGCCTTTACTCCTTTTTTATGGTGTTTTAGAGACCGTGAACACATAATGGGTATGTTAGAATGGGCTTCGGGCTCGCGTATGCTGTATAATTATATTTGGGTAGGTGGTTTATTTTACGATATACCGGTAGGTTTTGAAGAACGATGCAAGGAGTTTGTTGATTACTTTAAACCTAAAATGGTTGAATTGAACCAACTACTTACAGACAACCAAATATTTATAAAACGAACAGCCAACGTGGGTGTATTGCCAATGGATGTAGCCATAAATTATGGCTGCTCAGGGCCGATGCTACGCGGTTCAGGTTTGAAATGGGATTTACGACGAATTGATAATTATTCTGCCTACCCCGAGTTGGAGTTTGATATACCAATAGGCACCGGATTAATGGGTACAGTAGGCGACTGTTGGGACCGCTACAAGGTTCGTGTAGATGAGATTGAGCAATCATTAAAAATAATAGAGCAATGCGTAGAGCGGCTACAAAAAGAGTTAAAGCGCACACCTGATTTTGACCCAAGAGCGCTTATGCCGAGAAAAACAATACCAAAGGCTCAAGATTATTATGTTAGGTGTGAAGGCCCTAAAGGCGAACTGGGTTTTTATTTTATGGCCGATGGAAAATCGGAAATACCTACGAGGGTAAAATCGCGCGCACCTAGTTTCAGTAATCTTTCGGTATTACCCCAAATTGCCAAGGGTGTACTAATTGCCGATTTGGTGGCCATAATCGGGTCGATTGATATTGTACTTGGCGAAGTTGACAGATAAAAAAAAGCGCCACAAGTTTTCTCCTGCGACGCCAATTGTATAAGACTTAGGTTGAGTTATTGCTTAAATACCTTCACCATAAAAACAAAATCTTTCAATTTATTTACTTGCTGCTCTTTATTCAAACCTGCAAGTGTATTTCTTGAATTAATGTTTAACGGTTTATTTAATGAATCAGAAGGAATATCATGGATCGCTTTTAAGAGATAGCTTGATTTGATTGCAAAATGAGCACCTTCCATACGGGTAGCCTTAGCGCTGATTACTCCTATCAAGTTCCCCCTGCTATCAATTAAGGGGCCACCGCTATTACCCGGGTTTACCTGTAGTGATACCTGATAACTGGTACTATCTAACGCATTATCATTTGTAAAACCAGTAGTGGCACTAAGGTAACCGGAATTGAACACGATTGCCTCCCTTGGGTAGCCTAAGGTATAAACATTTTCGGCTATATTACTTTCTCCCTTTTTAATATTATAGGGCACATTGCCCAAATTTTTAAAGGCTGTATCATCTACAGATAAAATGGCAATATCAGTCTCCGGTTCGGTATAAATAACCTTGGTATGGTACGATTTTCCATTTGCGTTTTCAACGTAAACAGAATCGGCATTATTTATAACGTGGTAATTAGTTACTATATAACCATTTGATGATATAGCAAAACCAGTGCCCCTAAAATTGCTTGTTTTAAGGATGTTGTTAGAATGACTTATTGAATTATGAGTTTTAAGGCCATTTACTGCTTTTTGTATTTGAGCTACTTGACCCTTTAATTGAACATAATTTGTTTCGCGGTTGTTGAAATAGCCAGAAACGATCAATGTCATCAAAACTGTGAATATGGCGATAGAAGCCGCTACCGAAATTTTTGAATGATGGTTGCGCCAAAGTTTTACAATCCACATTGGATGAACCGTTAATTCTTCTTTAAGGGCATGCACATCAATTTCCTGATGAAAAGCATTTAGTCGTTTTTCGAGTTCAATGCGTTCACCATAGTGCTTTATGGTATCGGTAAACTGTTTGTGGGTTTGTATACGCTCGTTCAAATCAGTATTTTCTTGCCTTAATAACTCAAACCTAGCCAGTTCTTCACTGTTTAGTTCGCCATTTAGGTACCGTTCAATTAATTCTAATAATTTTTGTTCAACCATCGCTTTATCCTCTAATTTATTGCTGAAAAAACAATTTTTTTAATCGCTGCAAGCATTTATATTTTTGTGTTTTGGCATTATCGGCATTGGTATAGCCAAAAGCCTCACAAATGTCCTGCATCGATTTATTATTTATATAAAATTCTTCAATAATAGTTTTACAAGGTTCGCCCAATAATTGAAGGGCACTTCCCATTTTTGTAAACTGTAAATCCCGTTCGTTATGATTTTCAGTATCTTCCTCAACAACCAAATACTCCTGAAAATCCTTTATATCACCTCCATATCTGTTAATCTGACTTAGTCTTTTTAACCATAGTCTGCGACATATCGAGTATATATACGTTTTTAACTTGCTGCTTAGCTCAAAATCACCAGCTTTTATTTTGTTATAAACAATAATAATAGCCTCCTGATAAATGTCTTTGGCATCGTCTTCATTCCCATTGTTATTAATAATTAGTTGCATCACCATAGGGAAGTAAGCCAGGTATAAACGTTTTAAAACACTTTCAGAATTATTTAATATACCTAAAATAACTTCATTATCAGTTGGTATGTTGTTCATTTACGTTGTATACTCCTTTAATACCATAAAAATCAAATTGTAACCCAATGTTAACAAAAAATAAATATAAATGGGATATAAGGTTACCTTTTTAACTTTTAGGGTATTAAATACAAAATCACAAAATAAATTTTTATGAAAAACCTTATCAAAATTGCGGTAATAACCGTAGCCATGGGCACCATGCTTGCCTCATGCAACTGGATAACAAAACCAGGTACAGAAAAACCGATTGACACATTGAAAACTAATGCTGTAAAAATTGATTCAACTAAAAAAGACACTATTGTTAAAGTTGATTCAACTAAAAAAGATACTTCTAAAAAGTAGTGGATTGGAAGTTTTTTGGTTAGTTTCTTAGTTTTTTTAATGTGAAAAGGTCTCCTGTAATTTTTTTTTAAAAATTATGGGTTACCTTTTTAATTTTTTGGAATTAATTTTCAAATATTCACATTAAATCAAACAAAAAAATGAAAAATTCATTCAAAATTGGCGCTTTAGCTTTAATTATCGCAGTTTCTTTCGCAGCTTGTAAAGGTAAAGGTGCTGCTGGTGCAGATTCAGTTAAAACTGATTCAGTAAAAGTTGACACTACTAAAAAAGACACTACTGCTGCTAAAGCTGACACTACTAAAAAAGACACTACTAAAAAAGATACTACTAAGAAAAAATAATTATTTAGTTTTTCTAGTTAATTTTTAAGTTGTTAAAAAAAAGGTAGCCTGTAATTTTATTTAAAAATTATGGGTTACCTTTTTTGTTTTTCGGTATTAATGGCAAAACTATTTAATTACTTAAAAAAAATTAACATGAAAAATTCATTCAAAATTGCTGCTTTAGCTTTAGCTATCGCTGTTTCTTTCGCTGCTTGTAAAGGTAAAGGTGCTGCTGGTGCAGATTCAGTTAAAACTGAT
>CAIYNX010000125.1 GCA_903927645.1 uncultured Mucilaginibacter sp.
AATGTTTTAATAGATTTTGTTACCGGAATCCCTCTTATAAAAACAAACCCAACAAACCTATATTTAAATAGCTTGTTGGGTTTCCTTATACTTATTAAGATTATTTGAATTAAACTTCAATAATCACTTTTAAAGCCTTTTCCTTAGCCGCATTACCAAAGGTATTGTAGGCATCCATAATTTTATCCAGTTTAAAATGGTGGGTAATCAGTTTTTTAGGTTCTATCTTATTGGCCTGCACTGTTTTTAATAAGAGTGGAGTAGTTACAGTATCAACCAAACGGGTGGTAATGGTAATATTGCACGACCAAAGCTTTTCGAGATGAAGTGTTACACTTTTGCCATGCACCCCAATATTCGCGATGTGCCCACCCGGTGCTATAATTTCCTGACAAATTTCGAAAGTTGCTGGTATGCCAACCGCTTCAATGGCTACATCAACACCCCTGTTATTGGTAATTGCCATTATTTTTGCTACCGCATCCTGTTTAGCGGTATTGATGGTGTGGATAGCCCCAAAGGTTTTTGAAACACTCAATCGGTTCTCATCCTGGTCAATCATTATAATTTCGCCTGGAGAGTAGAATTGCGCGGTTAGTAAGGCGGCTATACCAATTGGCCCTGCGCCAACAATGGCTACTACATCACCCGGCTTTATTTGTCCGTTCAGTACCCCGCATTCAAAACCTGTGGGTAATATATCACTCAACATCACCAAAGCTTCTTCATCCAAACCTTCGGGTATGGCATATAAGCTATTATCAGCATGGGGTATCCTTACATATTCTGCTTGTGTACCATCAATCATGTAACCTAAAATCCAACCGCCGTCAGAACAATGCGAATACATGCCTTTTTTGCAATACTCGCATTTACCGCAGGAGGTGATGCAGGAAATAATTACATGGTCGCCAACTTTAAAATTGCTTACTGCCGAGCCAATTTCCTCTACTATGCCAACCCCTTCGTGCCCAATAATCCGTCCATCCGAAACTTCGGGTAGGTCGCCTTTCATAATATGCAGGTCGGTACCACAAATGGTAGTTTTTATTATTTTAATAATAGCATCGGTTGGTTTTTTGATGCCAGGTCGGGGCTTATCTTCTAAAGCCTTTTTTCCGGGACCATGATAAACCAAAGCTTTCATCTTAGGCTTTTCAATTACTAACAAGCTATTTTCCGATAGTTTATCCGTCAACAGCTCTTTTTTGTTCGCTACTACTTCTTCCATGATAATTTAAATAATATCATACAAAATTGCCCTGTTTAGTGTTTAAAATGTTACGTAATCCTGCTTATTAATTACATCATTCACACATATAAAGAAGGGGGTGTTCAAATACTTTTTACCCGCTAATGTGTGAATGATGTAACTTATTAACAGAGTTGTATAATATGGTTGGCCAAAACAAAATCACCTTTGCCTATCATTAAAAGCAGGTTAAACAAAATGACATACCTATTTACCCCTGTTTTTTTGGAGCACTATGTTTTTAAAAACTATCCTAATTAATTGTATCATTATTCTTTGTATCGTTAACCGGATAGCAGCGCAGGAAGGTACACCAATACCAAATCCAGCTCAGTGGAATTTAGTTCAATGCATTGATTACGCAAAAAAAAATAATATCCAAATCAACTCATTGCGCCTTTCTCAACAAATCAGTCAGCAGCAGTATCTATTGGCTAAGGCCGCCCGTTTACCAAACTTAACAGGCTCCGCGTCACAAAATTTTGAACATGCTAATGCTAGTTCAAGTTATAATAATAGCGGTTATAATGTATCTAATGGGTACTCATTTACTGCTTCAGGGGTTTATAGCTTAAACTCATCGGTTGTTTTATACAATGGCAGTTATATAAATAATACCATAGCACAGGCAAATTTGTCTGTTAACTCTGCAAACCTCAATATTCTACAACTCGAAAATGATATTACGCTCCAAATAACACAAGCTTATTTGATTGTTTTGTTGGATAAGGAAAACATAGTTTATGATTCTACCCTCGTGGCCACCGACCAAATACAAGTACAGCGCGAACAAAAAATTTATGACGTTGGTAGTGTAGCGCTTTATGCCCTTATTCAGCTAAAAGCGCAAGAATCAACTGATCAATTTACCTTGGTAAAAGCCATCAATATCGAAAAAGCCGATTTGCTTACTTTAAAGCAGCTGCTTTTATTAACAAGCGATGAAATGTTTGATATCAAAAAACCAGAAACCATAGCTCCTATTGATAGCATAAGCACTTTTAAAAGCGTTGAACAAATTGCTCTCAGTAGCCGCCCGGAAATAAAAAATGGTGAGCAGGCCTTGCAAATTGCTCAATACGGCGTAACAATTGCCCGAGCAGGTTATAAACCATTGTTAACGGCAGGAGGCTCGCTCAATACGAGTTATTTTACAGGTCAGGGTAATTTGGCTAAGCAATTAAACAACAATTTTAATCAGCAATTAGGGCTTACATTGGCTATTCCCATTTTTACCCGTAGGGTTGTTAAAACTCAGGTAGAGGAGGCGAAAATAAATGTCGACCAAGCTGGTCTTAATTTATCTAATACAAAAATCACCCTATCGCAAACCGTAGAGCGGGCATTTTTGAATGTGGCAAACGCCAAAAGCCAGTATGAAGCCGCATTGGTACAATACAATTTAAACAAAGAGGGTTACCGAATTGCCAGCGAACAACTAAAGGTGGGGGCTGCCAATATGGTTGATTTTTTATTGCAAAAAAACCTATTTATACAGGCGCAGCAAGCCTACATACAATCAAAATATAACGAGTTGCTTACTTTAAAGATATATGATTTTTACAGAGGAATTCCTATTAAACTATAACAAAAATGGTAATAAGCAAGAATATTAAAATTATAGGAATTGTAGCCTTAGGGTTGTTGGTTATTGTGTTGGTTTGGTATTTTTTCATCCATAAAAAGGTAGCACCGGTTGTTTTGAAAACAAGAAACCCGGAGGTTGGCTATATAGCGCAAAGCGTAACTGCGACCGGCAAAATTGAGCCGGTTGATACCGTTACTGTTGGCTCGCAGGTATCGGGGATTATCAAGAATTTATATGTTAATTTCAATTCGAAAGTTAAAAAAGGGGAATTGTTGGCGCAACTGGATAAGTCTTTGCTACAAGCTTCGCTTGATTTGGTGAAGGGTAACTTGCAAAATGCTCAAAGTCAGCAAGTATATGCCCAAAACAATTTTAATAGGCAAAACCTATTATTTAAAGCAGATGCAATTAGTAAGGCTGATTTTGACATCGCTCAAAACACCTTGATAGCTGCCAAAGGAAGTGTTTTAAGTGCCCAGGCTTCGGTGAGGCAGGCAACAAAGACATTGTCGTACACTGATATATATTCGCCTATTGATGGGGTTGTGCTAAATCGAAGCATCAGTGCTGGACAAACAGTGGCAGCAAGCTTTAATACGCCAACCCTTTTTGTAATTGCGAAAGATATTACCAAAATGGAAGTAGAAGCCGCTGTTGATGAGGCCGATATTGGAAATGTAAAAGCTGGCGATAGGGCATCATTTACGGTGGATGCTTTTTTGGATAACCAATTTGCAGGCAATGTAAGCGAAGTTAGGTTGCACCCAACGGTATCTGCCAATGTGGTTACTTATATCACCATTATCAATACTTCTAACAATGATATGAAACTAAAACCCGGGATGACAGCAAACATTATCATCTATACCAAAGAGATACAAGATGCTTTATTAATTCCATCAAAAGCGCTCAACTTTGTACCCGATTCAAGCATGATGAAAGATTATAAAATTATTGATTTACCGATAGCTAATAGCTCATCTACCTTAAAAAGAGACACCAGACAATCTCCACGCACCAAAACAAGCAAAATTGACACCAGCGCTACCAGAATAAATACGGCCTATGTTTGGGTACTGAAAGGTAAAAGTATAAACAAAACAGAGGTTAAAACAGGTTTGAATGATAATTTACATGTTCAGATAATTTCGGGCTTAACTACTTCGGATTTAGTAATTACGGGCGTTATAAATACGGCAAATGCCGCATCTACCACGGCAAATGGTAGCCCGTTTTTACCAACACGCGGTTCACAAGGCAAAAAAGCAAAATGAGTAAAAAAATATTATCCATAACCGACTTAAAACGTGAATTTGCGATGGGCAGCGAAATTGTTCATGCCTTGCGTGGCGTTACGTTTGAGGTGGAAGAAGGCGAATTTTTAACCATTATGGGTGCAAGCGGATCAGGTAAAACAACTTTGCTGAATATTTTGGGTTGTTTGGATAAACCTACGTCCGGCACTTATTTGTTGGATAATATTGATATCAGTAAGCTTACTAAGGATGAATTGGCCGAATTGCGGAATCATAAAATAGGTTTTGTCTTTCAATCATACAACTTGCTACCCCGTACCTCTGCTTTGGAAAACGTTGAATTACCTCTTTTATACAACAACACTATTTCGAATAAAGACAGGCGCGAAAGGGCTATCCATGCGCTGGAGGCCGTTAACCTTGCCGATAGGCAACACCATACTCCCGGGCAGTTATCAGGCGGTCAGCAACAGCGGGTAGCCATAGCAAGGGCACTTATTAACGAGCCTATTATGATTTTGGCCGATGAGGCAACGGGTAACCTTGATACACGAACCTCCTACGAGATTATGACTTTGATGCAGGAATTAAATACCAAACAAAAAAAGACCATCGTTTTTGTAACGCATGAGCCTGATATAGCGGTTTTTAGTAGCCGAACCATACAACTACAGGATGGTAAAATACAATTTGATAAAGCGAATCAAAATATACATTCGGCCAAACAATCATTGGCTGATTTGCCTACTAACGAAGAATAATTAAACAAGGGATGAATATATTAAACCTTTTTCAGATGGCCTTCAGGGCCTTGGCGCGAAATAAGCTGAGGACCTTTTTAACCATGCTCGGGATTATAATAGGGGTTGCGGCTGTTATAGCCATGGTAGCGATAGGACAGGGTTCAAAGCAGAGCATCCATGATCAACTATCGAGCATGGGCTCAAATATGATTATTGTATTGCCTTCAAGTAATATAAATGGTGGGGTAAAAATTGCCGGAACCAGCTTTCAATCATTAACCGTTAAAGATATTGATGCCTTGCAAAAAAAAGGAAGCTATATAACTGATGTTTCACCTTCGGTTAGTACCAAGGGTCAGGCCATTAACGGCGCGCTAAATTGGCCAACAACCATACAGGGCGTTTATCCTTCTTTTCTAAATATCAGGAAGCTTACGCTGCGCGATGGCATACCGTTTTCTGATAATGATTTATTATCATCGGCCAAGGTTTGTTTAATTGGCCAAACAGTGATTGATAACTTATTTGCCAAAGGCGAAAACCCTATTGGCAAGGTGATCCGTTTTGGTAAAATTCCCTTTCAAATTATTGGAATACTAGACCCAAAAGGAAACAATGCCTTTGGGCAGGATCAGGACGATATCCTGATTGCGCCATGTACGACCGTTCAAAACAGGATATTGGCCTCCATATACTACCAAAATATTTTTGCCTCCGCTATTAATGAAGCCTCCACCGATTCTGCAACGGCACAGGTTACGGCCATATTGCGAGAATCGCACAGGTTAAAACCTGCTGATGAAGACGACTTTAGGGTTCGTACGCAAGAGGAACTGATAAAAACCCTGAGTTCAACAACTGGGCTCTTAACTATTTTGTTAACCGTTATTGCAGGTATTTCTTTGGTGATAGGTGGCATAGGCATCATGAATATCATGTACGTATCGGTAACAGAGCGTACTCGTGAAATTGGACTCCGTATGGCAATTGGAGCAAGAGGGCGGGATATTTTACAACAATTTTTAATTGAGGCCGTACTCATCAGTATAACAGGCGGACTGATTGGGGTTTCAGTTGGTATCCTTTCAACTACTTTGGTTACTTACTTTTTAAAATGGCCAACCATCATATCGCAATCGTCGGTTGTGGTATCATTTGCGGTTTGTGCGGTAACGGGTATCTTTTTTGGATACTATCCAGCCTTAAAGGCTTCAAAACTTGATCCGATTGATGCGCTTAGGTATGAATAAGCAATTTATAGCTTGGAAATAATCTTAACAATAAACAAAATATAGTTGACTAGTTAGCATCTTGTTCTGCTTTTGCCTTGGTTATTTCCATAATTTTTATTTCTGCTTTTTCCTTAACAATATCCTGTCTGATTAATCCGAATAAGCTCATATAAGCATTAGCAACATATACCAGCGCAAACCAGGCAATGAGGTATCCCACCCAATTATCCATTAAAAGTTTATACCCGGTTAGCCATAAAAAAATGGCGGTAACATAATGGCTAAAACAATATTCGCAGGTAAAAACATAAAAGAATTTTCTTTTTACAATGGTCTTTCCTTCATGGCATTGTTTTACACAATAGTCTCTGGGTTCACGAAAAACTTCTTCGTGTGTTACCGTCCAGGCAATACAGGCTATTGGAATAGCCAAAATTATTAACCATAAAATTTGTGTTAAAATGGGCATGGTTGATTTTTTAAATGAAACATTTGGATTGTGTAAAAGAGGAGGCTTCTTGTCAATACTTATCTAAATTTAGGCCAAAAAAATAAAGCCTGCTAGGTTTAATACGTAACAAGGCTTTAAAAATATTGTTTTAAAAGTTGGGGCTATTTTTGCAGAAATAGTCTCTTAGAAAAATAGGCGCGCACAAATGCATGCTGTTGGTTTACCGTCATTTTATCAGCATTTTTTATTTCGATAACAATATTGTCAAAATGATGGTCTTTTCTCAAAACATTAAAAAGCTCAACCTTCGCATCGGTAGGGCCAAATAATATTACATCATTGTAGTTCCTGATGATTTCACCAAGTTCCTTGTAATAATCGGCCTCCTCGTGCTGTTCCTTGTTATGCATCAAATTTTCACTTCTGCCCAGGGTTTGCTCTTTTTCCTGGTGGGTAAATTTGGAAAACAGGGTGCTAGTTTCAATCGGGTCGGTAGTAAACTCCATAATATGGGCATCCTGATGATCCATCCAGATACCCAATCCTTTTTCTACGGTCATAATAGGGTGTATTAATTTTAAATACTTATATACTTAAGCTTTAACAATAAAAAATAAAGCAAAAAAGCCAGTAGCTAAAAAATCACTACTGGCTTCAACAACAATTAAACATACTCAATAACCAATTTATTATCAACGTTCCAAACACCGGGAGCGTTCCAGGCAATTTGTTCGGCTTCATCTCGGGCGTAAAATGAATTTACTGTGCCCTTTAAGGTTACATAGTTTCCGTTTACATCCACCGTAATACCTAAATCATCAATTGATGAATTACGCTCAAGCGCGTTTTCAATGGCTTTTCTTTCAATTACGTCGTGGTTTTCTGATTTTATTTTGATATTGCTAATGATATCAATTATTCCGGCAATGTTTTTTATCGCTTTTTTAGCGGCTTCTCTTTGGTAATTCCATTCTAACTCACCATCTAAGGTAACTACACCACTTTCAACTTTAACCTTTATTTTTTGGTCGGGTACTTCCCAATTCCATTTCCAGGCACTTAGTACTTCTTTAGCAATATCGGTATCACTCTTCTTGCCAAAATCACCATATTTAATATGAATTTCTTCGGCCAATGCCCGCACACCCGATACGTTTTTTGCCGCGTTTTCTGCCTCTATTTTTTTCGAGTAACTGTCAACCGTGCCAGTTAATGTAATGACACCATCTTTGGCTGTAACACCAATTTCTGCCGCATTTAAAAGAGGTTCCCATTTAATGGCATCCTGAACATCTTTTTGTAATTCCTGATTTGTTTTCATTTTTTTATTATTTAAGATTTTAGTAATAGACATGAAGAAAATTTATAAACTGTTTTATTCAGTTGTTTCCCCATCAAATTTTTCGGGGTAATCGTCCGCATCCTTCTTGGTAGCCCTTACAATACCATCCTTATGATGTGGTGGCGAGTAAATGGTGTACATTTTAAGTTTACTTTTGGAATTGGTGTTAATTACATTATGCTTGGCACCAGCAGGTACCACAATGGCGTCGCCATCTTTAATCAGATATTCCGTTTCGTTGATAACACAAATGCCATTTCCGCTCTCAAACCTAAAAAACTGGTCGTTCGCGTTATGAATTTCTTCACCAATTTCTTCGCCCGGCTTCAGGCTCATTAATACAACCTGCAGGTGTAAACTGGTATAGAGCACCCTACGGAAATAGGTATTCTCTTTTGTCTCACTTTCAATATTGCCGTTAAATCCTTTAACGGAACTAATTGCCTCACTTATGGTATCTTTCATATTAATTATATTTAGGTAAACTGTTTATAAATGATTGCTGATTTTATATTAACCAACCCGTTTTAGGTGGCCTTAATCATATCAATCTCAATAATTTTTTTGCGTTCATGGTATTCATCAGGGCCAATTTCGCCGGCGGCAAAACGTCGTTGTAAAAGCAAGAGTGGACTAGCAGGTTTGTTCCTTTGAAAAGGAATATCATAAGGAACAGCGAAAATCCAAATTAGCATGGTAATCCACAGGAACCACCATATAAAGTCCATTCCCCAAAAAGAATCGTTGTAAAACATAATTTTAATTTTTAAAGTTTATTGCATTATTACACCACAAAACTGCATGGTTTTCAATTTGTTTTGTTATGCAATTATTTTATTTAATTACATGTTTCACACATTTTTTGGTTAGGGATTTTGAATAATGAATGTGTGAATGATGTAACCTTTTATAGCTAGGATGTAATAGTTATAAAACTTAATAACCTCACCTTTAAAAAATAAATACTTACTTAAAAGGGGCAATATTTAAATAACACAATAATGAAAATTAAATTAAACGAATCCGTATCGGGCACTTTATTAGAACTCGAGGTAAATCGTGTTGATTTGCCAAGTGGAACAGGTTGGTCGGTACAAATGGCTGATGGGAAAAAGGTGGTTATTACAAATTTTAAAGGCTTATGGAAAACAGAGGAAGCAGGCAACATTAGTCAGGAATTTTGGCAGGTTGTAGGCAATGAAATTAACCGAGTACTTATTGAAGAACCTCAACATACTACCATTACCCATACAATGGTAAATACCAAACCTAAAAGACCAAGGATTTGGTTTACCTTCTGATAAAATTTTTTTAAACAAATAAAATGGCAAGTACTGAAATTGTAATTTGTATTTACAATATGTATATGGTGCTAATGGTTACACCATTAGACGCAAAAAGCATGCGTTTTAAAGTAATTAGCAATGATAAAGGCATAGATGATATGATTTTAAATTATAAGCCTAACGATACCTGGACTGCAGAAAAGGTACATATGAAGTTTTTTACAAAAAAATACATCTGCGAACTGGGTAAGCTTATTAAAATTAAAAAACCAGAATGGTTTTAATCAAATCCTAGCTTTCCTTTAGATATTTTTTATTATTATTTGGTTCCCTATGCCAAATTCTACCAATAATCTTTTAATATCCCCAAGCTAATACTGACAAATTATAACATTACCTGCTAAACAAAACACTTTGATCAAAATGTTGTTATAACCAACAAGTATGGTTATAAAATTACAAACATGGCTTTGATTCAGGATATCCGAGATTTTTTTGACGAAACCGGCTCCTTAACAAAATTTGCCGGCAATTTTTTTACTAACGGATTAAAGCCCCGATATGAAGTAAAAGAAGTGCTTGCACAAAGTTATTCAATAGGTTATAAATCTTTACCCCTAATTGGGCTTACCAATTTTATTATGGGTTTGGTTTTAACCATGCAATTGCGACCCTCTTTAGTAAAGTATGGGGTTGAATCACAACTACCGGTAATGGTAGGTATTGCCATTGTACGAGAAATAGGTCCGGTAATAGCAGCCTTAATATTTGCAGGTAAAATAGGTAGTAGCATAGGTGCCGAATTAGGCTCGATGAAGGTAACTGAACAAATTGATGCAATGGAGGTGAGCGGTACCAACCCCTATAAATATTTGGTGGCTACCCGAGTATTGGCTACTACCCTGATGCTACCCATCTTAACAATATTAGGCGATGGTATTTCTCTTATAGGTGCATATATCGGTGTAAATATTAACTCGGTAACCAGTTTACATTTATTTTTTATCCAGGTTTTTCACAGTCTTACCTTCAGTGATTTGATACCTGCCATCATCAAAACATTTTTCTTTGGTTTTGCTGTTGGCATGGTAGGTTGTTACAAGGGTTTTAATTCAGTTAAAGGCACAAGGGGCGTAGGCATCTCGGCTAACTCAGCGGTGGTGTTATCATCCGTTTTAATTTTTGTGATTGATTTGTTGGTGGTACAGTTTACAAACTTATTAGGTTTAAATTAATAAAATGCCAGTATCAAAAATAACAGAACCTAGTGAATCTAATAAAATAAGCAAAGGGGAACCTGTGATAATTATTGAACACCTATTTAAAAGCTTTGGGAAAAATGTTGTTTTGAAAGATTTTAACCTAAAGGTTTATGGACAGGAAAATGTAGTGGTTTTGGGCAAATCGGGTGCGGGTAAATCGGTATTAATAAAATGCATTATAGGTTTATTAAAACCAGATAGAGGCAAAATACTTGTTTTTGGAAATAACATCCCGGAATTAAGTCCGGATGAACTTGATAAGGTTCGCACCAAAATAGGTTTCTTGTTCCAAGCAAATGCCCTATATGATTCCATGACAATACGCGAGAATCTTGAATTCCCCTTGCGCAGGCATTGGATTGGGTTGAAACAAAAAGAGGTGGATAAAATGGTTTTGGAGGCTTTGGATAATGTGGGTTTAAGAAACACTTTGGAAATGATGCCTATTGAGCTATCGGGCGGGATGCTGAAGCGTATTGCCTTGGCGCGTACCCTTATTTTAAAACCCGAGATTATTTTGTATGATGAACCTACTACCGGGCTCGACCCGGTTACCGCGCGAGAGATTGATAAGTTGATTTTAAAACTCCAAAAGAAATTCAAAACCTCCTCTATTGTTATTTCGCACGATATGAATTGTGTAAAAACTATTGCCGACAGGGTGGTTCTTTTATTGGATGGTATTTGTTATGCGGAAGGAACTTACGACGAGCTAGAACATTCGGAAGACGAAAAAATAAAACAATTTTTTGAATAATTAATTATGGCAAAACAAGTTGAAAATAATATAAAGTTGGGTGTTTTTGTAATGACCGGATTATTAGCAATGATGATTGCTTTCTATTTAATAGGCAACAATACGGGGATGTTTAAAAGTAGCTTTACACTTAAGGTGAGGTTTGTTGTTTTAGATGGCTTAAGAGAAGGAAACAACATTCTATTTTCGGGCTTACAAGCCGGAACTGTTAAAAGTATTACGATTATTAACGACAGCACGATGGAGGTTGCTATGCAGATTGATAGTAAGTTAAAAACATTTATACATAATACAGCACTTGTTGCAATTGGTACTGAAGGCCTAATGGGTAATAAAGTGGTAAACATACAGCCCGTAAAAGCAACAGGGCAGTTGGTAAACGATGGAGACTATTTAAAGGCAAAAAAATATATTGGCATGGATGAAATGTTGGAAACCCTATCAAAAACAAATAATAACGTGGCAACTATATCTGAAGCATTAAAAACTACCGTTTTAAAACTTGATACCAGTGCCATTTTTACCTTATTAAACGATAAAGAAATTGGTATAAGCATAAAATCATCATTAAAAAATTTAAACACTGCAACAAATAATACAAGCGAATTAACGGGATCGCTTAATAAGGTGGCTTTGCATATAAAGCAAGGTAAGGGAGCCGCCGGACTTTTATTGACCGACACTGGCTTTGAAAGTAATTTAAAAACCTCCATGCTGAAAATAAAATCGGCTAGTGAGAATGTGAACAAAGCATCGGTACAACTAAAGACTATGGCTACCAACATCAACAATGATATTACCTATGGTAAGGGTGCTTTGCATACTGTTTTACGAGATTCGGCCATTAGCCAAAAAATAAATATCAGCATGAGCAACCTGCAAAAAGGTAGCGAAGGCTTTACCCAAATTATAGAAGCCCTAAAGCATAACTTTTTGGTACGTGGCTATTTTAGAAGACAGGAAAAAACACAAAAAAAGGATAGCTTGAATAAGCTGAGTATTAATTAAAGCTTGTGCTATGGATACACATAAAACCAGGCCTTATCATAAATCAAATGATGTGTGTGTTTGTTTTATTATAGCTGTTCCTTTCTTTCAGGATCGCCTCCTGTTATTCACATTTAACAATGTTTAAAGGTTTGTCTTTAATTACTTACAATAATTTTTTGGAAGCAAAAATCGGCTTGAAAAACTTGCGATTTAAAGAGAGAAAATTCAATTAGAAAACAAGAAAAGGTGACCCGTAATGGGTCACCTTTTTGATTTATTATGGCAATTAATTGTCATAAACTTTGAAAAATAATTATATGAAAAAAATTATACAACTATTATAGGCATGGATTGTTAACAATAATAATACACAATAAAGTATAATATACATTATGGTAACAGTAAAAAAACAAGGCGTATTAATAACCAAAAGCAAATTGGTTTTTGAGTGCGATGGGGTTTTAAACCCGGCCGTAATTGCCGAAGGAGAAACGGTTCACCTTTTTTATAGGGCGGTATGCACCCATAATTATTCGGTATTGGGTTATTGCCGAATGCATGGCCCTTCGGAAGTGGAATGGCGTTCGGATATGCCAGTTCTGTTTCCACAGTTTGACTACGAATCGCATGGGGTGGAAGATCCTCGAATTGTTAAAATTGATGACCTTTATTATTTAACCTACACCGCTTACGATGGTATAAACGCTTTGGGATGCCTGGCGGTATCATCCGATTTAAAGCATTTTGAGAAAAAAGGCATCATTGTTCCGCAGATAGCTTATGCGGAATTTATGCACTTGGCGCAAACCAAGGGCTTATTAAACGAAAAATACCAGCGTTATAACAATCATGACGTACTGCTCGAAAACAATGGTAAGAAAGTTTGGGTATGGGATAAGAATGTGATCTTTTTCCCACGGAAGATAAACGGTCAGTTTTGTTTTTTACACCGGATAAAGCCGGATATCCAATTGGTTTCGGTTGATAGTTTAGACGACCTTACGCCAGAATATTGGCAACATTATCTGCTTCACTTTGAAGATCAAATTGTTCTTTCGCCAAAATTTGAGCATGAGATAAGCTATATAGGTGGTGGATGCCCGCCTATCGAAACAGCTTTGGGATGGTTGCTTATTTACCACGCGGTACATGATACCGTAAATGGCTATGTGTATTCGGCTTGCGCGGCACTAGTTGAACTTGATAACCCCTTGATAGAAATTTCGCGCCTACCTTATCCTTTATTTAAGCCCGAATTGGTTTGGGAACTGAAAGGCGAGGTAAACAATGTATGCTTCCCAACCGGAACGGTGTTGGAAGGTGATACCCTATATATTTATTACGGAGCGGCTGATGATCAAATTGCTTATGCCAGTCTAAGCATTACTGCCTTACTTGATGAATTAATGTTATATAAAGTAGAACATGATAAATGAATTTTTGAAAATTGATAAAATGGTACCTGTAATAAACGGGCACCTAAAATTTGATACAGCAGGATGGGATGTTAGATTAATGCCTAACAAGGAGCCAAAATTACCCGAAGTATTGGTAATTACAACTTATCCTCCCAGGGAATGTGGTATTGCTACCTACTCGCAGGATTTGATAAAGGCTTTGAATAATAAATTCAGCCAATCGTTCCACATAGGTATTTGCGCGCTCGAATCAAACAGCGAACACCAAATTTACGAGGATGATATTAAATTTATCCTCAATACCGACCAAGCCGAAGCGTATCCGGCATTAGCCAAAAAAATAAACAGCAATACCGATATCCAAATTGTGCTCATTCAACATGAGTTTGGCTTTTTTAAAAAGAATGAGATGGCATTTAAACAGCTTTTAAAAGCTATTAATAAGCCCATTATCATTGTTTTTCATACGGTATTGCCAAATCCAAATGAAACCTTGATGCTGGATATACAGGAAATGGCGGCCATTAGCAAATCAATCATCGTAATGACAAACGGCTCGGCTAAAATTTTGAATACAGTATATGGCATTCCAAAAAACAAGGTAAACGTCATTCCGCATGGTACACATTTGGTGCCGCACTTAAATAAGGAAATATTGAAAACAAAAGTGAATTTGGCAGGAAAAACAGTACTATCAACCTTTGGATTACTAAGTGCCGGAAAAGGGATTGAAACCACTTTAACCGCATTGCCTGCCATTATTGAAGACTATCCCGAAACCTTGTTTTTGGTGATTGGTAAAACACACCCCAGCGTGGTAAAGCAGGAAGGCGAAGCCTATCGGGATAAATTGGAACTAATGGTAGATAACCTAAAGCTACGAAAGCATGTCCGATTTATTAACCGTTACCTTACACTGGCCGAATTGTTGGAGTATTTGCAGCTTACCGATATTTATTTATTTACCTCAAAAGACCCTAACCAGGCTGTAAGCGGAACGTTTTCGTACGCTATTAGTTGTGGTTGCGCGGTAATATCAACCCCTATACCACATGCGGTTGAAGTATTACAAAAAGACGCCGGACTTATAATTGATTTTGGAAACGCTCCACAACTGAGCGATGCGGTTTTAAGCCTTTTGAAGGATGAGGAGTTAATAAAAAAAATCAGTCTAAACGGATTACAGCGGATGGCACCTACAGCTTGGGAAAATTCGGCTATCGCGCATGCGGTATTGTTCGAAAAACTAAGTAAAAATAAAACACCCTTAAAATATAATATACCGCCAATAAATAGGGATCATGTAAAAAGAATGACTACCAATTTTGGCATGATACAATTTGCTAAGCTAAACCAACCTGATATGAGTACGGGCTATACTTTAGATGATAACGCCAGGGCCTTGGTTGCCATTTGTCAGCATGTTGAAATGACGGGCGATACAGATGACCTTAAATATATTGCCATTTACTATAATTTCATTAAGTTTTGCTTGCAACCCAAAGGTAATTTCTTGAATTATGTAGATGAAGAAAAAGAATTTACCGAGCAAAATTCAAGCACCAATTTGGAAGACTCGAATGGGAGGGCTATTTGGGCATTGGGTTATTTAATTTCTATAGGAAGTTTATTGCCCGAAGCATTGGAAAACGACGCGAATTTAACCTTGAAAAAGGCCTTGTTAAACACCAGGCATATCCATTCATCAAGGGCAATGGCTTTTATAATTAAGGGTGTATACTACAGCAATTGCAAGTTTAAAACCAATGAAAATATTGAACTTATAAAGGAATTGGCTAACAGGTTGGTACAAATGTACAAGCATGAAGCCAATGCCAAATGGTGCTGGTTTGAAAGTTACCTTACCTATGGCAATAGTATTTTGCCGGAAGCCATGTTATGCGCTTATTTGGCAACAGGGGTAGGGGTTTATAGAGAAATAGCCAACTCATCTTTCGATTTCTTACTGTCGCTTACCTTTACCGATAAGCAGATTAAAGTAATATCGAACAAGGGATGGCTTAAGAAAAAGGAACATCCGGCAAAAAAAGTAATTGGTGGCGAACAACCTATTGATGTGGCTTATACTATTTTGGCACTCAGTAAGTTTTATACTGTATTTAAGGATGAAAACTACTTTAACAAAATGACTATTGCCTTTAATTGGTTTTTGGGAAATAACCATATGCATCAAATTATTTATAACCCATGCACAGGCGGTTGTTATGATGGTTTAGAAGAAAAAAATGTGAATTTAAACCAGGGAGCCGAATCGACCGTGAGCTATTTGATGGCTAGGTTGGCTTATGAGAAGGTATGTATCGGTAAAGAGCTGGAGGCAAAATTCCAAAGCCCCAATGTAATGATGGGTATTGGAATGGAAGTGCCTATAAATAAGTGCTGAAATATTCGGATTTGATAAGCACATCGAATGTTTGGTTAGATTTGGTAATGCCAAGGATTTGTAAATAATCATCTGTGTTAACATATTTATGATAATTTAAATTATTGAATGACTAAATTTACGGGTATAAAATCTAGATAAATCATCCGAATGAAGGAGGAGCATAAAATTGTCGCAAGATTGTTAAAAGCCGGAAAGGAATACAAAATGGGCGATACCTTAATCACCGCCTTGAAGCCTTCCTCGGTTGAATTGCGGTCGGGAGAGCTGACGCTGATTATTGGTCCATCCGGCTCCGGAAAAACAACCTTGCTTTCGCTTTTTGGTTGTGTTATTTACCCAAGCTTTGGCGAGGTGATGATTAACGAGGTAAATGTAACCCAGCTTGCGGAGAAAGAACTTGCAAAGATCCGGCTCCAAAAAATTGGCTTTGTTTTTCAAAAATTTAACCTGATAGCCCCTTTAACCGCGCTCGAGAATGTGATGATGCCCCTGCAGTTACAGGGCATACCAAGCATCGAGGCCAAAAAACGCGCGACCGATGCTTTGGTAAAAGTGGGGATGGGCGATAGGTTAAAAAACCTATCGAACGATTTAAGCGGCGGACAACAACAACGGGTTGCCATAGCAAGGGCATTGGTTACCAATCCGGAGATTATGCTTTGCGATGAACCAACCGCCTCGCTTGATATAAAGAGTGTTGCGGTGGTGATGGACGAACTTAAAACCCTTGCCAAACAAGGTAAGGCGGTTGCCGTGGTAACGCATGACACCCGACTAAGACCTTTTGCCGACCGTATTGTATATGTATTGGATGGTGGCGTAACCGATACACCCATTGAAGAAGAAATAATACCCTAATAACCGAGCATATGAAGCAGTTTTTTTTCTGTTCTATCCTTTTGTTTATCCTTGCGGGATGTGGAAATAGCGCGAAGGATAAGTCTGTAACGAATGAAAAAACCACCAAGGTAAACGCTACCATCAATCAGGTAGTTGGGATAGGTAAAATAGTACCCGAAAGCAATATTCTGCAATTGTCATCGCCGGTTAGTGGCATTGTTGGGCATATCTACAAAAAAGAAAACGATTCGGTAAATGTAGGAGAGGTAATATTGGAGCTAAAGCATGAGGTGGAGGATGCCAAGGTAAATGAACTATCGCAAGAAATGAACACGCAGGCAGCACAGATAAAAGCCGATGAATCGGCTATTGAAGAATTTCAGGCAAAATATGATAATGCCAATGCCGAACTGCAACGCTTACAAACCCTATTAGGTAAAGGTGCCGAAACCCAGCAAACGGTCGACAATGCCAACACCAACCTAAAAGGCTTTAAATCCAATCTCGATCGCTTGCACGATAATGTAATTGTTTCAAAAAGTAAACTAACGGCAGCTAGGGCATCGTTGGAGGTAGCTAAGCAACAAAGAGCACAAACTATTATAAAATCTCCCGCCAAGGGAAAAATACTCGAAATAGGTACGCTGGTAGGAAGCGCGATTGATAACAAGACCTCATTTGTGCAGATTAGTCCGAAAGGAAACACCATTGCAGATTGTGAGATTGATGAACTTTTTGCCGATAAAATAACAGACGGCCAAAAAGCTTGGGTAAGGCATACCGGCATGCTGGATACCCTATCAACCGGGACGGTTTATTTTACTTCGGGTTTTCTGAAAAAGAAATCGTTGTTTACCGACCAGGCTGGTGAAAAAGAAGACCGAAGGGTTAGAGAGATAAAGATAGTGTTGGATAACCCGGAAAAATTACTTTTGAACGAACGGGTAGAATGTGTAATCAATATATCGGCAGCAAAAAAGAATTAGTAAAATGCTTAAAACCGCATGGCAATTTATAAAGTTCGACAAGCCTAAAAGCATAGGGGTAATTGTTGGCATCCTCATTAGCACCTTCCTGATTGGGCAACAGCTGGGCGTGTTCTTTTTTTTAACAGGCTTAATGGGCTCATTGGCTACCAATGTAAAAGCCGATGTTTGGGTGGTTGATAGCAAAACCAATGATGTAAACCAACTAGGCAGTTTGGATATCAGAACCTTAAGAGCTGTGCAGGCACTACCGGGCGTAAAGGAAGCATTCCCTATTTTGATAACCGGAGCAGCTTGTAATTATAATAATGGCTCTAGTGGTGCAGTAACTTTAATTGGGGTTGATATATCAAAATTGAATACCGTTTTAGATTCGTCAAAAATAATAATGGGCAAACCATCCGACTTGCAAATGGATGGCGCGGTAAGTGTGGAGTTTTTTGAGAAGAAAAACATGGGCGATAATATAGCCTTGGGTACTCCGCTGGAAATTAATGGCAAGCGAGCCGTATTTGCCCTGCAAACCAAAGGTTTCAGGAGTTTTGGCAGTAGTATTTGCGTTACCACTATTGAGCGTGCTAGGTTTTTTTCCAATCGGTCTGTTAACAATATAAGCGCGGTGTTGGTAAAGGTACAGCCGGGAACCACTGCCGAGCAGGTGGTAGCCAATATAAACGGTACGCTCACAGGCGTACGAGCATGGCCTTCAGAAAAATTGGCAAAATCAACCATTGCCAAAATACTTGGCTCCAGCGGGATTGCCTTGAGCACAGGGACACTCATTATTTTCGCGTTAATAGCAGGTTTCTTTATCATTGGGCTCACCATGTACTCCTCGGCATTGGATAGGTTGAAAGATTATGGCACCCTAAAAGCAATTGGCGCAGGCAATGGTTTTATACGTGGCTTGATATTTACTCAAGCCATCTTATTCGCGGTAGTAGGTTTTACAATTGGTATGCTTTTGTTGGAAGGATTTAGAACGGGAGTTGCAAAATCGGGCTTGATATTTAGTTTTTCGCCATTGGTTATTTTTGGCATGTTTTCAACCATCGCCCTTATTTCATTAGGCGGAGCCTCCTTTGCCTTGCGAAGGATCAGCAGCATTGAACCGGCATCGGTTTTTAGATGATTTTTGGTTTGGGACAATATATTCCATCAACCAAAATCATCGACATAAAAAAGAAAATTTAATTTGATTATAAATTATTTTAACATGAAAAGGCTCCTTATTTTGGTAGGTGTAATGTTGTTGGGCATTGGTCAGGCTATACCTATTTTCGGGCAAGGCCATATAACACTTAAGCAAGCCATTACAGGTGCGCTTGCCAACCGAAAGAATATACAAGCCGGTAAAATGGATATAGCCATCCGCAAGCTGCAAACAGAGGCCTTATGGCGAAAGTACTGGCCGCAAGTGTCTGCAGAGTATCAATATATTTATAACCCCATTTTACAGACTTCCATTTTGCCTATTGGAGTTTTTAATCCGGCCTATCCTATCAATGCTACTAAAAATGTACAGTTTGGCACCAAATGGCAACAAACCGCCGGACTTACCATTTTGCAACCCTTGTTGGATATCAGCATTGTAAGGTTAAAAAATGAGGCCGAATTGCAGGAAAAAATAAGCGCGGCCACCCAAGCTCAAACCGAGTACGACCTTGCCTATACCGTTGCCCAAGCCTACGCCAATATTGGCTTGCAACAAGAAGCCATAAAAACTGCCATTGCCGATACCACCCGAACCTGGATAACCTACCAAATGCAATACAATAAATTTAAGGCAAAACGCTTGTTAAAGTCGGATTTGAATACGGCACTCATCAATCATAACAATACAGTTCAAAAATTGATGGACGCGGTATCGCAATTGGTGGAGAACAAGGTTTACCTGTTGTACCTGATTGGGCAAAATAATAACGCCCAAGCCGATGTGGCTATTGATACCCCCTTTTTTAAATACACTAGTATTGAACAAATAAACCCATCGCTAAACAAAGACTCCATACCCGAACTAAGGCAATTGGCTTTACAGGGTAAACTTTCGGGCTTGCAGGTGCAATCAGAAAAAGCGAAGTATTTGCCTACCATCAGCCTAAAAGGTTTTTTAGGTGCCAATCAATATACTAACCAATTGAACCCGGTTGCCACCGACTCCTGGTTTGGTTTGAGTTATGTAGGTTTGGATGTAAAACTTCCCTTATTGATAGGTGAGGATAAGCAAAACAAAATAAAGCAACAACAACTGCAAGCCTATCAGTTTAACGACCAACTGGAAGATA
>CAIYNX010000126.1 GCA_903927645.1 uncultured Mucilaginibacter sp.
ATTTTTTGGATACCGCCTGTTGAACTAAAAGTTTGTAAAGAATATAAGCGTATGTTTTTAGCCACGAACTTGTATTTGATGCAGGGCGAATATTTTTGACCAATGCAAATTACCTTCATTAAATGCTTTTACATAATTTTGAGCCGGTTTCCCTTTAAAATTATTTACATTAGTTAATTCTTTATTATTCCTCATCCAATCTTGTAAGGGAAAGGAGAATCCCATTTTCTTTCTTTTCCACACTTCAGTAGGTATCATATTGTCAAAGCTATCAATCAGTAATTTTTTAGGCTGGTTTTTATCAAACCTAATTGAAGGATGAATGCTTGCAGCGATGGCTTGAAAATCTTCATCCAAAAATGGTACTCTAACCTCCAAGGCATGACACATGCTCATCACGTCTGTATCACGTAATAATTGATTTTGCATGTATAAGTTAGTTTCAAACCAGGCAGCTTGTTCCTCATCATATTTCTTTACAGGATCAAAGGGCACGGTATTAAATAAAATATCATTTATTTCGGATAAGCTAACATTCAGTATACTCGAAATATCATCAGGAATGAAAAATCCTCTCAAAAATAAGTAATCAGCAACTGGATGATTATTTGATAAAAACGCTATTTTCTTAAATTTATCAGGCGTAAATTGTTTTATTGTTTTAAAAATACCCGACGGTAGATTACGGAGATAATTTAAATATTTTATCCTGTTGAATGATGGGTATCCTCCAAATAACTCATCTGCTCCCAAGCCAGATAAAACAGCCTTTAAACCAACTTCATGCGAATACTTGCAAATAAACCATGTATTGATACCGTCGGTAGTAGGTAGGTCCATGTTTTGCAATATGGTAGGCAAATGCTTTTCAAAATCTGCTTGCTTAACCAGATGTTCAAATTTCTGCCCCTCAATTTTACTACTTACAACTTGCTGAAATTTCCTTTCATTATATGCTTGCTCATTGAAATAAATAGATACTGTATTTAGATCGCTTTCTTTTTGTTGCGCAGCCAATAAGGTTACCAAACTTGAATCAATACCACCACTTAAAAACACACCAATTGGCGCATCTGATATTAATTGCCTCCTTACAGAATTTTGCAAATAATTGTGCACCAGATTTTTTGCCTCATTAATATCCGTAATATAAGTTGAAGGCTTGTGTATAACTTCAAATGATTTAATATAGTTGTTCCCGGTTTGGTGTTCAAATTTTAAAAAATGACCCTTAGGTAAGCTAAAAACACTTTTAAGGTTGGTATAGGGTTCAGGTATATAACCATAAGCTAAAAAACGTACTTGCCAGGATTGATCTGTTTCAAATTTTAATCCATCAACCTTAAAAGCCCTTACTTCCGACGCAAAAACTAAACCATGATCACTTAAATTATAATAAAGTGGCTTAATTCCTGATGAGTCTCTTACCAAATAGCTCAATCCTTTCGTTGAATCATATAGGCCGAAGGCAAACATACCCCTTAATTTACTAAATGACTCAGGCCCCCAGGTTTTATATGCCTCTATAATTACCTCTGTATCACTCTTTGTTTTAAAAGAAACACCTTTTTCAACAAGTTGCTTTTTGAGATCTAAAAAATTATAAATTTCGCCATTAAAGGTTATCCATATTTTTTGAGTAGAATCAGCCATTGGCTGATGACCGTTGCTACTTGTATCAATTAATGAAAGTCTGCGGTGTCCAAATACAAGGCCTATTTCTTCATTCGAATAAATTCCTTGATCATCCGGACCTCCATGTTTAAGCACCTCACTCATTAATCCAACTGTTTCAACAATTTTATTAAAAGGTAATTGCTTTGAAATAATTCCAGTAATTCTACACATTGTGTTTAGCTTTTAATTCTCTATAATATTATTTATAAAACCTTAATTATTGTAGTAGCTTAAATGTTGATTTGATGCTAAGAAAGTATTTTATATAATGTATAAATGAGAATTGATATGATTTTAAATTAAAACATATAAAATGAATATAATTCAATTGTATAAGCATTAAACAGGTGCCTATTAATTAGCGCTTTAAACAAATACTAAATTTAAGAAATTCAATATGATATAGCTAAAAGTTTTTGATCGTAAAATTACCTGATGCTATTGAATATAGCATCAGGTAATTTCAATAAAAATCAATTAAACCAGGTGAATATATTCCACCATTTTTTAGTGTTCACCTCATCGTCTGAATAGTAGGATGATTTTTCATAACCACTAAAATCAGAATAATAATAATATTTACTATTGCCACTATATCCGCCTGATGTTCTGGAATTATAGTAGGTTGAATGTAAAACATCTTCTGCAAATGCGTTTAAAATTATTACGGTATTATCAAGATTATACTCATGAGCTATCTTTTCCGGAATTATTGCAGCATTGAATTTCGACTTTCCAGACCTTATCACAAAAATATTGATATCACTAATCCTTATAATTGGTAGCGCATCAGCAACGAGGCCAACAGGAGCAGTATCAACCATTATAAAATCGTAGGTTAATTTTAATTGTTCAATCAACTTAGCCATTCTGTCTGATTGAATTAGCTCAGCCGGGTTTGGTGGAACAGGTCCTGAAGTTATAAAATCTAAATTATTTTGGCTTGTATTTATAATATCATTTATTGTGCATTGATTGGCAAGGTAATTACTCAAACCTATATCATTCGATACCTTGAATGTTTTATGCAATTTAGAACGTCTTAAATCAGTTGAAATAAGTATTACCCGCTTATTAATAAGTGCCAGGGTACTAGCTAAGTTAACAGCAACAAAAGATTTACCTTCGCCAGCAACCTCTGATGTAATACAAATAACCTTACTATTTTTTTCCGAGGCTAAGAAGTTAATATTTGCCCTTACCGCCCTAATTGATTCGGCAAAAATTGATTTTGGACGTGAAATAGCCAATATTTGTGTACTAAATTCGTCAATTTTACCCGGGTACTTTCTGATAACACCTATAATTGGTATGGTGGTTAAGCTTTCAATAGTTTCTTTATCATAAATAAACGGCTTTAATAATCTCATTAAAACGATAATAAGTACACCTAATGCAAAACCAATAAACAACGATGTTTTTTTAACTGATTGATTATCAGGAGATATTGGATCTAGGCTAGTTAAAGCAGTATCAAGAATTGTAGCTCCAGGCAAAATACCTGCTCTGGCAATTTGGGCATCAATTTTCTTTTCAGAAAGTATTGAATATACTCTTTCACTAATATCGTATTTACGCTTTAAATTAATTAAATCGCGTTCCTCGGTAGGTAATGAGTTTATTTTTTCATTAACTGGGCTAAGTTGTTTATTGATGTAATCAATTTTATCGTTTAATAAGGCACTTGACGAATTCAAACTTAAGAGGGCACTCTTTTTTGCTTCAAGAATTTCTTTATTTATATTTTGTATAGGCTTTGCTTCAGCAGTGTAGGTTCTTAAAAGGGCATTTCGTTCATTTATTTTTGAATTTAATTGAGATATGTAGTAGGTAAGTTGAGGCTCTATGATGTTACTCGAGTTAAAACCTAGCGTAAGGTTTTCCTTTTCATCGGCAATTTCCTTTTTTAATTTTTCAATTGCCAGTTTTTCTATTTTAAAAACTGAAATCTGATTTTCAAAAATGCTAATTTTATTTGCATCTAAAGTTGCACTTACATCTATGCTTAAGATTTTCTTATTTTCCTTAAAATTCTTTATAGCATTTTGTGAAGAAAACA
The DNA here is from genome assembly GCA_903927645.1 of uncultured Mucilaginibacter sp. Taxonomy (GTDB): domain Bacteria; phylum Bacteroidota; class Bacteroidia; order Sphingobacteriales; family Sphingobacteriaceae; genus Mucilaginibacter. The sequence goes on from CAIYNX010000126.1 coordinate 3,737, forward strand.
CTTCATTGGATAATGATTTTAGCTGTTCATCAATAAAATAAATCATTTGGGAAGCCGATAACATTTTTTGTTGCTTATCATACAATAAATATTCCTTCATGATGGCGTTTACAATATTGGCAGCAAAATAAGGGTTATCTGAAGTTTCTTGAATTGAAAGAATACTTGAGTTTTTTGTTAATTCTCCAATGTTTATGCCATTTCTAATTTTAAACAATAAATCATCAATAGAATTGAAATTAAATAAGTAAACAGTATTTATGGAAAATGATTTTGGTACTCCAATACTAACTATAGAATTACCAAGCTTAATAGGCGTATTGTATTTGTAAATGTTTTTTACAAAATCACCAGACTGGGTATAACTTAATTTAAATTTTTCTCTGTCAATAGGTTCAACAGTATATAGCGTGTTGTTATATTCTAAGCTGTCAAACTTTATTAAATCAATGTTAAAAGGTTTTTGGGGATAAAGATCAATAGTACGCCCTAAAATTCGTCCCTTTATAAAATAACTTACACGCCAATCTAAATGTGAAATAGCTCTTGTTAGTAAAGGGGTGCTTTCAAGTACAATTGTTTCACTTTGAACTTTATTAAATGATCTATCATTTCCTCCAAAAGGTAATAAATCAGTAACTTGTGATTTTTTATCTTCAAGTTTCATGGTACCTGAGGTTGAATAAACCTTAGGGGTGTACCATAAATATGCTTGACCAAATAAGAAACTTATAAAAATTGAACCAACTATCCAGTACCATCTACTGAGTAAAATTTTAAGAACTTTGAAATAATCTATTTCTTGGTTTTTTGATTTCGGATTCCTTTTTTCAATTTCTTCCATTTATTTTAGTCTATTTAAGGTTACAAGAAGCACTATGGAACTTAAAATCAATGACACAGGTTGGAAAACTAGGCTCAAAGTAGAAATATTATCATTCCTAGCTGCTCTTTTGTTCTGTGCAATATATATAATGTCGCCATTTTGAAGCACAGCTCTGGGGTCATTTATTGATGGTACAGTATTCAAATCAAGCTCCATTACCAAAGGTGTTTTGTTTGTACCTCTTATAATTTTTATATGTTTTTCATCTGCCGCTGTGGTTAGCCCGCCAGCTTGTCCAATTACCTCAATGAGTGTGGTTTTATCTTTTGTTAAATTATAATTGCCTTGCGAACGAATTTCTCCGAGTATGGTAACCTTTAAATTAACAATTTTTAAATCAATAATAGGGTTTAAAATTGTTTTCGAATAAAGGGAAGAAATAGCATTTTCAGCTTCTAAACGTGTTAATCCTGAAACATGGACAGAGCCTATAACTGGTAATACCACATTGCCGTCTTCTTCTACTTGGTAATTTTGGCCATTACTACTACTGCCACTGCTAGCAACAGGAGTAGTAGGTGTTTCATCTACTATAAGTTTTATATTTTGTAAATTTCGAATAACCAACACATCTTGAGGCTTTATTTTATAGTTTATTAAGCCTTCAGATTTTGAATTGTACAAAGAGTCGTTTAAAGCTGCTTGTTTTTCAAATAATATTTGGTATTGTTTTGTGCAGGAGGACAGGCCTGAAACAATTGAAAACAAACAAAATAGATAAAATATATTACGCATGATTGTATAAATATTTACAATTCCAAATTAGTATAATTTGGTTTAGGAAGCGAAATTACATATTTTTGTTATTAAACCAATGAAAAATTCTACAAGTGCAAGATTTTATAATCTCTATTATTACTGTATGTTTTAATGCAGAACAAACAATTGAAAGATGCATTTTATCTGTTATCAATCAAAGCTTCAGCAACATAGAATATATAATTATTGATGGTGGTTCAACAGATAACACCTTAAATATTATTGATAAATATAGACACAAGATAAAAATTGTAGTTTCAGAAGCCGATAATGGTATTTATGATGCTATGAATAAAGGAATAAAAATAGCCAAAGGTGAAATTGTTGGTATGTTAAATGCAGATGATTTTTTTGCTGATGAAAATATTTTATTAAATGTTGCAAAAGCATTTAAACTAAATAACCCAGATGTATTATATGGTGATTTGGATTATGTTGACAATTCAAATAAAGTAATTAGAAGTTGGAAATCTGGTAAATATTCAAATGGTATTTTTAATTGGGGCTGGATGCCACCCCATCCTACGTTTTATTGCAAACGAATATATTTTGAAAAATTAGGCTATTATAGTTTAAATTATGGTACCGCTGCCGATTATGAATTGATGGTCAGATTTTTACACCTTAATAAACTCTCAGTTTTTTACCTAAAATTGATTATGGTAAAAATGGAAATTGGCGGCGCAAGTAACAATAGTATATACAATAGAATAAAAGTAATAAAAAACGACTATAAAGCTATGGTTAAAAATGGCATTATGTTCCCTTTAGTTTCTATTTTTCTTAAACCTTTGAGAAAAATTGTACAGTATTTTTAAGGTCGTTCAAACAGTTAAGTTGACATTTAGGATTTTCTAATTTGAAAAGAAATAGCTAGTTTTGCCTATCATATTAGTAAATAGATTCTTTTAATCTTCAAAATATTAGATACTATGATAGAATTCCTACACACATATCCATTCTTTTATTATCTCTTTATTGCGATTTTATCATTTTCTATAACTTCATTCGTTATTCCGTCTATTTTGCATGTGGCAAGATTTCGTCATTTATACGATGATTTGGGCCATTTCCGTAAAAAACATGATCATGGTATACCTCGTTTGGGTGGTGTGGCTATTTTTGTAGGTTTTACTGTTACTTTATTATTATGTTGTGTTACAGATCAATCTCTTCCGGTAAACTACCTTATTTGTGCTTGCATCTTGTTATTCGCAATGGGTTTAAAAGATGATTTAGCAGGTGTAAATTCATTAACTAAGTTATTTATACAATTTATTGTTTGTGCCGTTTTAGTTTTTATTGGAAATATTCGAATCACTAGCATGTATGGTATATTAGGAATTACTGATATCCCCTATTTGCTTAGTGTTGCTTTAACTATATTCTTTATTTTATTGGTAATTAATGCCTTTAATTTAATTGATGGCATTGATGGTTTAGCCGCTACCACCGGTATAATTGTAAATAGTACCTTCGGTGGATTATTTGTTTATTCGCAACAATATGAACTTGCAGCAGTTTCATTTGTAATGGTTGGTGCTATTGCTGGTTTTTTAAGATTTAATATTACTCCGGCTAAGATTTTTATGGGCGATACCGGTTCATTACTAATCGGACTTATTTCTGTGGTTTTAGCTATTAAATTTTTAGAACTAAATAAAGGTGGAAACAATATAAAACAAATTTTTTCTATCCCTGCCTTAACCCTTGCTATTTTATCGGGTCCAATTTTTGACACTATAAGAATATTTATTTTTAGAATTTATAAAGGAGTTTCTCCTTTTACTGCCGATAGAAATCACATTCATCACAGAATGTTGAGATTAGGGTTCAATCATATCCAATCTACAATTATCCTTTCAATATTTAATCTTTCAGCTATCGTTTTAATTTTCTTATTAAGGGCTTATGGAGATACAATTTTAATATTAATAATAATCTTCATGTCATTAGCATTGAACTGGCTTATTACTTTCCTCATACGTTCTAAGCAACGCGAAAGATTATCCTTTCGAAATTTATTTGTATAAGATTTAATAAATAATAGCGATTCTCACGATTTTAAAAGCTATCTAACAAATAGCTTTTTTTGACTATAACAAATATTTTTTTTCTTTTTTATTATGAATATTGCTATTAATGGTTTCGGTAGAATTGGTAGGATATTTTTAAGAAATATTTTAAAAAGATCAAATATAAAGGTTGTAGCAATAAATGATCTGGCGGATAACCAAACACTTTCGCACTTATTTAAATATGATTCAGTACATCGTGTGTTTAATGGTGAGGTTTTATTTGATATTGATCATCTTTTTATAAATGGCCAAATTATCAAAACATTTAATGAACCTGACCCTTTAAAATTGCCCTGGAAAAAATTAGAAATTGATTTGGTAATTGAAGCAACCGGACGATTTACAAGTGAAGAAGGTGCTTCAAAGCATCTATTGGCTGGAGCAAAACAAGTAATTATTTCAGCCCCTTCAACTAACAAAAGTATTCCAACTGTGGTATTAGGAGTGAACGACGGGCTTATCGATTTAACTTCTCCAATAATATCCAACGCCTCATGCACTACAAATAATGTGGCACTTATGGTAAAAATTTTAGAAGATAATTGGGGAATAATTGATGGATATATTACCACGGTTCATTCTATGACTACGGACCAAAATTTACATGATGCACCGCACAAAGATTTAAGAAGAGCTAGGGCTGGTTCTGCATCCATTATTCCTACAACTACTGGAGCAGCTAAAGCAATCACAAGCATTTTTCCTCATTTGGAAGGCCATTTGGGCGGAGCAGGAATTAGAGTTCCCGTTTTAAATGGCTCTTTAACAGACTTTACTTGTAGCTTAAAAAACAAATGTACTGTTGAAGAGATAAACCATGCCTTTAAGGAGGCATCAACTTCTGTAAAGATGGGAAATGTTTTGGAGTATACGGATGATCCAATTGTTTCTTCGGATATTTTAGGAAATACTCATAGTTGTATATTTGATTCAAAATTAACGTCCATCGTAGGCGGATTGGTAAAAGTTGTTGGCTGGTATGATAACGAAATGGGTTACTCAAGCCGATTAGCCGACTTGGTTGAAATAATAAACCTATTGCCTAAATGATAAAATTTATTATCAGTTTGGAAGTTTTGCCCTTACGAAATGAGGTTTTGCGAGAAGGAAAATTAACGCTTGAAAAATGTGTTTTTCCGACCGATAATTTACCCGGTTCCTTTCATTTAGGTTTTTTTGTAGATGAAATGCTTACCAGTATTGTTTCATTTCATCCTGAAAAGTATGGCGAGTATAAGGGCGAAGGATTCCAATTACGTGGTATGGCAACTCTCGAACAATTACGTGGTAAAGGATTAGGGAACCAACTTGTGAATTTTGCTATCGTATATTTAAAAGGTAAAAAAGCAAATTATATTTGGTGCAACGCGCGTAAAAAAGCCCTAAATTTTTATTTAAACTTAGGTTTTGAAATAATTTCCGACCAATTTGAAGTGCCCGGCATAGGGCCGCACCATGTTATGTATTTAAAGATAACATAAATTTAAAATCCTTTTTTATTTTGCAGTTTATAATTTAGAATAAAATGCTGAATTTGGCCCTTCAATATTAAATGATTATGAAAACCATAGATTCTATAAGCTTTGCCGGAAAAAAGGCACTCATTCGTGTTGATTTTAACGTACCTCTTGATAGTAATTTCCATATTACTGATGATAACAGGATGACAGCCGCTTTACCAACTATAACAAAAATATTGAATGATGGAGGCTCAGTTATTTTAATGTCGCACCTCGGCCGACCAAAAGACGGACCAACAGACAAATATTCATTAAAACATATTGTATCGCATTTATCAGACTTGCTTGGTCAAAAAGTGGAGTTTGCTGATGATTGTATTGGTGTTGAGGCGGTTTCAAAAGCCAAGGCTCTATTAAGTGGCGAAGTTTTATTGTTAGAAAACCTGCGTTTTTATAAAGAAGAAGAAAAGGGCGATAAAGACTTTGCCGAAAAATTATCAAAACTAGGTGATGTATATGTTAATGACGCTTTTGGAACAGCCCATAGGGCTCATGCCTCTACCGCAGTAATTGCGCAGTTTTTTCCGCATTCCAAGTATTTCGGGTACCTAATGGCTGCCGAGCTTAAAAACGCAGAAAAGGTTTTAAATGGAGCTATTAAACCTTTTACCGCTATAATGGGCGGAGCCAAGGTATCTGATAAGATTGAATTAATTGATCGATTATTGGATAAAGTTGATAACCTTATTATTGGTGGAGGTATGGCTTACACTTTTGCAAAGGCGCAAGGTGGTCATATAGGAAAATCATTGGTTGAAGATGATAAATTAGATTTGGCTCTAAGCTTGATACAAAAAGCTAAAGACAAAGGCGTAAACTTATTGCTACCTACTGATTCGGTGATTGCTGATAATTTTTCGAATGATGCAAATACTGAAGTTGCATCAAATATGAATATAAAAGATGGATGGATGGGCTTAGATATTGGTCCAGACTCAATCACAGCATTCTCAAAAGTGGTTGAATCATCGAAAACTTTATTGTGGAATGGCCCAATGGGTGTTTTTGAAATGGAAAAATTTGAAGGTGGTACTAGATCAATAGCCGTTGCGGTGGTTAATGCTACCAAAAACGGAGCTTTTTCATTAATAGGTGGTGGTGATTCTGCAGCTGCCGTTGCCAAATTTAACTTTACTGATGATGTTAGCTATGTTTCTACAGGTGGTGGGGCATTGCTTGAATATATGGAAGGCAAAGAACTTCCGGGTGTTAAAGCTATTAACGACTAAATAATTTTATTCTGAATATTAGAAGGCGTCACCTGGTGGCGCCTTTTTTATTTTAATCAGTATATTTATTGCTTAATTCATTTTTATGTTGAGAAGTATCTTATTAATTCTTTTTGCAATTTCAATTTCAAATTCTGTTTTTGCCCAGAAAACAACTGATGACGCCATCTATTTGAAAGAAAACTACAAAAAATTTGAGTTCATGGTGCCAATGCGCGACGGTAAAAAATTGTTTACCTCTGTTTATGTGCCGAAAGATAGTACAAAAAAATATCCTATCATGATGGATCGTACTCCTTATAATGTTGCTCCTTATGGTTATAATAAATATAGAAACAATCTTGGGCCATCACCTTTATTTTTACATGATGGATATATATTCGTTTATCAGGATGTAAGAGGACGTTGGATGAGCGAAGGCATTTTTGAAGAAATGACTCCCGAAAAGGAAGTTCATAAATCAATTAACGATGTTGATGAGGGAACTGATACTTATGATACAATTGATTGGTTATTGAAAAATATCCCGAATAATACAGGTAAGGTTGGGGTTTGGGGTATATCCTATCCTGGTTTTTTTACTTCAGCAAGTTTGCTAAGCAGGCACCCGGCTTTAGTGGCAGCATCACCTCAGGCGCCAATGGCCGATTTATACCGAGATGATTCTTTTCATAACGGTGCATTTCAGCTTATAGCTAATTTTGGGTTTTACCCTTATTTTACAAACCGTCAGGATAGCATTCCAACCCAAAGAAACGGTACTGGCTTTGATTTTGGAACTAATGATGGTTATGAGTTTTTTTTAAATATGGGATCAATTAAAAATACAAATGATAAGTATTTTAAAGATTCCATCAGGTTATGGAATGAGATGCTTGAACATCCTGATTATGACCAGCATTGGAAGGATAGAAACATTTTATACCACCTTCATGATATTAAAACTGCTGTATTAGTAACAGGAGGTTGGTATGATGCGGAAGATTTATATGGTGCTATCAATACGTACAAAACTTTAATAAAAAATAATCCTCAAACCCCTATATATTTTGCGATGGGCCCTTGGGTGCATGGTGTATGGGCTAGGGGGCTTGGCGATCATTTAGGTGATGTTGATTTCGGTGGCCCAACTGCACCATTTTACCGTGAAAAAATTGAGTTTGCCTTTTTCAATTATTATTTAAAGGGGGTAGACCTTGATATTCCTAAAGTTTCTGCTTTTGAAACAGGTGTTAATAAATGGAAACAATTTAAAAACTGGCCACCACAAGAGGCCGAAAGTAAAAGCTTATATCTTTTACCAAATGGTAAATTATCCTTTAATAAACCAGTTACAACAGATAGCTTTGATGAATTTATTTCAGACCCTAATAAACCTGTACCTTTTATTGATGGTATTACCATGGATCATAAAAGGGAGTTTATGACAAGAGATCAAAGATTTGCTGCTCGTAGACCGGATGTTCTTACCTATGATACAGAGGTATTAGACAAGGATGTTACCATTGTGGGTGATATTTTAGCTAATTTGAAGGTATCAACCACAGGTACCGACGCCGATTGGGTGGTTAAAATAGTAGATGTATATCCGGATTCTGCAAAAAACAACCAATTTACTGAAAAAGGTGTATTTATGTCAAATTATGAACAATTGGTACGGGGAGAAGAAATAAGGGGCAAATACCGTAATTCGTTCGAAAAACCTGAACCATTTTTACCCGGAAAAATTACCCCGGTAAATTTTCAATTGCAGGATATTCTACATACCTTTAAAAAGGGACATAAAATCATGGTGCAAGTACAAAGTAGTTGTTTTCCGTTAATTGATAGAAACCCCCAGGTTTTTGAGGATATTATGAAAGCAAAAGATACCGACTTTAAAAAAGCAACGCATAGGGTTTACACCTCCCAATCAGAACCAAGCTTTTTACAAATTAGGGTATTATAGCGTAGTTATATGATTTAAATAAATACGGATAAGTAGCAAACCAATCAATTTTTTATAATCCTTTTAAGGGTAAGCAGGTTTTGAGCATTAACACTATAGCCAGAAATATTATTTTGGTAAAGGTTTACACGTTGATCGTAATATAAAATTACAACCGGAGCTTGTTGCATAATTAGGTTATCCATTTTTCTGTAAATAGCGTATCGGTCTTCGTTATTTATTACATGGTAGGCTTTTTCAAAAAGGGCATCATAATCTTTATTATTAAAACCAGTGTAATTTGGGCCATAGGGTATTTTATTTTTTGAATAAAAAACAGAAAGATAATTTTCGGCATCTGGATAGTCGGCAATCCAAGTGCCATAAAAAAAATTGACTCCATTTTTCGAAATCAATTCGCGTAAGCTCGAACCTTGGGTAATTTCAACGCTGGTTTTTATACCAACTTTATCCAATTCACCTTGTACATATTCAATCAAACTTCGGTAGCCAATAGTTGTATGTAGTACAATTTCGGGTAAGTTTTTCCCTTCTGGATAGCCTGCTGCCTTTAATAATTGCTTTGCTTTATCTGGGTCATAATTATACCCTTTAACCAGATTGGTATCGTATCCAGGCATACCAGCTGGAATAAATCCAGCTTTGCCTGATGTGCCCATACTGTTACGTAGGTATTTTATCATATTCTGTTTATCAATGGAATAATTAATGGCTTGCCTGATTTTTATGTTTTTTAGTGGAGAGTTTTTTACAATAGCCAAACTACTGTCAACCAACATGCCTAAATATATAGTATTGAGGTAAGGTCCTTTATTTAAAATAAATTTACCCCTGTATTTTTGAGTAACCTTTCCACCTTTTGATAAAATATCATCACGGTAACTGCCATCAATATCATTTAAAAAATCAATCCTTTTACTTAAAAATTCCATAAAGGCAGTTTGCTTATCGCTAATAAAAGAGCACCTAACTGCATCTAAATGTGGTAGTGAGTTACCATCTTTATCTTTTTCCCAATAGTGCTCATTTTTTAATAATACTAGTACTTCTCCCTCTTTCCAGTATTTAAATTTAAAAGGACCGGTACCTACAGGATGTTGCCTAAAATCTTTACCATAATATTCAACAATTTCATGTGGCACCACCGAACAATATTGAGCAGTAAGCATACTGATGAAGGGAGTAAATGGTTGTTTAAGCATTATTAAAAAGGTGGTATCATTTGGAGCCATAAATGCTTGCCTGCCTGCTACCTTATCGCTAAAAATCCAAGAACCAGAGGAGGCCACCTTAGGGTCAATCAATCTGGTAAAGCTGAAAACAAAATCTGATGCCATAACCCTTCTGCCTTTACCATCTTTAAAAATTGGATGATCATGAAAGTAAACATCATTACGAAGGTGAAAGGTATAAACCATACCATTTGCTGATATATCCCAGCTTTTTGCCAGGCAAGGTTTCGTTTTTAAACTATCGTCAATTTGAACCAAGCCATTGAATAACTGGTTGTCCATCCACAGCGTATTCTGGTTACGTGCAAAGGCCGGATCGAGCGAGCTCAACCCTTCATCCAAATTGATATTGAAAATGGTTTTCTTTGAATTGCTCCCGCTATGGTTGCATGAATTTAGGCTAATAAATAATGATAGCAGTAGCAGTGAACACAGTTTATTCATTAAGGCTAATATCGTAATATTAAACCATTTTAAAATAAGCAATCGCTGTAATAAGTAATGATTTGGTCATATAATTTAAAGCGAAACAGACGGATAGCCTACTTAATTTTATCACCTACTATTCCAATAATTTCTTTTTCCATTTCAACCGCTTTCTTTTCTATCTCATTACCTTCGGCCATAATTTTGGCAATAAATGCTGCATCCTTATAGCCTGAGGCATTAATTTTTACATTCATAAATGCTCCAATTACCGCGCTGCGGGCGCATAATGCGGCAACCCCGACATCAGTTATTGAATTTGGATTTCCTTCTTCAACCATTGCTTTTATAACAGTCATACTTCCATAAGCTGCCTGCATTACCTTAAAAGGTATTTCAATGGCATATTTGGTAGCATCTTGAATAGCTTGATCTCTTATTGTTTTTTCTTCCGATGTGGATTTAGGTAAACCCATTGCTTCCATTATTTTATTAAAGGCCAAGGTATCTAAATCAACCAACTTTAAAAGTTCATCTTTGTATTGCTGTGCTTTTTCGGCCCAATCGCTAAACTCTTTCCATCTACTATCCCAACCTTTTTTATGCGACGATAAATTTGCTACCATGGTTGCCAAAGCCGCTCCCAATGAGCCTATATAAGCCGAAATAGAACCACCGCCCGGTGCCGGACTTTCGCTTGCGGTTTCATCAGCAAAATCAATCAAATTCATGGCGACTAATTTTGATTCGGCCTTATCTTTTAATAAGTATTCTATGATTCTTTCTTCGGGCTTAAATGGCGATAATTCAGATAGCCCCATTGTTTTAATTGCAATCTTTATCAGTTCCTTTTCACCCACTCCAACCGATCGTTGTTGTTTTTCGAGGAAATATTTACCCGCGTCAAGCATGGCTTTTAAAGGCACTAGTCCAACCAGTTCGCTACCTGTCACACGCATACCACGTTCTGCCGCTTTGGTACATACTTCATCAAAGGCTATATGCAATGGGGTGATTTCAATATTGGTAAGGTTCATGGATATTTGGGCAATGCCATATTCTTCAATATACCAACCTATTGCTTTTACCGATTTTAAGCTTCCTGGTATTAATTTTGGTTTGCCACTTTCGTCCAAAATTATTTTACCAATAATTGGATCGCCTTCACGCAAAACACGACCAGCCTCTCTTACATCAAAGGCAATGGAATTGGCCCTTCGGGTGGAGGTAGTGTTAAGATTAACATTATAGGCTATCAAAAAATCGCGGGCACCAATAACGGTAGCACCCCTTTTGGCATCAAATTCCGCCGGACCAAAATCAGGCCTCCATTCCGGTAGTTTTATTTTCTTGAAAAAGCCTTCATATTCGCCAGCCCTAATTACCGATAGGTTATTTCGGCTTTTATTGGCTTGCGCATATTCATATAAATAAACCGGCAAATTTAATTGTTCACCTACACGCTTTGCTAATTGTTGGGCATAGGAAGCTGTTTCTTCCATGCTTATATTTGCGATGGGTATAAGCGGACAAACATCGGTAGCACCCATCCTTGGATGTTCGCCTTTGTGATTTACCATATCAATCAATTCACCGGCTTTTTTTATGGCCAAAAATGCTGCTTCTATTACTGGTATGGGTTCGCCAACAAAAGTAACCACAGTTCGATTAGTGGCTTTTCCGGGGTCAACATTCAACAACTTTACACCATCTACCGATTCAATTTCATTTGTAATCAGTTTGATAATTTCAAGGTTAACTCCTTCAGAAAAATTGGGTACACATTCAATAAGTTGTTTCATTATGTTTGGCAATTAATTGGTGCTTAAATAATGCTACCAAATTGTATTCAAAAATGATAATTTAAAATAAAATATCAACTTACCATTATTGGTTTAAGTTTTCCTTGTTGATATAATATTTCACGGTAATCATTGCAGGGGTATTGTTGCATATCTGCTCTAAAACCCGGCGTTAGACTACCACGGTCATGCAATCCTAAGGCTTTTGCCGCTCTTGTAGTAAGTCCGGCAAAAATCTCAGTACTTGTCAGTTTTTCGGCTGCACCCATTACCGCGGCTTGTAACAATAAATCGCCCATCGGAGCCGAACCAGGATTCCAGTCGCTTGCTATGGCCAAACAGGCGCCAGCATCAAGTAACTTTCTTGCAGGGGCATATTGCATACCTAAGCCTAATGAAGCTCCGGGTAAGGTTACGGCAACCGTATTTGAGTGGGCCAGCATGTTTAATTCAAGTTCTCCACTAGCTTCCAAATGGTCGGCAGAGCAAGCGCCAACTTCAACTGCAACTTTACTGCCTCCTGTTTTAAATTGATCAGCATGTACTGTAATATCAAATCCTAATTGTTTGGCTTTGCTTAGATATTGAAAAGCATCATGCTCATTGAAAGCGCCATCCTCAATAAAAATATCAACCCTATTTGTCAGTTTTTCGGCTTTTAAAATTGGCAATAAATCATTTAAAATATATTCCAAATACTGATGTTGATTTCCTGCAAAATCTTTAGGAAATATATGTGCAGCCAAACAGGTTGGTACCAAACTGGCCTTGGTAATTTTGCTGGCTGCTTTAATGGCTCTTAATTGTTTTAATTCCTGTTCTACTGATAAACCATATCCGCTTTTTATTTCAATGGTGGTAACGCCTTCGCTAAAGTGCCTGTTTATCCTTTTTAGCAATAAATCTGTTAAAACTGATTCGCTTGCATTGCGTGTTTGCGTTACCGAATCCCATATGCCACCGCCTGCTTTGGCAATTTCCAGATAGCTTTTGCCTTGCGCTCTTGAGGCATAATCTGTGGCCCTGCTACCCGCAAAACAAATATGGGTATGGCAATCTATAAATCCAGGGATTAAAACGCCCTCTTCCTCCACTTCCTCTACTACTATTTCAGGATATTTTTTTCTAAGCTTTTCAAATTCTCCAACTTCAATAATTGAATCATTTTCTGTAATAATGCCTCCATTGATAATCACTTGGAGCAGATCATCGTTCAAACCCCCTTTAAGTGGCAAATTTGCTAATGGCAATATTTGAAAAAATGGCCCTGTAGGTTTTTTCATTTATTTTGATAATGAAGATATACAAAATTAAAGCCAGCTATTATCTGGTTTAAATTTGGCTATTATTTTTCTACCTAAATCATAAGTAAGCCTGAATACTTCCTGGTTACTGGTATAATCGGGGGTTTTGTGAAAACTTAGTACAAATTGACCCTTAATATGGCCTGTTAAAAACGGGGTAAAGATCAAATCCAAACGGTCGTAATAATGTTTTGTATAAAAAGAGTCGCCATAATTGATGTGCGAACCATCACCAATATAAAATTCATTGTAAGCTGCAAAATGTTTATAACTGCCAAAAAAACTGGCTACAAATCCTTTTGGAGTTTGTAAGCCATCAATTCCTCTCGTTCTTTCCAAAGAGGTCATTACACCGGCCTCTACCGAAAGTGAATCGAATAGGTGTTGCTTTTTAGTGAAATTTAAGCCTAGCCTAATTTGGGCGCCACCATTATCCTGTATATGGTCATTAGGTAATAAAATTGCTGCTCCCGCATTATGCTCCAAAAAAAAGTAATGCGAAACATAAAACATACCATTCAAAGCCGGGGTATATTTGCCTTCGGCACCAAACAAAAACTGCTCGCGTTCGGTATTGGTTTGTCTGCTCACCCAATCGAGCCATCCTGTTTCGGTAAAATAATGGTTTTGGTAACGTGCCAATAAACCCTCAATATTTGGTCGATAATATTGTAAGGTATCATTTAATAATGCACGTGGATAATTATCAAGCAATCCTTTACGGCTAAATTCACCAGCCTGAAAAAGCCATTTTTTACTTTGGAATTTATAATATGCAATAGGGTCGACCTTTAAAAAGAATGGAATGGCTCCAAATTCATGTATGCCATTTACACCAAAAACAAAATGGTGCAAGCTATCCAAATTAAGTCCAAAATCAATCGCTAATCTTGTACCCGAGTAAGTATGCGAGCGGTCTACAAAGTCTTTGTATTCATGATTATCTAAAAAAGACAGGCCATTAAAATTAAGATCAACACTGTATTGTGCTTTTATAATTGTTGTAGTAAATATGAAAATAAACAGTAACAAGTAATTCTTTTTTATCATTTTAATGGGGTTTTATTTAATATTCAATTTTACCATTCTACTGTTTTTGCTCCCCGGAAATGGATCTGTTTTTAAAGAAAAAAACAAATCGTAATCTCCTCTATTATTTGGCGCATTAATATAAAGATGGTAGGTAGTTATTTGGTTGGGGTTAAGTTTTATAGCATTAAAAGTTTCAGGTGCTTTTTGTATTGTCATTTCTCCATAGCTATTAATTAAACATATTTCTAATGAAACAGCATGGATTCTTTTTAAATTACTGAAATCAATAGGGTAGTGGTATGGGTTTTTAAATTTTATATTTAAGTTTATTTTTTGTCCTTCTGTGCCGGATAACTTTTCAACCTCCGGCTCGAAATTTATTTTTTGATATGATCTGAAATCTGTGATCCAGCCACCGTACCAAGTGCCTGCCTCTAGTTTTATTGAATCGGTAGAAATGCCTTTAATAAAATCATCTGTCAAATAGTATACTTTTTGATGTTGCATCCCATCTTCCATTGGCCAAATTTCAAATTGAGTACGCCTGTAAGTTTTATCATCAAACGAAAAGCATTTCAAACTATTGTTATAGTAATTGTATTTGGCTGGGTCTTGGAAGCCATCATTCATTACCACATAATTGTTGCCTGCATGTTGTCTTATTACCTTGGCCCATTCTTTAAAGCCGTAATAGCTTTTTAGGTGCCCATAAGTGCGGGCAAAACCAAAGCCTGTAATAACTATTATCCTAACTAATACAATAACACTTAAATTTATAATGGCAACTGCTACAAACCATTTCGGCCTGCCTCCGGTTTGTTTTATGGCCAATAAGGATAATATTACCAATGGGGCAAATAAAACAAATGTCCACTGTGGTTGTACTTCGCCCTTTCCACTTGATAATAAGAAGAAGATTAAAGTACCAATGCAATTAACCAGCAAACATCGCAAAAACGCATCTTTAATTTTAGCAGTAAATGCCTTATAAAATAAAAACCAACCTATTAGAGGGCCTGCCATTAAAAATTGAGCTGGCAAGTAGGAGAGTGTGTTTACAATATTATAATTAGGATCAGACCGCTCAAACAAATGGTAATTTATAGTAGGAAAGCCATGATTAACCTGCCATAAAATATGAGGAATAAATAGTGCCAAAGCTACCATTGTAATTAACCAAAACGACCAGCGTTTTATGTTACCGATATTTGATACAACAGTAAAACCTACTAATAATATACCATTATACTTGCTGTATAATAAACAAGCAATAATAAAGCCAAGTAAAATAGCCAATTGCCAATTGTCATTTTCGAGGTATTGCTGATAAAAAAAATAGAACAAAACCGTGAAAAAGAATAGCGGAACATCGGGAGTTGTAGTAAAGCCATAGATATGGAAAATAAATATCCCCGATACGATCAATACAAATGTATAAGCATCCAAAGCATATTTTTTGGCGATGAGCCAAAGAAGGTAAATAGATGCTGTGCTGAAAATTATTGTGAACAGCCGTAAACCAAACTCATTATGTAAAATAGAATCGCCTAATTTAATCAAAATGGCAACCATTGGCGGGTGATCAAAATAACCCCATGCCAAATATTTTGAGTATAACCAATAATAAGCTTCATCGGCCTGCAATTCTAAAGTTGAAGCCTGGATGATGTTTAAAACCGTCCAAAATAATAGGAAGCCTATTATTATTTGTTTTTGATGAATTGGTTTTTTTATAGGGGTATCAAGCATTAAACAAAAACTTTATGATGTGTAAAGTTAAGATTTTTGCTAAATTTCAGGATAGTTAAAATATCCTAAACCAATTTACCCAAATACATTTGTATGGTGTTTTCTAAACCGTAATAAAGTGCATCGCAAATAAGGGCATGGCCAATACTTACCTCATCAAGGTGGGGAATGTTTTTGGCAAAAAAAGCAAGGTTATGCAAGTCGAGGTCGTGCCCGGCATTAATGCCCAATCCTGCCTCATTGGCAATTTTTGCCGCTTCAATATAAGGTGCAATGGCTAATTCTTTTCCTTGGTGATAATGAGTAGCGTAGGCTTCTGTGTATAATTCAATCCTGTCTGTACCTGTGGTTGCTGCTCCTTCTACCATTTCCGGAATTGGGTCAACAAATATAGAAACACGTATGCCCGCGCCTTTAAATACCTTTATAATTTCTCTTAAATATTGTTGGTTG
>CAIYNX010000127.1 GCA_903927645.1 uncultured Mucilaginibacter sp.
CCGCTAGTTTTATTTTAAAAATACATTTAACCTTAATAAAAGTTTCTGGTTTCAACTCCACTTATTTTATTGGAATTAACGTAGTTATGTTGCAAATCCAAAATAACAAACTGTAATAATTTTTTCAGAATACTATTTGCTTAATTTTTGAAATAAGTTCAGGTAAAAAATTGTTTTTTATATCCCAAATAATTTCAGCATCAATACCCATATAATCATGTACAATCCTGTTTCTGAAGCCTCTTATACTTTTCCAGTCTATTTGGGGATGTGATTGTTTAAAACCACCGGGCAACCTAATTGATGCTTCTCCAATTATTTCAAAATTTCGGATTACAGCGTCAAAGGTTTTATTATCGGTGCAAAATTCCTCAAAATCTAAATCGGCTGTATATTCAATTATTTTATTGGCACTATCCAATATGTCACTAATCAATAATTCAGACTCCCTTCTAGACATACTCAATCTCCGATTGAATTACTTTAAAGTATTTCTCTTTTACTCCTTTTTTTGATACCAAATCAACTTTCCTATTTAGTTCTTTTTCTAATAAATCTGCCAAGTCAATAAAAGCAATACCGATAGGCTTGGTAAAATCAACTATGATATCAATATCACTTTTTTCAGTAAAGTCGTTTCTTACTACCGAACCAAATAAACCAATTGAATTAACATGAAAACGCTTCTCCAATAAAGGTTTCATTTTTCTCAATTCATTTTTTATTTCATTTAAGTGATTCATCAAGTAAAGATATGGTTTTTATAGAAAATTTTAATAATAAGGTTTTTGGTCAGCCCTTACCAAATAGATTACTTTAAATCCTAATTTAAAGCGGTATTTGTATATTACATAAACCTTAATAAGTTTAGAAAATTAAGCAAAATAAGTTAAAAAAATCCCAGAAAAAAGGCTGCCTTCAAAAAAGCAGCCTTCTTTAAAAAGTATTATAAATAATTATTCCTACTTCAAAGCCGGGCTGTCAAAGTCAAGCTTTTTCAGTCCTTTTTTTACTTCGGGGCAGCTCATAAATAGTTTCCAAAGTAGGCCACTTCGGTAGTTTTCTATCATGACTACAATGGGCCCTTCGTCAATAGCCAGGTACGATTTTGCGTACCAGTTGCGCTGTTCGCTAAACGAATCCACAAAGCCATATTCGCCCCAGGTTTTATCGCCCAGGTCTTCATAAAAATGGCGTAATGCCTTCATCGAATATTCCGGCGTATACGGAAAAGCCGACAATGCTGCCGTAGGTGTAATTACCCCCAAATCGTTCGTTGGCGAATGAGCGTTGTAACCCTCAAAATTATCGCTGGCGGTTAGTCCCCAACAATTTTCGCCATAGCCTTTAAACTTCTTGGGGTTATCCACGCAATAGTCGTGGATAATCAGGGTATGGTTTTGGTTTTGTTCCCAATAATCGGCATATCGATCCTTCAAACCCTTAGGATTAAGCCCTAAAAATGAATATTGCGAAAAAAACAACGGACCTCCGTAATCAAAACCTAGGGGTAGTTTATGCCCGTAAAAAGTTTTGCCATTATTAAAAAAGTCGCTTTGTGCCCAACCACGGTGGTAAACATCGGCATTTACCGGGTAGCGCTCACCTGAGGCGGCCAGCACATAGGTAATAAGGCATTCATTAAAACCCCTGATGGGAAAATTCATAGCCCAACCATTATTAGGCGACCAATGCCAGTACAAATTATCCCTTCCTTCGCGGGTATACCAATCCCATTCCACTTCGCCCCACATCCAGCCTATTACATCCCTTATGCGTTGTTCCTTAGGGTTATCGGCCATAAAATATTGTCTCGCGCAAAGCAGACCTTGAAAAAGGTACGAGGTCTCCACCAAATCGCCCCCATCGTCTTTCCGTCCAAACGGAATAGTTACTCCGGTTTCGCCATTTAGCCAATGCGGGAAAACGCCGTGATACGAATTTGCTTTAAATAAAAATTCAATAATTTTGCTTATTCGGTTTACCGCTTGGTCGTGGGTAATCCATTTGCGGTGGTCGGCTACGATGATGCTCATAATACCAAAACCCGAACCCCCAATGGTAACAACCTCGTTGCCATAACCAAATGAAGTATTGCTACGCTCGCGGGCAAGGCCCGAAACAGGGTGTGCAAAATCCCAAAAATAGCGGAAAGTTTGGCGCTGAACCACATCCAAAAGGGCACTATCGCTCAGATTTTTAATCACCCCCACAGGTTTAATTCCCTCTGTGGTGATAACGCTTCCTGATTTTTGAGCTATGGCAAAGCTGCAAACCAGCATAAAAATAAGGTAAAGTATATTTTTTTTCATTGGTTTAAATATTAAAAAACAAATTGATTTTGAGGTTCAAATTGTCCCAACAATTTATAGTTAAAAAAATTCGCCGTTTTAAAACTATAGGGTTGTTCTTTTTCAATAAAATTTACCCAGCTGCAGTTTTTGTATTTTTAAACTAAAGTACAACTTGATAATTAAAAACAAATATTTAAAAAAATTAAACCATTAATAAGGGGAAAGCAACATTATTTCAGAAAGAAATAGAATATTAGAATTTATTTTTTATAGATGAATGATTTATATTATACTAAAAAATCTTCCTTAAAAACTTTACACATTAAATTAAAAAGTGCCGGATGTATTAATTCAAATTGTGCAGGTTTTTCGAAAAAGTATTCGGAGACAACCTTATAAATACTAAAATAAGACTATGAGCAGTACATTAATTAGCTTGGAGTTCCTTTTTTAATTCTTTTTCAGTTAGTAAGGTTATTTTCATCCATACTTCCTTGTCTGGATTACCGTCTTTATTTACTGTTACCGCTGTTACCTTGTCAATAAAATCAATTCCTTTTACTATTTCGCCAAAAACAGTATAATTTTGATCTAAAAATGGGGTTCCGCCTATAGTTCGATAGGTTTCGCGTTGGTCAGCAGTATAATGCGTTCCATATTTTTTTTCGATGTTGTTCAGTTCTTCGTCGGTATAGGCTCTACCATCTACAAAATAAATCTGGGTGGTAAAAGATGCTTTTTCCTTGTTATCGTCGCGCCCCATAGCCAAAACACCTCGTTTATGAATCAATGAAGGGTTAAATTCTGTTTGTATCCATTTTTGCTCGGGCTTTAGGGTTTTTGAGGGGGCGTAAAGTGAATCCTGATCTCCACCTTGTATCACAAATCCTTTTAAAATGCGGTTAAAAGTAGTGGCATCAAAATAATGTGCCTTTACCAGTTTTAAAAAGTTATCACGGTGTATTGGAGTTTCGTTATAAAGTTTTACTACACAATAGCCTTGTGCTGTTTCAATTTTAACAAAATGATTTTTTTGTTGCGCCGAAACATTCAACAGTAAAGCGCATAATAAAGAAGTAATAGAAGTTTTTAAATTTAATTTCATTACCTAAACCTACGAGTTTTTTAATTATTTATTACCAAATAAATCACCAGAATTCCAAGTTGGTTTTAAATCATCCTGAGCAATCAGATAGCCTATCAAAAAATTTAATTGAGCATATTTTACACCTGCATCAAAATTAAATAATCCATTTATATCATCTTGCGGTTTATGGTAATACTTTTCTCGCCATTCCGCTACCAATTCATTCAGGTTATTTTTCCCATCCGAAGTTTTATTTCCGTATTTGATGTGCAAAGCGGGGATACCATTCAAAACAAAGCTGTATTGGTCACTTCGGGTAAAACGTGACTGATTCGGTTCAGGATCCGGCTGTACCTCTAAACCCAAATAACCAGCTGCTTGGTTCACTTGTTTAATTAATGATGAATGTTCGGCACCAAGAGCAGTAATTGAAAGCAGTGGTGCAATAATAGTAGGCATATCAGTATTTATATTTGCTACAATGTTTTGGATTGGAATAGTTGGATTTTTTGCAAAATAACCAGAACCAAGTAAACCCATTTCTTCACCTGTAACAAATACCAATATAATTGATCTTTTTGGTTTTACTTTTAAATTTCTATAAATTTTAGCTATACCTAGTAAACTGGCAACGCCTGATGCATTGTCGTGAGCTCCATTATAGATAGAATCGCCCTGTACTGGTTTACCAATTCCTAAATGGTCAAGATGGGCACTATGAACTATATATTCAGTTTTTAATTTTTTATCAGAACCTGATATCCTACCTATAACATTATAACTTGTAATATCTTGATATTCAGTAGAAAAAGATGTGCTTATATTTAAAGTTAATGGAGTTGATTGCGAAATACCCTTCTTTAATTGAGAAATGGTTTCGGTAGTATTTTTACCTACTGTTTCCAAAAACTTGTTAAGCAGGTTGTAACTTACCAATGCCAAAATATTTAATTGGTTATTATAGTAGGTACGTGACACTGAGATACCACCATCCTTGTCTAATACAGAATATACCCCCTTACTCATATCGGGTAGAATTTTGCGAGTTGAGTCTGCATTTCCTATAATAACCCCAATAGCACCATGCTCTGTTGCTGTTTTCAAAATTGTATTGGTGCTACTAAGGTGTGCCGCAGCAGCCGATGGAAAATTATCAGGAGCGCCTCTAATTATTAGCACTATTTTTCCTTTAACATCAAGATTATTATAATCATCGTAATTTAAGGTTGGCTCACTTATTCCATAACCAGCAAACACTAAACCGGCAGAACCATTTACGCTGGACATTACAGGATTAGGATAAATAACATAGTCCTTATTGGGTACATCTTCAGGTCGTGTTCCATTGCCATAATTAATTACAAAAAAGTGGGTGGTAATCTTTGCATTTCTTAGTTTAACTGTTTGTAGCCAAGTGCCATTTTCGCCAAATGGTTCAACTCTTAAATTTTTCAATCTCTCTGTAACATAATCAACAGCTTGCTGGTAGCCGGGTGTACCGGGGAATCGCCCTGCCAGTTTATCATCAGCTAAAAAATGAATATCATTTTTTATTTCATCTGCAGTTATACTGTTTATTGCCGGCACTAAATCTTGAGGCAGATTACCACTTTGACCGTAACAAGTGTTTATGAATAGTAATATTATTATGTATGCCGATAAAAACAAATTAAAAAATCTCATTAATTTTTTCCTCCTATTTAGAAAAATACTTATTTCTTCTAAATTACATTAAATTAATTAATCCAGGTAATAATGAAGATTATAAAAATTTGTAATAGGGGTTTAAGTCTACCTTGGTTTTTTCAAATATGATAGCTGGTTAACTTTAATTAAATTTGATGGTAATGGCAGGTACTAATAATTCAAATTACCAATATTTAACTATTAATTATGAAGTAGTTGGTTTTTATATCACTAACTAAAATGCCAATTTTCCTTGATAATAATCAAGTAGTTTGTTGCTCGTATAGTAATCATATTTGGCACTAATGAGGCTTAACTTTGCATTGTCTAAGTTGTTTTTGGCAATGATATAATCAACCGAGGTAATTACTCCTGCCTCGTAGCGCAATTTATTGATTCTGAAACTTTCTGTATAAACATCTACTTGCCCAATTATGGCTTGATATCTGTTGTAGGCGGAACTTAAATTAAAATAGGCTTGCTCTATATTTTGTCGCAATTGAACCTTTACATTATCCTCCAAATTTTGATAGATCTGCAAATTAATTTTTGCCTGCGAAATAGCATTCCGCTTGTAAAAATTGGAGAAGATTGGTATGTTTAAATTAAGTGATAAGTAGGTCCCATAGTTATTTTTAAACTGATCTGCATACCCTATATTTTGGCTTGCATAATTGGCTTGTGTACTAAAAACGGATTGTTTTCCAGTTGGTGTATTTACATACATACCCTGTATTGCCTTTGTAGTAGAATCAGTAAAAACCGATTTTTGTGCTACACTTGAGTAGGTAGTTGATAACCCACCACTTATATTCAAGGTTGGAAACAAATATCCCTTTGAAACCTTCAAGGCCTTATTGTAGCTCTCTGTTCTAAGTTTTGCAGCTTTTACGGCAGGCAATTCGTTCAATGCATTTTGATAAATTTGTTCTGTGTTTACATTTAATTGCTGTGGCAAAATGGCATCTACTGGTATAGGTTCAAAAGTAGCATCTGGGTTATAAGGCAAATTCATAATTTGGAACAAACTCAATTTTGCCGCGTTCAATGAGTTTTGAGCAGTTACTACCGCGACTTCATTTGATGCCAATTGCCCCTTAAAATCATATATATCAGAAGCCGCTTTATTAGCTCCTTCCTTTTCATAAATTTCGGCTCTGGCAACAGTTTGTTTTGAAACTTCTAATTGGCTTTTTACCTGTTCAATAATTTCGAGGTTGTTTAAGATGCTAAGATAATTGGTGATAAGGTTTAGGGTTACAATATCTTTAGCAGCCTGAAAGTCCATTTTACCGGCTTCGTAGGCTAGGGAGGCTTGTTTTATGGCGTTTTGTAAGGCTAAACCATTAAAGAGGGTTAAGCTTCCGTTCAGGCCGTAATTATCAGACGTGAGCGACTGGTTTACATAGGTATTGGTAACAGAATTGATGGCCCTACCTTGGCTTAAAGTACGACCTGCATTGCCACTAACAGCCGGTAGTAAGTTTTCTTTAGCCTGCAGATAAGCAAGATGATTGCTTTCAGCATTTAAGGAACTCTGCTTTACTTGCAAATTATTTTTTACGGCAATTTCCAAACAACCCTGCAGTGTATAGGTGTTTTTTTGTTGTGCAGCACCAAATTTTGAAATGGATACAATAAGTATTATAAAAAGGTATTTCAGAAATCTCATTAGCTGTGTTTAGATTTTTATGGATGAATCAATTTTTCCATCCAATAAATTGATAATTCGTGAGCCATAGCCCGCATTCTTTTCGGAATGGGTTACCTGTATAATGGTAACCTTATCTTCCTTATTCAACTTAGCAAAAAGCTCCATAATTTCAATGCCTTGTTTTGAATTGAGGTTACCGGTAGGCTCATCGGCCAAAATAAGTTTTGGTTTAGTGATGAGTGCCCTTGCTATGCCAACCAATTGTTGCTGTCCGCCTGATAATTGAGCTGGAAATAAATCTTTTTTACCAACTATTTGAAACCGATCCAACATATCCGCCACAATGGCTTTGCGGTCGATGCTGCTATAATTTTGGTAAATTAATGGGGTTTCTATGTTTTCGTATACGGTTAATTCATCTATTAAATGGTAGGCCTGAAAAACAAAACCTACATATTGTTTATACAAAGCTGCTCTTTGTTTTTCTTTAAGCTGATGAACCGCATATCCGGCAAAATAATGGTAACCTTCGGATGGTTCATCCAACATGCCAATGATATTCAACAAAGATGATTTACCCGAACCCGAAGGCCCCATAATGGATACAAACTCACCTTCCTCCACCTCCAAACTTACATTGTTTAACACAAAGCTTTTATTGCCCCCTATTTGGTAATACTTTGAAATATTTTTTAATGATAACATGCTATATAAATACTAAAATTTCTTATTCCTCCTTACCTATTATCAAAACCGTACCAATATTTTAAATAACTGATTTTTAGCTAATTAACTATTTTTTATCTATTGATTGTGTTCATTTTTGAAACAGTAGTGTACGGTTTTGATACTGTTTATTATTTGTCTGAATCAGGATTTACAGGATTTGTTAATTTTCAGGATTTCAAAAAAAGTCATTCAAATTAAATTCTGTTAATCCTTAAATCCTGTAAATCCTGAGCCGATAACTATCGGCTCAGACAGTTTACTCACTCCTTAAACTCTTTACCGGATTTGCGATGGCAGCCTTAATGGCATGATAACAAACTGTTAAGAACGCGATCAAAAGCACAAAGCCGATAGCGAATAGGAATATCCAAGAGTTTATGGTAATTCGATAAGGATAATTTTCGAGCCAGCCATGCATGGCCCACCAGGCAATTGGTGTGGCAATTATAGCGGCTAGCAAAACCAGTTTTAAAAAGTCGACAGATAATTTTCTGATAATAAGTTCTACAGATGCACCTAGCACTTTTCTGATACCTATTTCTTTTTTTCTCCTTTCGGCAGATAAGGTTGCCAATCCGAAGAGACCAATACATGAGATAAATATGGTAAGTGTTGCACTAATTGTAATAATCTGCTTCCATTTCGCTTCCGTTTCGTATTGGTCTGCATTCTCGGCATCCTTAAAGCTATGTTCATACGGCTTAAATACAAATAATCGTTTAAAGATACCCTCAACATAATCAAGTGAGGCGGTTTTATTTTGTTCATTAATTTTTACAAAAAGATTTCCCCAATCATTATCAGGTTTCATCCTTATTAATTCTGATGGTATTTTTTGGCTCAGATCGCCCAAATGATAATCTTTAACCACCCCTATAACGGTAAACTTTTTGTGCATATAAAAGAAATCAACCACTTGCCCTATTGGGTTTTTCCAACCGGCCTTATTAGCAAAAGTTTCGTTTACTATGATAGCATTTGAGCTATCTGTAACCATGGTTTTTAAAAAGTTTCTGCCTTTAACAACCGGTATTTGGAATAAAGGCAAATAATCTTCATCAACCTGCTTAACGTCAAAATCCATTTGTTCGCCATTGTTTATCTTGGCAATCATGCTCTCTCTCCCGCCCTGGTCTGCAGTAACCATTTTTATATTTGGGTTTTTCAAGAGTTCGGTCTTAAATACCGGAAAAAGCTTCTTTTCTGTATTAAATGCCTTGATGGATATCACATTTTTATCATTATAACCGAGATCAAAATGAGTCAAAAAATCAAATTGATAATAAATGGTAATGATTGAAATGATAAAAAAAGTAGCTAGTGTAAATTGTAGAACCACCAAGCTTTTGGACAAATAATTCTTCCCGGTAAATTTTTGACGCTGGTAAAGTGCTTGAACTGGATTGAAACCAGAAAGAAGTAATGAAGGATAAAAACCAGCAAAAAAGCCGGTAAAAAGCATTATCCCAATGTAGTATGCTATTAGTTTAAAACTTAATAAATAGGAAAAGGAAAGTGCTTTGTTTGATAGACTGTTAAAAATTGGCAGTACCGATTGAACCAAAATAATACCAAGTAAAAATGCTATAAATGTTAAAATATATGATTCACCAAGAAATTGAACCATTAACTGGATGCGACCGCCTCCAACTACCTTTCGAATGCCAATTTCCTTGACCCGTTTGAGCGACTGAGCCAAGGTTAGGTTCACAAAATTTATGCAGGCTATTATTAAAATAAACAAAGCTATTCCGCTTAAGATGTATGAAAATATTGGATTTATGGAGGAAGCCAAGCCATTTACAGCAGGGTATTCCATACTGTTATGGATAGCTAGCAATGGTTGTAATATATAATGAATTTTATCCTTATTTCCATATTTATCCGCTGCTTCCTGAATTTGACTTTTTGCCTCATTATTATAAACGGTAGCCATTTTGGCTTCTAACCTGTTTAAATCTGCTCCATACCTTATCTTAAAAAAAGTGTTTAAATTAAAGTTGAACCATTGAGTTTCATTATAAGAGCCAGATGCCTTATATGGTAATAACATCTTAATTTTTACAGATGAATTTTGAGGGGATGTTTTAGTTACCGCAGTAACTATGAAAGGTTTGAATATATTTTCAATCTTAATTTCCAGCGTTTTACC